>CAZTIY010000001.1:0-2272 GCA_964613765.1 uncultured Eubacterium sp.
CAGCGTCATCGATCCTGCGAAAAAAATGTCACAGTTATTCCTTAACGAGTACTCACGTGGGTTGTTCGTATACCGCAGGGGCCTGTCGGGGTCTTCTCACATCGGGTACTCACGCGTGTTGTTCGTATACCGCAGGGGCCTGTCACAATTTCCCCTCATCGGGCGCTCAGCGCGTTTTGTTCATATACCGCAGAGGCCTGTCACAATTTCCCCTCATCGTGCGCTCACGCGTGTTGTTCGTATACCGCAGAGGCCTGTCGGAGTCTTCTCTCATCGGGAACTCACGCATATTGTTCATATACCGCATGTACCTGTCACAATTTCCCCTCATCGGGTGCTCACGCGTGTTGTTCATATACCGCATGTACCTGTAGTAATCTTCTGTGTCTCAGACCGGACCTGCACTCTCCGTTTTCATCAACGATCCCGGAACCGTCCTCATCGTACATAATATACTGTATGTTTCTGATTCGGCACTCGGGAAAAAGATATTCCGGAAGTTCAGAACAGCTGATGGTTGATATACCCGGCAAAAGATCGCACTGTGAAAATGATACAGTAACGTACGCGCGAAATCAACGTATATTATCTGCGGACACGTACCGGACTTTCTATTGTACTATTTGACCTTTCCCTTTTTGGAAATTCGGTCTCACATCACTGACTAATGTACATATTATCAGCCGGGCGCGATATGCAGCCTGCCCGAGTTGCTGTTCAGAGGAAACACAGACGGCTATCGGGGTGGCAACATAACACCGCTGCGGAAATTTTCCGCAGCTGAGCATGCAGTTTCACGAAGAAGCAAGGAAATGAGATGATGATAGCGGGGCTTTCAGGTCCGGAAACATGCAGAACTCTTCATCCCGAAGTCTTGCGATTTTTGCAGCGGTGACTTTTTCCACAGAATTTTCAATGTGACACCGGCGAAGATCAGTTTTTCCCCACAGGCTCATAGTCCGGTTGTTTGTAAAGTTCTTCGACAGAATGTCTGTCAGGAAAGAAAATAAAGAAGACGGCACGGAAGCGGTCCGCCCGAAAGATTGTCCTTCGGATGTCCTCTCCGTGCCGTTTTACTTAAATTCCGGGTTGTTAAATCTCTCAGTCGGCCACGTACGGCAGCAGTGCCACTATGCGCGCACGCTTGATAGCGGTCGTGAGTTCCCTCTGATGCTTTGCGCAGGTCCCCGTGACGCGTCTCGGAAGAATTTTTCCTCTCTCCGTCACGAACTTCTGCAGTGTCTCCACATCTTTATAGTCGATCGCTTCCGCGTGATCGGCGCAGAACTGGCAAACCTTTTTCTTCCTGACGCCGCCGCGCCTCTTTCCATTGTCTGTCGCCATTGAATAATCTCCCTTCATAAGGTATTAGAACGGAACATCCTCGTCGATCTCCTCGAAGGTGTCGGGCATATCGAATATATCTTCGTCCGCCGCCGGCTGTGCCGGCTCGGGCTGACGCTGCCCGGCGCTCCGCGGCGCCTGCCTGGCCTGTGTGCTGTCATATCCCTGGCTCTGGCCCCTGTCACCCCTGTCGAGGAATTCCACCCTGTTCGCTACAACGTCGGTCGTATAGACCGTCTGTCCGTCGCGATTCTGATAACTTCCCGTCTGGATACGGCCTTCAACAGCTACGAGCCTTCCCTTCGTGAGATAACGCTCACAAAGCTCGGCCTGTCTCCCGAACACGACCACGCGCGGGAAATCGGTCTGCTTCTCGCCGCCCTGTCTTACCGGTCTGTCAATCGCAAGATTGAAATTGCAGACAGCCGTCTGAGATCCGGACGTATAGCGCACTTCCGGATCACGGGTAAGTCTCCCGATTAAAATAACACTGTTCATACAGGTCTTTCCTCCGTTTCTGCCGGATTCGCCTACTTCGCGTCCTTATTAACGATCATATGACGGATAACGCTGTCGGAAATCCTGAGCCTTCTGTCAAGCTCTTTCGGAAAATCCGGCCCGGCGCTGAACGGTATCACGACGTAATATCCCTCTGTCTTCTTATTGATGGGATACGCGAGTTTTCGGACGCCCCAGACGTCCGTCTCGCCGACCTCTCCTTCCGCGGCTATGATTCCGCGGATCCTCTCGAGAGTCGCCTCGCGCTCTTCATCCGTGAGCGCGTTGTCGATGACGATCATCACCTCATAATTGGTCATTGCTTCACCTCCCTGTGGACTTTATGGCGCCGCGCCCCCGCGGCGCAAGGATGATACCGCCTTCTTCAGGCGGTCGTTCCTCCGAGCGTGCCGTCATGTCCTGCGGCCGG
>CAZTIY010000001.1:2372-20027 GCA_964613765.1 uncultured Eubacterium sp.
CGTGCCGTCATGTCCTGCGGCCGGAGTGATTCCGCCCTTCTCCAGGGGGCGTCCCCCGGCGTGCCGCCATGTCCTGCGGCCGCTCTTAGGAACAAATCTATATCTTATATTTCTGCCGTCCTCCTGTTCGCGGAAAAGGGCAGCGTTCATATTATAATTCTTACGTGACGCGTAAATCAAGCGGTTTTTCCGGAGAGACGAGGAGAGACGAGGAAACGACTTTTTTCCGGAGAAACTGAGGGAGAAACGAAACGAAAAGAGAGACGAGGAGTTCATTCCTGTTCAGAGGATAGGCGAACATAGGCAACTATCGGGGTGGCGGCATGTTATTACTCTTCAGATTCGGATAATTTTTTCGGGATCAGGTCTGTACCAGAGTTTCTCAGGATAAAGGCCCTTATCTTTCATAGAACGGACGGCGGATTCAACATCCTCTTTGTCCTCGCGGTAGGTCATGCCGTACCAGCGATCACCCGTATGAAGGATTTTTACCGTGGCGAGTCCCTCATCAACGTCGTTCTGGACAGCGACCGGGAGCATATATTCCGCTTTAAGAGGATTCTCCTCAAGCGCTTTGTCTAAAAACGCCGGGAAACGTTTCCAGGCCGTGTCGAAAAACGACGGTGTAAGTCCCCAGAAATTCATCGACACGACAGCGTCCGCGGGAAGTTCCGTCCAGTCCTTTCCGCCGTTTTCCGTATAGCAGGGAACACCGTCCGCGTTCGCTATCTGTGTCCGTTCTACAATGCGTTCGAAACGTCCGTCCCGGGTCAGACTGCATATCCCTCTCGCAACTGTTCCGTTCTCCGTAAGCGTGTTCGCCAGCCGGAAACCGACCATACAATACGGATGCGGCAGACCGTCTTTAAGCTGCGAAAGTTCATCATACATCACCTGAAACGCGCCCGGGCCGTAAAAATCATCTGCATTTACCACGGCGAACGGGCCGCTGATGACATCCCTCGCGGCGAGCACCGCGTGAGCCGTCCCCCACGGATTTGGCCTGCCCTCCGGAACAGCATATCCGTCCGGCATGTCTTCCGCTTTCTGGAAAACGTATTCCGTTTCCATATATCTCCCGGCTCCGTCAGAAATATGCGCCCGCACCTCTTCCTCATACTCTTCCCTGATGACGAACACGGCTCTCTCGAACCCCGCCATCATCGCGTCATAAAGGGAGAAATCCATTATGACCTCTCCCTCAGATGTAATATGTTCTAACTGCTTCAGTCCGCCATAGCGGCTCCCCGTTCCGGCAGCCATGACAAGAAGAGTCGGCTTATCCATACAAATCCTTTCAGATCTCAACAACAAAAATCATGCGACGGCCGTCAGATTCGTCGTATTTCACGTCCGGTATGAAATCAGCCGGGAGTTATACTCATGATTCCCGTGATATCAGTAAAATCACCGGTATCACGGGGTCTCACGACTTTCTGTCTGTTACCGGAATTCCCATCCGGGACACATACAGTAAACGCTACTCTTTAGGCTTGAAATTCTCTTTACCCACTCCGCAGTCGGGGCACTCCCAGTCCGCGGGAAGATCCTCAAATTTTGTCCCCGGCTGTATGCCGTGCTCGGGATCTCCCTTCGCGGGATCATATTCGTAACCGCAAATCTCACATACGTAAATCATCGTTTTCCTCCCTCAGATTACTCTTTGCCGCCTGCTGTCAGGTTTTGCCTGATTGCCGGCTCTGTTTCTGACTGTTACCTTCCGGCGTCGATTTTTAACGTTTTCGGACGCTTTCTGACGCCTTCGGACGTTTTTAAGAAATCTCTTTATTTTATGCCCCGTACTTCCGCTTTCAATCGCCGGAAAGCCCGGAAGGACACGGCGATTTCCCGGACTTCCGAGTTAATCGATCCGCCGCCCGCGCCTGATATTCTCCGCCGGATCGCCGGCTTTTACAACCGCCAGGTAGTCCAGGACAAGCCCGGCTAAAATGACCTCGCAGGCGCCCGCGGCGAGTCCCGCGAGCACGTCTGAAAGGTAATGGACCCCCAGGTAGAGGCGTGTGAACGCCATAATGTACGGCATAATCATAAGGACGCCGGCGAGCCACCGCTTCAGTTTTCCGTCTTTAACTGTCCTCAGGACGAGAAACGCAAGAAGGCCGAAGAAGACCATTCCGTTCATGGAATGCCCGCTCGGAAAAGAGAATCCGTGCTCGGTAACGAGCCACATGGCGCTGTCCGGCCTCGGCCTCGCGAAGCACGTTTTAAGGATTCTGTAAAAGACATAATATACGCTTTGAAAAACGGCCATCGGAATCCCGAACGACTTCCGCGTCGCGGGTATCACCAGAAGAACAACTATTGTCCCGATGATAAACGGCGCCGCGGCGAGCTGAGTCAGAACGGGAAACACCGCGTTCAGAAATCCGCCTCTGATATCGTACATCCGGACTCTTACCGCATCGTCTATCCATTGTGTAAACTCTGTTTCTTCAAGTACAGCTATAACTATAAACAGAACCGCGAGAGCGGCTGCCGCCGCCAGTCTGGTTCCGGCCTTATTTATCTGCTTCCAGGGGCTGTGTGATGTCGATAATCTTTCCGGCATTTCTTTGCCTCCTCTCCGTATTCCGGTCTTCTCCGGGATATCTGTATGAATCCTGCCCTTTCTACGGCTGCTGCTGCGAATATTCTTTAACGACGTTACCGGCTGTGTGTTATGAATCCTGTTTTCCTGACGCTGACGTCAATCCTGTCATGTACGAGAAAACCCCTGCTATGCCGGAGCTCCCCGGTATATTTACTGTATATTGCTGTATATTCCCGCTCGGAATTAACTTCGGGAATTTACACCGTATATTACTGTTCAGAGTATGAACATAGTCGGTTGCGGGGGTGGCGGCATAACACCGCTGCGGAAAATTTCCGCAGCTGAGCATGCAGTTTCACGAAGGAGCGAGGAAGTGAGCGGCAAGGTGCGGGGTTTAAGTGCAGCGGTTTGACCCCGCGCCCCGCAGGAGGCAAGCGACTCGCAAAAACTGCACGAAGCGAGGACCTTTTTTCATAGCGGTGCTATGCCGCCTGACCCTCAAATATCATGTGTGAACTGCAACCACCGTATATTTCCGCGCTTCTTATGCCGCTCCCTCCCTTGTCAATCTCCGCCGCCCGTTCTATACTTTATACGATTGACGGAAAGGAGCACTTATGAATTTATTCACTGTAATTCCGGCGGCGCTTGTTTTCTTTAAGTCCATCGGTAAATACGATCACTACTCAGAAGAGATCCTGGCCGCGCATGACGCGGGTGATGCGCTTCTCGAGCGTCATCTCATAGAAAAGTATTCTGTCGCCTGGGCGAAATACGTACTGGACTGTTTCGATATCACGCTGACTGTGGAGGGCCGCGAAAACATCCCGGAACGGGACGGCTATGTTATCATCTCCAATCATCAGGGATATTTTGACATCCCGGCCATACTCGCCGCCTTTGAGGGCCACCAGACCGGATTCATGGCAAAAGAGGAGCTCAAGCGCGTCCCCTATGTCAAGAGATGGATAGAAATCCTCGGCGGTCTGTACATGGTCCGCGGCGACACACGCGCCACACTCAGAGTCATGCAGAAAGCCGCCGACATGGTCAAAAACGGCTTTAACATGGCTATTTTTCCGGAGGGCACCCGGGCAAGGAGCGACACTCTCGGAAAGTTCAAGGCGGGGAGTTTCAGACTCGCGACAAAGGCAAAAGCCCCGATCGTCCCCGTGACCGTCCACGGCTCCTATAAACTCTTCGAGATCGACTTCTCCGTCCACAAAGGAATCGCTATCGACGTAGTCATAAGCCCTCCCATAGAAACGTCCGGTCTCGACCGTAAGAGCATAAACGAAGTCGAAAAGCAGATCCCGGTTATCATCGGAAGAGAATTAGATAAAATCCTGGAGCGTGAGGCATCGAGTCAGAACGCCCCCGGCGCGGGTCCGGGCGAACCTGCCCAAACCTCTTCCGCCGCCGTTTCACGGAATCCGGAATCTGATGCCGGGGCCGCGCCCGCTCCTCCGGTCCGTGAGGCCTGACTTCGCGGATTCCGTCTTCTATTCCCCGTGACTCGGAACGCCGCTTCCGGTTATGGGGATTTTTTCACCGCCCACAGCCTCCTTTTTCAGCCGGACCATAAAGAAATCCTTGTTTCTGGCGATGACTTCCCTTATCTCGCGAAGCGGCTGTCCGGCGTAGCTCGCCTGGTCTGAAGCGCACCCGACCGCCCTGTACCCCATTTTCTCCGCGATATAGAGAGCGCGGTACAAATGATACGTCTGCGTAATCACGACCATGCGATCCGCTTCAAATATGCTTTTCGCGCGGTACATGGACTCATACGTAGAGAATCCCGCGTGATCGCAGAACAGATCCTCTTCCGGTATGCCTTTATCCAGCATATAGTTCAGCATAACATGGATCTCATTGTGTCCTCCTGTGCCGTTATCGCCCGTAAGAAGTATTTTTTTCGCCACGCCTTTCCGGTACAGCATGACGGCGGCATCGAGTCTGTCACTCAGCATGTCCGACGGCGTTTCGCTGTCAACGATCCCCGCGCCGAGCACCATGACACACTGCGGGTCAACCTTTTTAAGAGCCGCGACATCCTTCTCCGTGACTTCCTCATGGCCGGGCGAGATGCTTACGGCGATATTATCCTTCTCATTTCTTATGACGCTGCTGTTTACCGTCATGGCGGCAACGCCCGCCGCGGCCGCCGCCATGATCAATATGAATATTATCCGGCCCGCAATGTTTTTGATTTTTATTTTTTTATCAGTCATACAGTGATTTGCCGTTTATGTGTCAAACCATTTACCCGCGAACCGGGAGCGGGCGGCCCGCTTTAATTTGTCCCGCTGATGTTTTCTCCTTATGCTGGCTGCCGGTGCTTTCTGCCCGCATGTCCGGTTTATGTCACCTGCCTGTGTTTCCTTCCCGCGTGTCCGGCGCCGCCGGGCTTTCCTTTTATGCGGGTATCGAACGTTTCCCGCCGGTCGCCCGCTTGCAATAATTCTCTTTTGTCCGGCTCCGGTTCCGTCGTACGGGCCCTGACATTATCGGACCGTCTTTCGCTCCGGCGGCCCGCTTCTCTACTCCGTCGTGCTTATGATAGTCTCGTTCGACTTATCGATCTGGCTCACCTTCATGTCCTTAACGTCCTCTTCATCGACTTCCTCGTTGAGCCCGAGAAGTGTCGGACCGAGGTATATGGTCTTCAGGGTTCTGCCGTTCAGTGAGACTTTTGACTGCTCCGTGAAGTTCTCCCCCTGGAGGTAATACCGGCCCGCGACATTCACTACCCGGTCGACCCTGATATCCTTCACGCCCATCTTCATGCCGGCCCGGCTGAACGGATTTTTCCCTCCGTATATATAGCACTGCCCGTAGAGCATATCGTAGGCGAGCGTTTCCAGACCGGAAAGATACGCGGGCGAATCGTGATCCCTGTCCTGGTGATAGATGAACGTGGTTCCGACGTGTATGCCGACCCTGTTCAGAACGTCAGCGGCGAGTTCGTATGTGTGCTGGTCTTTCACGACCCTTTTCATCGGGAAATTGCTCCAGATAACGTACTGCGTCTGATAGAGATCCTTCGCGTCGTAATTCTCCTCCCGGACATCGAGCGCCGGAATGTGGTCGCCGTACATAACAAGGACAACGGGCTCGTCCCAGCCCGACAAAGTGTTCGTCAGATCCTTTACGAACTCGTCCATCTGATAGACCTGGTGGATATAATATTCATATTTGTTTTTTGTCTCTTCGGGAACATCGTTCGTAACCCTGACCGCGGGATTCGCCAGAACCTTGTCGGCGGGATATTTACCGTGCCCTTGGACGCTTATGGTATAAATGTAGTCCCGGGATTCCGTGGACCTCAGAGCGTCCGTTATCTGGGACGTCAGAATATTATCCTTCTCCCAGTTCTTCGGCGTCTTCTCCACGTCGTGCATATACTCGACGGATGTGAACGTGTCGTAGCCGATGTTGTCGAACACCTCGTTTCTGTTGTAAAAAAGCGCTCTGTGGTTATGGATGGCATGCGCCCCGTAACCCAGCGACTTCAGGTCAAAGGCGAGACTCTCCGCCGGTCTGTCTTTAAGGACAGCCTTGAACGGATATTCGCCGGGCCCGAAAAATTTTACGGATATACCGGTCATGACTTCAAATTCCGTGTTCGCGGTGCCGGCGCCGCACGCGGGAACCGTAAGACTGCCGGTGCTGTAATTCCGCATGAGCGACCGGAAATACGGAATCGGATCGCGGTCAAGCTCCACATTCGTGAACTTCGTCGGGTCAACGAACGATTCAAGCTGGAGGAAAATAATGTTCGGCATGTTGCCGCTGACGGTCCGGTCGGTCTCCGCGGGGAGTTTCATCGTGCCGTCGGAAGACATGAACTCGTCTTCCTCAAAAAGATTCAGGACTTTCTCCCTGCTGTAGTCCGACGGTTTGTGGATGCCCGTGTTCAGCCATGTATTGATGAAACAGTAAGGAACTCCGTAATCCCTGTACGCGTAGGCGAGGTTCCCGAAGAATGTGTTAAGGACGCCCGCCCGCGTAAGGCCGAAAACCGTCCCCGACGCAACGGCCATGATCAGAATCACACATGCGAACCTTTTCCGGAAACTCCAGTCATATTCTCTTTTCTTCCCTTTGAAGAAAACGACAACGTATGAAACTATGAGTATGCCCGCGCTTCCGAAAATCAGAACGAGCTGCCATGTGGTGAAATAATTCGTTATGATTGTGACCCCGTCCGCGAGCGAGGACAGATCCTTCATCGTAAAAGGTGTCATGCGCTGCGTCAGTATAACTCCGTTCGCGACACCTATCGCGACCCATACGGATGTTATGACCACCTTTACGAACAGACTTCTCCTGAAAAGCGTCGTGACGGAGAGCGTCGCGTAGATGATGAGCGTGTTGGCCAGGAAAACGACCGGCTTCGTGAAAAGGAAATACAGGCCGCCGTAAACGGGCATGGTGTTCCTCGCCAGCGTTTCTATAAGAAGGTTGAGAAGGAACGCCATTATGAAGTTCGCGACAAAAGGATTCTTTAGAAATTTATTCTCTGAGATTTTTTTCAGTTTTTCTCTCATAACCCGCTGCCTGTTACCTGTTAACTGCTGCCTGCCAACTGATACCTGATATCTGTTACCTGATACCTGCTAATGCCACACGCTGCTGCAGCCGCTGCCTGATTTCTGATACCTGTTACCTGCTAATGCTGCATGCTGCTGTTACCGCTGACCGATGCCTGCTGCCTGATATTCCTCCGCCGGCGTCGAAGACCGGACCGAGGTTCGTCTTCTGCAGGATTCTGCACGCTGACGCGCGGCGCCGCCGAAGTCTTCGGAAACATTTTGCTGTCACCGTAGGCCCGTCCGGTCAGGAGTCACTGTTAAAGACCTGTTTAATCCGGATTCTGACTGTCGCGGCGGTTGCTGCCCGGCGTCGGCTGAAATTAGAATTCATCCTGTGACTGCAGTCCGCCCGCGGATTCGTGTCCTGTGAATCCGTCCGCAATCATCCGGAACTCCTCCAGACTGAGCGTCTCCGCCCGCCTTGAAGATTCGATGCCGGCCTCTTCGAGAATCTCTTTCACGCGTTCTCTGGGAAATCCGCCGTTGGAAAGCGCGTTCAGAAGCGTTTTTCTCCTTTGACCGAACCCCGCTCTGACCACGCGGAAAAACATTTTTTCGTCCGCCGCGCGCACTCTCGGCTCCCGCAAAAGATCCATCCTGATGACGGCCGAGTCGACATTTGGCCGCGGCATGAACAGTTCCCTCGGAACCTCTTCAATTCGCGTCACGTCCGCCCGGTACTGCACCGCTACGGAAAGCGCGCCGTACACACGGCTTCCCGGAGGAGACATGATTCTGTCCGCGACTTCCTTCTGCGTCATCACCGTGATGCTTTTCGCGGGGAGAGCGCTTTCCAGAAGTTTCATCAGGACGGGGGTGGTGATATAGTAAGGAAGATTTCCGATTATTTTCACATTCTCCCGGGGGAAACCGTCCGGTATGAGCGCGTTCAAATCGGTTTTCAGCACGTCGCCCTCCACGATTTCCACATTGTCGCAGAGCGCCAGCGTGAACCCGAGCACTTCCGTAAGCTGACTGTCCGCTTCCACGGCCTTTACGAGGGCCGCGCGCCCGGCGGCTTCCTTTGTGAGGACACCTATACCCGGGCCTATCTCAAGGACAAAATCTTCACGACCGATTCCGGCCCCGTCGATAATGCCCTCCACCGCCTCCCGGCTCACGAGGAAATTCTGTCCGAGGCTCTTAGAAAACCGGAAGCCGTATTTCTGCTTTATATATCTGATCGCCGCCGGATCGTATAACTCCATTAAGCTCCTCTGTGAAACGACTCTGCAAACGACGGTCCCGGAAACCGTATCCGCAAAGCGCTTTCAGGCGCCGTCCCGCCTGTATCTGTCAGCCCGCATCTGTTCCCGGCGCACGCGGGTTATGTCTTCAGATTGCGCCCGTTTTCGGTTCGCCCGCGGACTGTATCTTCCGCTCGTGCCTGTTTCCGGGCCGCACGCGGGTTATATCTTCAGAATCGTACCTGCTTCCGGTTCGTCCGCGGGGCGTTCCTGCGCTCCGCCGCCTTCCCGGACCGCGCGAAGGGCGTCGTCGAACGACTCCCGTGTTATGCCGAATCCGTTCAGTTTTTTAAGAAGCCGCGAAGCATTAGCATATCCTATGCCCAGAGTCTCACAAAGCCGCATCCGCATATCTCTTGCGCCGGGGCCTCCGGCAAGTCCCGCTGACCGTATATCGCCCATGGTAAAAACAGTTTCAGGCTCCGCCGTTTCTTGCGAGACGCGCGCGAGCGCCTCCCGCACAGCCTCGGGCGTCGCGTTCTCAACGCCGATATCGCCGCACTTAATCGCTTCGTCCCGGGGCAGAAATGCCTGTTTCGCGTCCGGGTACTTCTCAAGTATTTTTCTTCTGATATTCTCTCCCGCGCGGTCGGGGTCGGTGAATATTATGATTCCCGGGCCGTTATACGCTTTTTCAATCTCTTTCCACACTGTTTCGCTCATACCGAATCCGTGTGTTTCTATGGTCTCGCAGCAGACGGCCCGCTTTACCGCGCGTGTATCGTCACGTCCCTCTACTATTATTATCTCTCTTACGCGCATATCGCTAAGTTGTGATTTTTTACACCGTGCCCGGCCGCTGTCATAACCTGTTACGCTGTCCGGGGATTTACGCGCCGGGCCGTCTTACCGCAATTTACCGCGCCGCCCGGCGATGAAAATTTTCCTGCACTTCAGATCCTGAGCGATGCCTTCCGGCCATCAAAAACCGCCTATACCTTCTGATTCGGAACGATTGTCTTTGCCCCGGGTTCAATGCCGCCGGCACGCCGGCAGTACCGGACATTCCGCCGAAAAGGGCAGACGGCTTATGTCCCGCCGGGAACGGCCTCCCCGGTCGCCGGACAGGTTTTCGCTCCTTCCGGAATCAGTCTATCCGGCCCTGTCATCTTCGCCGTCGCCGTCCTCATCGAGTATATAA
This sequence comes from uncultured Eubacterium sp., assembly GCA_964613765.1. Classification (GTDB taxonomy): domain Bacteria; phylum Bacillota; class Clostridia; order Peptostreptococcales; family Anaerovoracaceae; genus Aminicella. The sequence goes on from CAZTIY010000001.1 coordinate 11,907, forward strand.
AGTGTCTCGCCCGGTTTTATGAGCCTGAGCTGAAGTCTCGCCTGCTCTTCTATGTAATTGCGGTCGTTGACGCTTTTGAATTCTTCCTCAAGTCTGCTTTTCTCGGCCGTAAGCCTTGCGTTTTCTTTTTTCAGCCTGGTCTGCTCAATATGAAGTGAAATCAGGTTCCTGACCGTCATACCGACCATGACCAGCACCATGAGCGAAATGATAAATACGCTCAGTCTGATCCAGTTGATCCTGTACTTTCTTTTCTTTTTTTTCTTGCGATCTTCCTGACTCATTTCATATAATCGTAATTGTACGATGTTTCCTTTCCCTTGCGATTACCCGCTTTCAGGTGATTTATAAATCTACACCGGAGAATGTCTGCGCATCCGCGGTAAGCCCGGGCGGCGGCGCGGTTCTCATGCCCCGGTCTGAAGCCGCCCGCGGAAAGAACCGCCCGTTTAACGGGAACCGGAAGGCGTGCCCTTCTGCGTTTCCTGTTCCCTGATCCAGACCGCCGCTTCCTGCGACCTCTCGATCACACAGGTACAGCGTCCGCCGAGATCAGTGATCCCGGTATCCTTGCATTTTTCACATTTATACTTCATATCCGTATAATCCCGCGGATAGTTATGTCCGGTCAGTATATTGGCACGCTCATCCTGAAGATCATCCAGGTTCTTACGGATATTGCGGCTTTTTCTTTTGTCGTTCCCTCTGAGAAGCTCGCGCGAAAGCGCCGCCCCCTCCGTCTGAATCTCTGTATCAATATCGCGAATCCTTGAGAATTTCCGGTAGACCTCCGCCGTCCTCTCGTCCGCCTCACGTCTCGCCTCGCTCCGAAGATACTCATAATACCTGTTAAGCACGGATGCAGAGACCTGATTCCTGCCTTCCCCCGCTGCGCCTTCCGCGTCACGCCGGTTGAGAAGAACCTTGTTCACATAGTTAAAATTAGGATTTGAAATGCCGGTCGTCTTCGCCGCCGCGTCCAGGACATCATCAATGTCAAAGCCGAAATCGTCGAACCACCGGTCCATCATTTTCCGCTCCTGCTCCGTCGCGTTGCGGTTGAATCCCAGAGCTTTAAGCACCCGTCTGTACTGATCGTAACGCTTTCCGAAATTCTCCTGATGAGCCTCAACCTGCTCCGCGGTTCTGAGCCCGGACTCCATCCAGCCGTGCGCGACCGTCGAAATGTACCTCAGGCTGCTTTTCCCTTTTTCCAAAGAGTAGCTTATGGCGTACAGCACAAGCTCCACCGGGATATCGTCGTCCTTTATCCAGCTAAGAATCTCCTGAAGTTCGCCCGAGCTCAGGCTTCTGTTAAGAAGCACCTCTATATCCCGGAACATGGAACTGATTTCCGTATCACGGACCGGTTCGTAAATATTGCCCGTACCGGACGGTGACTCATGCCCCTCATCCGTTGAACCGGCGCCGCCCGCGGAAATTCCTGCCCGCCCGCCGGCGGGGAAATCTGATTCTGCTCGGGATTCCCGGGCCTCCGCACCGGCATCGCCCGCGGCATCCGTATTTCCGGCAGCGCTCCGGGCACCCGTATCCTCTGTGAAAGCGGCGGTCCCGGAAGACGCGTCCTCTTCCCGGTCAGGGTCTTCACCGTTCCCGAATATCTGCTCTTTCAAATCCACGAACTCTATGTCCGGCAAACCGCTCCCGGACTTCTCGCTGTGCAGCCGCACAACTCCGAGGTCGGCCCAGTATGACCACGCCTCTCTGATCCCGGCCGCCGTCATGCCGAATTCACGTTCCATTAAACGTTCGTCCGGCTGCATACCGTACTCGGCATACATCCTTCCGTAGAGATAAACCTTAACGAAATCTCCCGGCGCTTTCGGGAGATATTCATTTATAAAAACCGTCTCGACATGGGCATCATGGAGATAGAAATCTTTTTTCTTTGCCATGCGTAAATTCATATGTTAAGCGCCCTTACTCCAAGTTTATTTGTTCCGATATCATCAAGTCCTGAAGCGCCCTTCTGCGCGAACAAACGGAAATCCCTTTTTCCGCCGCCGTCGCGGTCGCCCCGCTGCCGTCTTACGGCCGCTTCCCGGAAATTTATCCGAAGACCGTTATCGCCCGTGCCGGTACAGGCGACCGTCAGTCCTCCTCCGCTTTATCGGCGAATCTTGTGTAGCGTTCAACCCACGTAAGTTCAATCGTTTGTGTCGGCCCGTTTCTGTGTTTGGCTATATTCACCTCACAAATACCGGGTTTACTCGTGTTTTTATTATAATATTCGTCTCTGTAAAGGAAGAGCACTATATCCGCGTCCTGCTCAAGCGCTCCGGACTCTCTCAGATCCGCAAGATTCGGTCGGTGATCTCTCCGTTTCTCCGGCTCCCGCGAAAGCTGGGACAGAATCAGGACCGGACAGTCCATCTCGCGGGCCAGAAGTTTGAAAAACCTCGAAAGTTCGCTTACTTCCTGCTGGCGGTTGTCCATGCGCTCATCCGTGTGCATGAGCGTGATATGATCGACAATCACGAGGTCGAGACCCTTCTCGGCTTTCATCCGCCTGCATTTGTTCTTTATCTCAAAAGTATTGATATCCGGGCTGTCGTCTATATTTATGTCAGCTTCGGAAAGTCTGTCGGAAGCCTCAAGTATCTGCTCCCAGTCGCTCCGTTCCAGCGTGCCTTTGCGAAGCGCCTCCATCTCGACGAGCGAATCCATGCTGAGAAGTCTTTGTCCTATCTCCTCCTTGGACATCTCCAGACTGAATATGAGGACGTGCGCCCCGCCTTTTATCGCCGCGTTTTCAGCGACATTAAGCGCAAAAGCGCTCTTTCCCATCGACGGCCTCGCGGCAAGGACGATCAGGTTGGAGTTATGAAGACCGCCCGTTATGTCGTCCAGATCTGTGAAACCCGTCGTAATGCCGGGGAGACGCCCCTTATGGACAACCAGCTCATTCAGAAAATCAATATTTCTTACGAGCACGCTTGAAAGCGGTTCATAGTCGTTCCTCTGCCGCGAACTTGCGATTGAAAAAATGCTTTTCTCCGCGTGATCCAGAATGTTCTCTGTCTTCTCTTTTCCTTCAAAACATTGCGCCCTTATTTCTTCGGCGCTCCTTATCAGCATCCGCAGGGCGGATCGCTCCGCGACGATTTTAGCGTACTCTGCGGCGTTCGTCACGGACGGCACAGAAGCGGAGAGTTCTGCAACGTAGGATCTGCCGCCTGCCGCTTCAAGCGTCTTCTTCCGCTTAAGCTCATCACAGACCGTAACGATGTCGATCGCTTTCCCCGTGGAGAGCATCTCCGTCATGCAGCGGAATATCTCGCGGTTTCTCGGATCGTAAAAATCATCCGGTTTAATTGTTTCCGCGGCGTCCAGCATGGCGTCGCGGTTTCTGAGAGCCGCCCCGATGACAGACTGCTCGGCCTCGTCACTGTGGGGCGGGATCATTTCTGTATAAGCCACTTCTTACCTCTTCCGGCGGCAGATCTCATCAGCTTGCGGTTTCAGTCACTGATCAATCCGGCCGCGGTCAGTCTTCAACTTTTACGGTTACTTCCGCGTTGATGCCCTGATAGAGTTTGACAGGCACACTGAACGAGCCCTGCGTTTTTATAGGCTGCGCTATATCGATTCTCTTTTTATCCACCTGTATTCCAGCTTCCTCAAGAGCGGCCGCGATCTCTTTTGACGTAATGGATCCGAAAAGCTTTCCGCCCTCTCCCGCTTTTCTGTGGATAACTATCGGGACATTATCCAGTTTCTCTTTCGCGGCAAGGGCCTCTTCCCTCTTCGCCGCCTCCTGTTCGGCCTCATATTTTTTCTGCTGCTCAAGAGCCTTCAGACCGGATTTCGTAGCCTCCGTCGCGAGCCCCTTCGGCAGAAGAAAATTTCTGGCGTAACCGTCAGAGACATTCACGATATCGTTTTTCTTTCCGCTTCCCTTGACATCCTCTTTCAGAATGACCTTCATCCCTTATCTCCTTAATAAATGAAAATTGAAACCTTCCGGGAATCATATTTCAGGTTACAGTTCGCACATGGCATTTGAGGGCCGGGCGGCATAGCATCGCTGCGAAAAAAGATCTTCGCTTCGCGCAGTTTCTGCGAGTCGCCTGCCTTCTGCGTGGCGCGGCGCCGCTTCCAGCTTTTCCGCTCTGTATTTCGCGGCGGTGCGACATGAACCGCGGCCGGGGCCGCTAACCGCCCGGCGCAGATAATTTATGCCGCCTGTCAGCCGTGTTTCCCGTGCGGGTTTATTTTTTCGATGCTGCCAGTATTTGCTTTATCATGCAGATGACTTCCTCCGGGCTGTCCTCCACCTGCGCCCCCGCCGTGGTGAGATGACCGCCGCCGCCGAATTTCTCCATTATGACCTGAACATTGATATCGCCGAGCGACCTCGCGCTTACTACTGTCTGGCCTGTTCCGTCGCGCCCCGCGACAAAGGAGGCCCTCATTCCGCGCACGTTCAGAAGCTCGTCCGCCACCTGTGAGTTTATGATCTGCGCCTCTTCATTAAATCCCTCTAACACGGACATCGCGATGCCGTCCCCGGTAATCTCCGCGTTCGCTATTGCCTTTGCCCGCGCCCTGAAATCGCTGATGTTCAGCTGGAAAAATTTCTTGACCACCGTAGTGTCCGCGCCCGCCCGCCTGAGCCACGCGGCCGCCTCGAAAGTCCTGACTCCCGTCTTTACGGCGAATCTGTTCGTGTCCACCGTCATCCCGGCGAGAAGCGCCTCCGCCTCCAGCTTGTCGACCTGCTTCCGCTGTCCCGTGTACTCAAGGATCTCCGTGACGAGCTCCGCCGTCGAAGATGCATACGATTCTATATATGAAACCACGGGATCCCTGATCGCGTCAACCGCCATCCTGTGATGATCGATAACAGCTATCTTGTCAGTCTTTTCAAGGAGCTCGGGGCACTCGACATAACCCGGCCTGTGCGTGTCGAGCACGATGAGAAGCGTGTTTCCGTCCGCGAGTTCAAGCGCGCGCTCTCTGTTGATTATATTGTAATAATCCATTTCCTGGACATTCTTGTAAATTTCCTGCAGAGACTCGTTCGGCTCGTTCAGCACGATGCTCGCGCCGTGACCCTGCATCGCGCAGACGCGGTACATCCCGAGAGCGGAGCCGAAGGCGTCAATATCCGGATTTTTATGCCCCATTATCATTATCCGGTCCGCCTCGTCAATAAGACGGGCGAGCGCGTGAGCCACGACGCGGGATTTCCCCTTGTACCGTTTCTCAACCGTCTGGAGTGTTCCCCCGTAGTGTTCTATTTTATTCTCACGCCTTATCACGACCTGGTCGCCGCCCCGGCCCTGGGCGAGATCGAGCGCGCTGTCGGCGAAACGGCGGGTCGCGCGTATGTTCTCCCCGCCTATGCCTATTCCGATGCTGAGGCTCATCGGGTAATCCAGACCTGTCTGAATCGCCCGGACCTCATCCAGAATATCAAAACGGGATTTAATGATTTTGTCATTGAATCTGTGTTCGTAGTAAATGATATACTCATCCGAACTTATAGAAACGACGGAACCCTCTATCTTCGCGGCCCATTGCCGTATCGCCCTGTCCGCCTGCGACCAGATGCTCATCCGGAGTTCCGGATTGAGGATCGGTTTCATCTCGTCATAATTGTCGATATCTACTCTCGCGACGCAGATGCGGTGACCGACCGCGGCTTCCTTCGCCCTCACTTCCTCTGTTATGTCAAAAAAGAAAACAAGAATGCGGTCGTCGCTGTCCGGGGCGCGCCGCGGTACGAGACGGAACATTTTCCCGTTCCGCTCAAGCACCTCCGTCTTTCCGTTTTCTATGTCACTGTTCAGCCTGCCGAGAGATATGCCCAGAAGTCCGAAAAAATCGTAATCTCTGATCACATCGTAGGGAAAGACATCCTCCATTCTGGAGTTTGTGTCCTCTATCTTGCCGTTTCCTCCAACCGTACAGACCGGTATCGGGATCTGCTCTGTCAGTTTTTTTTCATAACCTGTATCCTGCATGGCGTTCCTCCGCGCGTTTCACGTGAAACATTCACCGCGGCATCTTAAACAAGCATCTCAAGGAGCCGGTCAAGCTCGTCCTTGGAATAAAACTCAAGCCTTATCGATCCTTTTCCCCCGTTCCCGTCAATCGAGACTTTTGTTCCGAATTTCTCCCTGAGCATATCCTCCGCGCGCAGAGTGTCCGGATCTTTCCGCGGTTTCCGCGGTACGGGGGCGGGCCTTCCCGCTTTCTGAACAAGTTTCTCGACATCCCTTACGGAAAGCCCTTCGCTTATTATCCTCTGACAGATGTTCTCCTGCGTTTCACGGTCCGCCGGGAGAAGCGCCCTGGCGTGACCCGCGGAAATTTCCCCGGCGCTCACGCGTTCGCGCACCGGCCCGGGGAGCCTGAGCAGCCTGAGTGTATTGCTTACATACGGTCTGCTTTTGCTCACGCTTTTCGCGGCCTGCTCCTGGCTCAGATGATAAGTCTTCATCATCTGCTGAAGACCCATTGCCTCCTCTATGGGATTGAGATCCTCCCGCTGGAGATTCTCTATCATGGAGAAAAGCATATTCTCTTCATCTGTTAATTCCCGGACGATGCAGGGGAGGGTCCTCATTCCGGCCATCCGGCAGGCCCGCCATCTCCTCTCGCCCGCGACTATTTCATAGGCGCCGCCCGTTTTCCGCACGACGAGCGGCTGGATCAGTCCGTGCTCCTTTATCGAATCCGAAAGTTCTTTAAGTCTGTCTTCGTCAAAATGTTTCCGGGGCTGATCCTTATTAGGAATTATCTCATCGACATCCACATAGAGCACGGACTCTCCGGATGACGTCTCGCCTACCGTTCCGGCTTCACGCGATACTCTGGCCTGATCCTCGAAAAGCGCGTCAAGCCCGCGTCCCAGGCCGCCCTTTTTCTTTTTTTCCGCCATCAGAGATCACCCTCCCGCTCCAGAAATTCCCTGGCGAAAGCGCGGTACGCCGCCGCGCCGCGGGACCTCGGATCATATTCCGTTATCGCCATGCCGAAGCCGGGCGCCTCGGCAAGCCTGATGTTCCTGGGTATGACGGTCGTATAGACATTCGCCCCGAAATACCGTTTAACCTCCTGGACGACCTGAATCGAGAGATTCGTCCTCCCGTCGAACATTGAGAGGACCACGCCTTCTATGTAAAGATCGGGGTTGAGATTGGATTTCACGAGATCGATCGTGCTGACGAGCTGACTCACACCCTCAAGAGCGTAGAATTCACACTGAATCGGTATGAGCACGCTCTGAACCGCCGAAAGAGAATTGATGGTCAGAAGTCCCAGCGAGGGCGGACAGTCGATGAAGATATAGTCATATTCATTCCTGAATACGGCGACAGCCTGCTGCAGCCTTTTCTCTCTTCCCTCTATCCCCACAAGTTCTATCTCCGCGCCGGCAAGATCGACATTCGCCGGAATAAGGTCGAGGTTTTCGACCGTGGTGCGGAGAACGGCTCTGTGAGGATCATAATCCGGATCGATCAGAATATCATAAATCGTATCCGTAAGTTCCTTCTTTGGGATCCCTATGCCGCTCGTCGTGTTTCCCTGCGGGTCTATATCCAGCATCAGAATCTGCTTCCCGAGCTGAGCGAGACTCGCGCCCAGATTGATGTTCGTCGTGGTCTTGCCCACACCGCCCTTCTGGTTGAAAATCGCAATAGCCTTTCCCACTTTATAAACCTTCCTTCCGCGTTTCAGACTCCCGCTATTATACCTCATCGATACGATTATTTCCACCGGCATAAATCGGCATAAATCGACACATAAATCGGCATAAATCAACGGCATAAATCGACGGAAACCGACGCTGTATCGCGGAAAACAACCCCCTAAAAGCGTCCGTCAAGCAGTGGAAACCGGCGCGGAAACAGCAACGGACCAATCCTTTAAGCTCCCCTGAATTAGCGGGAACTTCAGCGAAAAAGGCGGGAGCGGTAACCGCTGTCCGCCCGCAAAGCGACATAAATCGACACGAGCCGATGCGGATGTTACAGAAGCGGAGATCGCGGGCCGCTCATAAAGCGGCGGAAACCGGCAGTCAGAGACCGAACCGGAACCGCAATCCGTCGTAATAATAAAGCAGACGGGCACGCGGAAACGCCGGCACAA
>CAZTIY010000001.1:20127-33649 GCA_964613765.1 uncultured Eubacterium sp.
AACCGCAATCCGTCGTAATAATAAAGCAGACGGGCACGCGGAAACGCCGGCACAAACCGGAACTGCCCGGAAAAATGCCGTGAGAACAGCACGGTCTCCGCTTCCGAGCGATACCGGGGAACGTGACTGAAGCAACGGAGAAGGCGGCATGAAAAAGGGCTGTTGTGAAAGGCGGGGCTGTTGAAAATTATCCATTAAATGTCTGAAGCAACGTGAAAGCGTTATCAGCAGCCCTAAAAAATCTGATTAAAACTGCCCGGTGATTTCTCTACAGAGATCACGCCGGAACCGGGGCAGGCAGACTCTATATCCGAAAAGTAAAAAGGCTTCCGGAGAAAAGGCTCATGTTGTAACCCGGATATGCCGTAACAGCGACATGCCGGGATCCGGAGAAAACAGGTTTTGCAGAAAAAGGCCTGACAGAACGAAAACAGCCGGGGATATGTTTCACGTGAAACATATCCCCGGTTTCCCGGCATGAAGCGGACCGACTGCCTCCCGTCCTGTCATCTCTTTTCTTCTCTGTTCCGGGCCTGTCAGCCATCCTTCTGCTACGCCTGGACAGGACAGAAAATCGGCACTTCCAGTTCCTCATCCATCTTCCTGGTCATGTCGATGCCTTCCACCTCCGCGATCATCATATCCACAGTAAGGAGTACGCGTGTTCCTTCTTTCAGATGACCGGCATAGCAACGGCCCTCTTCATCACTGAAAGTCACATGGACATGAACATTATTCGTTCCGTCATCGTCATGGCAGACTATCCCGGATATTGAGGCGATGCTGAGATGCGTGTCAATAATGATCGGCGGACCGTAATTATACGGCTGCTTCCTGTCAGGGAAATACTGCGGGTCGCAGAACGCCGCTCTCCCGACGCTGCCGATCCCGCTGATGATCACGCCGTTTTTAATCTGATGCTCATTGCAGGCTTTTTCAATCTCGGTCAGCATATCCGTGCCGGGTTTCAGCCGAAGGGCCAGCACCCTTTTTACGGTTCCTGTCGCGCTAATCTGTGTACTATCACTGCTGCTCATTTTAACCTCCGTTCCGTGTCCCTTCTTTTTCGGGTCATGTCCGCGCATCCCGCTCCGGCGGAAAAGACGTACGCACTTTCTGCCCGGCGCACTCCGACCATTCACCGACAGACGGACTCTTTGCCCGGCGTGCTCCGGTCTGTCACCGTCGGACGGGTTCTTGACCCGACGATATCTTACCTGCTACCGACGGTCGGCTTCCCGCCCGGCGAAATCTTACCTGTCAACGGAAATGACCCTGTTTCTCCGACCGGGCGGAAACATACCGGCTGATGCCGACGTGTCCTTGCGCACAGTCTCCGTCCTTTATTCATATATAAACTATAACAATCCGAAGTAACAAACAAGTGGCATTTTCATGTCAGAAATGTTATTTATCAAACGTATGGCGAATTATAAGGCAGTTTACTTTTATCAAACGTTATCTATCAAATCTGTTCCGACGATTCGGAGCTGTTCCAATCTCACTGTTCTCATAAACGCCCCAACCATTTCCGCATCATTCTCCGGCGGGATTTCACCGGGATAACGTAAAGCTTTTATCCCCGGATCTTTAACGGAAAATTTCGCGGTTCCCGCTCTATGTACGTTTCTATTTCAGTCCCATCATCTTCGCAAATCTCTCGCCGGCAACCCTCTCTTTTTCATTAAACGGATATCTGCTGTTTTTTGACGACAGAATCAGCTGTCCGAACACGACTGTAACGCCTATCATCAACAGCAAATAAGCGATCGCGAACCGCAGATCCCTGCCTGTGAGCAAAGAGTTGCTTACGGTGTAATAAATGTAGAATATTCCGCAGGGAACGTGAATCAGAAATACCGCCGCTGTCCCCGGATTATAAAAATGATGAAATTTCAGGAGAAAGACAACGCCGTGGAGCAGAACCTGGAATACACAGCCGAAAAGCGCCGGGGCAAGCCCGAGCCAGATGATATCAGGCAGAAAAACGGGAAGCAGATAGCATATATACGCGATCAGCAGATTGGTAACCATCGCCGAAAGCTGGTTGAGCGGATAACGTTCATTGCCGCCCCTCATGTACTTGTTAAGGAAGTACGGCGCACCGCCGGGGAAACCGTACTCTTCAAACTGATGCACCAAAAGTCCCGCAAAATTGATCAGATTTACACGCTGCAATACGCTCATGTCTCTCCATCCCGCAATCAGTGAGAAGAACGCGACGGCCGCGGGTATCAAACCCCAGTAATACCACTTTGTCCACCATTTATTCATATACTCTCCTTCCGATGCGCGTTCTGTACTGTTCTTCCCCGCGTGCATGCCGTACGTTCCTTTTCTGTGCGTTTTCGTTATTCAGCCGCAGGCAGAGCCGACGTAATCAGACTTAATTTTTATATAGTATCGGTATTAAAAGTCAAAATATTTATGCATAAGCCGCTTTATTCTATCGGCGCTTTCGCGGGTATGCCCGCCCGCCGCGGGAACTCCGCCGGTGTGCGCCCTGTTTTCCCTATAAGGCAAAGTGTGTGATGAAGATTCTCAATCCTTCCCTTTTCCACTCTTATGAGTCTTCCTCCGAGCGTTTTCAGGGCTTTCTCCGACGCGGCGCATTCCTCTTCCCCGTCCGGCCCCTTATATGCCAGAAAATATCCGCATTCCCGGACGAACGGGAGACAGTATTCACAGAGCACGGGCATACCGGCCACGGCCCGCGAAACGGCAAAATCGAAAGTCTCTCTGAGCCCGGGGTCTCTGCCGGCGTCCTCCGCTCTTCCGTGCAATATTTTTACATTTCCGATATCGAGTTCTTCGCAAAATTCTCTGACAATTCTAAGCCGTTTGTTAAGTGAATCCAACAGCGTGAATTCTTTATCCGGTTTCAGTATCGCGAGGGGAACTCCGGGAAATCCCGCGCCGGTCCCGACGTCAATCACTTTTGCGGCCCCGCCGAACTCAGGAAGGAACAGCGCCCCCAGGGAGTCGATATAATGAAGTCTGATGAAGTCCTCCGGGTCTGTTATCGCGGTAAGATTGATGTACTGATTTCTGTCCAGAACGAGATCCATGTACCGCAGGAGTTTATCACACTGTTTTCCTGTTATGTCAGGGACAGACTGCTCCAGCATTGTTTGATATTTTTTTATCATACTTTCAGTCATTTCACCGGATAAGCCGCTTCGCTCCATTCCCTGACAATCGCGCCGAAAACATCATTGCAGCCCCCGGATAACTCTGTCAGACGGCAAACGCCCCGACTGCGGACACCGGCCGTTTTACTTCGGTGCCGTAACCGGCACGGCAATGTGTCAGATATTCTCACCGCTACGTTTTCGCCGCTCCAGCCAGACGAGGAGAACGCTGATGTCGGCGGGAGAGACGCCGGAAATTCTGGATGCCTGTCCTACGGAAGCCGGCCGGATGCGGTCAAGCTTCTGCCGCGCCTCGATTCTGAGCCCGGTTATTCCGTTGTAATCGATATCGGCCGGGATCTTTTTCCCCTCAAGCTTCCTGAACTTCTCGATTCTGCGGTTCTGCATGGCTATGTAGCCTTCATATTTAATGCTGACCGTAACTTCATCGACCGCGTCTGCGGGGAGGGGCTTCCGTCCCGGGTCAACGGCTTCCAGATTCCGGTATGTGACTTCCGGACGCCTCAGGAGCGCGGCAAGCGAACAGCCTGTTTTGAGAGGCGCTGCGCCGAGAGATTTAAGATAGTCGTCAGCTGAGGACGGTGAGATGTACGTTTCTTCCAGCCTTCTGATTTCGGCCTCGACGAGAGCTTTTTTTCTCAAAAATTTCTGATAACGCTCCTCCGTGACAAGCCCGAGACTGTAACCCTTCTCTGTAAGACGGGCATCGGCGTTGTCCTGTCTCAGAACAAGTCTGTATTCCGCGCGGCTCGTCATGATTCGGTAGGGCTCGTCGGTTCCTTTTGTCACTAAATCGTCTATAAGGACGCCGATGTATGCCTCACTTCTGTCCAGAATGAACGAATCCTGACCGTTTATCATACGTACCGCGTTGATACCTGCCATGAGCCCCTGCGCCGCGGCCTCTTCATAACCGGAGCTCCCGTTGAACTGCCCCGCGCAGAAAAGGCCCCGCCATTTGCTGTATGAGAGGTCGAGCCGGAGGTCCTGAGGATCGATGCAGTCATACTCTATCGCGTACGCCGGCCGCGTGATCCTGATATGTTCAAGCCCCGGGATCGAATGATAAAAATCCCTCTGCACATCTTCCGGAAGGCTCGAGCTCATGCCCTGTATATACATTTCCGATGTGCTTTCGCCCTCGGGCTCTATAAAAAGCTGATGTCGTTTTCTGTCCGGAAAACGCCGGATTTTGTCCTCTATCGAAGGGCAGTATCGCGGTCCGACCCCCTCTATCTGTCCGCCGAAAAGCGCCGATCTGTGGAAATTCCTGCGGATAATTTCATGTGTTTCCTCATTTGTATATGTGAGCCAGCAGGGCAGCTGTTCTCTGTGGAGCTCCTCGTTCATGAATGAAAAAGGCACGATCGTTTCGTCCCCGTCCTGCCGGGTCATCTCCGAATAGTCAAAAGTGTCCGCGAGCGCTCTCGCGGGCGTCCCGGTCTTAAACCTGCGGAAAGACATCCCGCGTTTTTTAAGGTTGTCTGAAAGCGTAACTGAAGGCGCAAGTCCGTCAGGACCGCTTTGAAACGAACTTTCCCCTATAAAAATTTTTCCTCTGAGAAATGTCCCTGTCGCGATTATCGCCGCCCGGCATGTGTAATACGCGCCGGTTCTCGTCATTACGCCGAGTACACGGCCGTCCTTAACGTCAATATCCGTGACTTCATCCTGCTTGATGTCGAGATTCTCCTGCCGTTCCAGCGTTCTCTTCATTTCTGTATGGTACCGCTGCTTGTCGGCCTGAGCGCGGAGGGAGTGGACGGCGGGGCCTTTTGACGTGTTCAGCATACGGCTCTGTATAAAGGTCTTGTCGATATTAACGCCCATCTCGCCGCCGAGCGCGTCTATCTCGCGGACGAGGTGTCCCTTCCCGGTACCGCCGATTGAGGGGTTGCAGGGCATCATGGCAACAGATTCCAGATTGAGGGAAAACATCAGCGTCTTTTTCCCCATGCGGGCCGCCGCGAGCGCGGCCTCACATCCGGCGTGCCCCGCTCCTATCACACAGATATCATAATCTCCCAGAAAAACCTGTTCCATCTGTTCTCCCGTAATCGCCGGAAACTGTTCTTTGCACGTCGCTTTTCGTCGTTTTCCGTCATTTTTCGTCGATTGTTGACGCGCCAGAGGTGTTAGTTGCTTTTCATTACTTTTCGACTTTTCGACGATTTTCGACGATTTCTGAAACCTCGGCGTGTTCGCTGATTTTATCAAGACGCCGGATCATCGTCGTTTTTCGTCGTTTTTCGTCGTTGTTCGCCGTTGTTCGCCGATTTTCGCCAATTTCCGAAACGCCGGCGTGTTCGTCGATTTTATCCGGCCGCCGGATCATCGCCTTTTTTCGTCGTTTTTCGCCGCCTTTCGACGATTTCTGAAACGCCGGCGTGTTCGTCGATTTTGTCAGGTCGCCGAATCATCGTCGTTTTTCGTCGTTTTTCGTCGTTTTTCGTCGTTTTTCGTCGTTTTTCGCCGTTTTTCGCCGCCTTTCGTCGAAATTCGTCGATTTTCGTTGAGTTTTGCCGATATTCGTCGATTTTCGCCGTGCTTTCATTTTCCGAGACAGAATCTTGAAAACACTTCTCTAAGAAGGTCGTCTGTTGCCTCTTCTCCGATTATAAGTCCGAGGTCGGTATAGGCTTCTTCCGCGTCGAGGTCTATCACTTCAAACGGCGCACGCGAACGCACCAGTTCCAGAGCGTCTTCTGTTTTCTCGAGCGCTGATCTGATGAGTTCCCTGTGGCGCGCGTTAGTCACCGTTATTTCCTGCCGCACTTCCTGCTCAGGAAAACCCGCCCCGATCATGCCGTCCGGAACTGCGGTCTCCGAGGACATAGCCGGAGCGAATCCGGTTAAATATGTCCTGCCATAGGGAATCGCAGCCTCCGCGGACAGAGCCGGAGCGTCACCGGCTAAATGTATTTTTTCATAAGAAGTTCCGGTTTCCGATCCGGCACCAGACGAAATCGCGGAAGATTCGATCCCGGACGCGGGAGCGGCAGTGTCCGCCGTCTTATTTCTCGGAGACTCTCCGGATCCGTTTTCTTCACGCGCGGACACGGTTACGGTTTCCCGGAGCGCGAATTTCTCAATGCAATCTTCCAGAACTTTTATTCCGTCGCCGGTTTGTACCGAACCGCAAATGACCGCCGCACCCGGAAGACATTGCTCCGCGCCGGAAATTGCAAAAGCGGAGCCGAGGTCGAGTTTATTTATGAATATAACGGTATTTTCCGGTGTTAATGCCCCGGCTATTTCCCGGTCTTCATCAGTTAAAGATTCGGAACCGTCCAGAATAAGCAGGGCCAGGTCTGAACGTTCCACGGTTTCTTTTGACCTTAGAACACCCAGTGCCTCCACTTCATCGTCCGTATCGCGGATTCCCGCGGTGTCGGTCAGGATGACCGGAATTCCGTGAAGATCGAGACTTTCCTCTATCGTATCTCTGGTCGTCCCCGGGATGTCCGTCACTATCGCGCGGGATGTTCTGAGAAGAGCGTTCATGAGAGAAGATTTGCCGACGTTGGGTTTTCCGAGGATAGCCACCCTGAGACCCTCACGGAGAATTCTTCCGGTCTTCGCGGAATCAGAGAGGCTTGTAAGGGCTTTCGAGACGCCGGTAAAACCTTTTTCCAGTTTTTCGTATGTCAGCGATTCTATGTCCTCGTCAGGATAATCGATGTTTACGGCAAGTTCCACCCGGAGATCCATGATCATTTTTCTGACAGCGCGGATCTCTCCGGAAAGTCCCCCGGAAAGCTGATCCACGGCGGCTTTAAGGGACCGGTCCGTTCTTGCTGAGATAACATCCATTACCGCCTCGGCCTGCGTCAGATCTATCCTCCCGTTAAGAAAAGCGCGTTCGGTGAACTCCCCGGGTTCAGCCGGTTTCGCGCCTTCACGCATGAGAAGAGAAAGAGTCCTTTCGAGAGGGATTCTTCCTCCGTGGCAGTCGATTTCCGCCGAATCTTCCGCTGTATATGTTGAAGGCGCTTTCATGTAAACAGCAAGAACTTCATCAATTATCCCGCCGCTTTTTCTGTCAACGACATGGCCGTATGTCAGGCGGTGATCCTCAAGCGGAACTTCTTTCGCGGGTCTGAATACTGACATAAGAAGCCGGTATGCGTCCGGTCCGCTGATCCGGATGATTCCGATGCCGCCCCGCCCGGGAGGTGTTGAAATCGCGCAGATTGTATCTTCGGAATCCGCGTAACTTCCCGGTCCGTGCGCCGAAGCGCCGTTATTTACTTCTTCCGGGTCAGGTTCGGCAGACGCGGCCGCAGAGGCGGCTCCTTGCGGTTCGTACGCGGCGGATTCAGCACCCGGAACCGTAAATGCGGCGCACTCAGAATCCGGACGAATCTCTGAAACGGAAACGGACGGAGCAATATAATCAAACGTGCCGGTCTCCGTTTGATGTCCTGATTCTGCTTCCGCCGCGCCGCCCGGATTTTTTCGCTGACGCAGATCTGCCGCCGCACCGCACCGGTTTTTATACCTGTTCAGACCTGCGGTGGCCGAAACTGTAAATGCGGCGCAGTCATTCCCTCCGTCCGGAGTTCCGTCACTCATTTTTTCTTCTAATCCGTCCTGAACTGTATTCCGAACGCCCATAAATCATCCCTTAATTTTTTTCTGACCGCGGGTTTTCAAAAGCGCTTTCGTTCTTTTCGTTATTCTATTGAAAAGACCCGCCGGGGCGGGTCCTCACCTGTATATGCTTCAGTTCTTTGATGACTTTCCCGCGTGTGCCGCCGCGATTATGTCCTCTTTATCCTGCTATTTCAGTTCTATGATGACCCTGCGGTACGGATCCTGTCCCTCGCTCCTTGTGATGACCCTCGGGTCTTTCTGTAATGTCGCGTGTATCACTTTTCGCTCATAAGGATTCATGGGCTCCAGCCGGACCGTCCTTCCTGTGCGGACGACCTTGCGGGCCTGACGCTCCGCGAGCTGCCTGAGAGTGTTCTCCCGGCGCGAACGATAATGCTCCGCGTCGATTATGACTCTCACATATTCTTTGCTGTTCTTGTTCACAACGAGACTCGTGAGATACTGGACGGCATCGAGCGTCTGACCTCTCTTACCTATAATGGTACGGGAATCGCCACCGGTAATATCTATAAATACCGTTTTGTCATCGGCACGGCAGACCATGTCAAGTTCAAGTCCCATCTCCCTCGTCACATCACGAAGGAATTTCAAAGCGGGATGATCTTCGACCACCGGAAGGCTCTCCGCTTTCTTCCTGAAATCAAGGTCTGAAATATCGGTTTCCGGATAATCGTTTTCTTCACGCGATTTCGGGGGACGATTTTTCTTCTTCCCTTTTCCGTATGCGGCGCCGCCATCGGAACCGTTTCTCCTGTCGTATCCTGTTCTCCGATCGTTGCGGACATCGGCATAATTGTCGTCGGCCTCCTCAACATCCGACGGATATCCCGGTGAAGAGGATTCTTCCGTTTCTGAATTATCATCCCGGGGGAAAGACCCGCGGTCATAATATTCATGACTTTTCTTTGTGTCTACGCGCCCTGTATGTCTGCCTTCTCCGGCAGTTTCGCCGCGCCCGGAATGCCTGTTTTCTGAAGGGCTGTCTCCGCGCGCCGGACGACGAACGGCATCCGGTGTCTTTTCTCTGACTGAACCTTTTCCGTATCCGGTATTCTTTCCGCGTCCGGAAAGCCCTTCTGTTTTATTCTGCTTAACCTTTCCTGTTACGTCTTTTGTTACATCATCTGCCGCTTCTTTTTCCTTTTCTTTAATCGTCACCCGGACAAGGGCCAGTTTTGAGCCGATTCCGAAGAATCCGCGCGAGGGCTGTTCGAGAACCTCAATTTCCACATCATCTCTCCCGGCTTTAAGTTCCGCGAGCGCGAGCGCCACGGCCGACTCTATATTATCGCCCCATTTTTCAACACTGTTCATTAACTTAACACTCCTTCGCCTGCACGAACGGGCTTTCTCTTCTTTTTAAGCGCCTCTGCCTTTTCTTTCGCTTTTTTCTTTCTGATCTGGTTGAATCTGAGATTATAGAAAATCTGCAGGAACTGGCTCATAAACCAGTATATCGCGAGCCCCGCCGCGTATGTCTTGGAAAGCCAGACAATCATGATCGGGAATCCGTATTTCATGATGTTCATCATCGCGTTTCCGCCCGCCTGCTGTCCTGCCGCGCCGCCGGAAGTCATATAAAATGAAATGAATGTCGCGATACCCGACAGTATCGGCAGAATCCAGGGATCGGGCTGGGACAGATCGTTTATCCACAGAAAATTCTCGTGGATGGCGAAAATCATCTTTTCTGATGAAATGAACGTGAGCGGTCTGCTGAGAAGAGCGAACATTCCCATGAGAATAATCATCTGAATAATCATCGGGAGACAGCCCGCGCTCGGCGAAACCCCCGCCTGTTTATAAAGTTCCTGCACCTTCTCGCTCATCTTCTCCGGATCGTTCGCGTAGCGGTTCTGGATGGCGCGGAGCTGGGGCTGGATGTCGTTCATGTTCGATGTGGAGAGAATCTGCTTCTTATAGAACGGGTAAAGAATCAGTTTTATCACCGTAGTGAATATAATGAGGGAAATTCCGTAATTTCCCACGATGTCATACAGCCAGGTCATTATATAACCCATAGGCTTGGCAAGTATGTTAAACATACATTCTCCTCCGAATGAGAATTATATATAAATCATCCGCTTTTCCGTTTCTCAGGCTGCGCCTGACCGGATCACGGAACAGGGTCATATCCCCCCGGGTGCCCCGGGTGACAGCGAAGTATCCTCCTCACCCCGAGCCAGGTTCCCTTTAACGGTCCGTACTTCTCAAGCGCTTCTATAAAATACTGGGAGCATGTCGGTATGTACCTGCAGGTCGGCGGAAATAAAGGCGATATCGCCTGCTGATAAAACCGGATCATAAGAACCATAATCTTCTTAATGAAATTTCCTATGACTTTCATTGTTCACGTTCCCCATTCTTCTGAACGCGGACGTCAGAGATTTTTCGACATCCCCGGATTTAACCTCCGTAATCGGTTTACGGGCAACGAATATGTAATCCGTACCCGGTTCCGGCCTGAAACCAGTGTTATGAAGCGCGGCCCGCATGAGTCTCCTCGCCCTGTTTCTCTTGACGCTGTTTCCGACTTTACGACTCGCGAGGAAAGCGACTCTTCCTTCGGAACGCGGGTTTCGGGTGTAAAAAACGACCACATAACGTGAAGCCACGGATTTGCCATGCCTGTAAACCCGGTCGAAATCTCTCTGATTTCTGAGTACACCGTTCTTCCGCATACGTTAAGCGGACAGCTTCTTTCTGCCTTTCGCTCTCCTCGCCTTCAGAACTCTCCTGCCGTTGCTTGTGGACATTCTCTTCCTGAAGCCGTGCTCTTTCTTTCTCTGCCTCTTCTTAGGCTGATATGTCTGTTTCATGACTGTTTACCTCCGTAATGTTAAACATCCCGCGCATCCTTAATACCATCTGCGCATACGCCCGATTATTATATCCGAGCCCTTAATTTGTGTCAACATACCTGAAATCGGGCCGTGTCAATAAAAATGTACATAATCGCTGTGTACTGTAACGCGGCGGATCAATAATCCACAAGGTAGATGCCTCTTCCGATCTTGTGGAAGCTGTCCTTCGGTTCATGTATGATGATCCTTGCCGTCAGTCCGCCGCCCGCGGTTTCATTCGTGGACCCGTTAACGGATTCATTCGGGGTTTCCTGTCTGCTTTCTTTCATGAATATGTCCTCTTTATAATGATACGGCACTATAATGATACAACAAATCGGGGCATTGATTACATTGCAATAAACGGATATAATTCAGACAGAATGTTACTATCTAAATGTTACAAAAGGAGATCTGTTTATGAACATCCGTCCGTCCGCGGCAATCCGGCAGAACTACAATGAGATTGCCGATATGTGCAGAAAAACAGCGGAACCCGTCTTCCTCACTAAGAACGGAGAGGGTGATTTAGTCGTCATGGACATCGAAACCTATAACCGCAGGGAGAAGATGCTGAAACTCCGCGAAGAGCTGCTGGCTGTCGAAGAGGAGAGAATGCGCGGGAATAAAGGCTATTCTGTTGATGATGTCACCGCGATGATGCGTACCGCGATCAGGGAGGCAGCAGACAGTGGAAAAGCAGAATAAATACCGCGTGATCGTATCTGAGAGGGCGGCACATATGCTCGTTTCACACGCCGCTTTTCTGGCTCAGGTCAGTCCGGAAGCGGCAGAGCGTCTTACAGCTGAATTTGAGAAGACAGCAAATTCACTGGAGCTGATGCCGCAAAGGTGTCCGTGGCTTACAGGGGAGTACATCCCCGGAAAAACATATCGATTCCTCATGTTTGAGAAGCGCTATATGATAATCTTCCAAATCATCGATGATATTGTATACGCTGATTATGTAGCGGACTGCAGGCAGGATTACGGCTGGCTCATCCGTTAACCCGCGGAATCATCAATGGATCATTAACCGGCTCTCCCATGTCCTCAAGATATTTCTTCACTTTGAAGTCGAGTTCCTCAAGCGCGTCGCGCCTGAACAGGAGTTCCTCATACCGCGCCAGCCCCTCTTCCTTATTTTCAATTCTAATAATGTTCTTGTCTTCCATATTCCCATTTCTTTCTATATTTCTATTTCTGCCGTTCTCTTCCGTAGCACGCGCTTCCTCCGTCCTTCTATAATATGACATATCCTCTTAAGCTGAAATGATACAACATTGTCAATACATCATATTTATATTCACAAAGTTATTAACACAGTGCGGATAATTCTTTAAATCCGCCTTTTTTCGTTATTTATAATTCACGAATGAATGTGCTTGATTGTGGATAACTTATTCTGTAAAATATAGAAGCTAAATCATTTCAGAGGGTGCATCATGGATTACCGGAAGATCTGGCGGGACGTTCTTTCCCTTATAGAGCAGAATACTACCCAGGCGAGCTATCACACATGGTTTGTGCCCGCCGTTCTTCATGACGTCGACGAACGGAAAAAGACCGTATATATCGCGCTTGACGGGAGTTTTCGCGTGAATCTTCTTAAGAGCCGCTATCTTCCTGTCCTGGAGGAATCTTTTGAAACCGTGCTCGGGGAACACTTTGATGTAGTTATAAAGACACCTGAAGAATATGAGGAAACTGAACGCGGCGGAAGGAACGGCCGGAATTACGGAGAAAATGACAGCAGAAGTGACGGCGGAACAGACAACGGAAATGACAGAGTAATCGACAACCTTAACGGCGAAGAACGTGACACGTCTATCAGGGACACGGCGATTTCCGGCGTCATAAATCTCAGGAACGGTCTCAGGGAACAGAGAATATTCAATCCGAGGTTCAGTTTTGACAATTTCGTGGTCGGTAACTGCAACATTCACGCTCATCACGCGGCTCTCGCGGTCGCGCAGAATCCTTCGCAGTCATATAATCCGCTTTTTATTTACGGCGGATCCGGCCTCGGGAAGACTCATCTTATTCACGCGATAGGTCTGTATATTTTAGAACACCGCCCTGATCTGAATATCCTGTATGTATCGTCCGAGATGTTCACAAATGAGTTCATTAAGGCGCTCGGCGAGAACAAGACGAGGGAATTTAAAAACAAATACAGAAAGCTGGATGTCCTCATGGTGGATGATATCCAGTTCCTCGGCGGAAAAGAGAGTACACAGGAAGAATTTTTCAACACGTTCAACACTCTTTACGACAATAACAAACAGATAGTTATCTCAAGCGATCGCTCCCCGCAGGAGCTGGACAGACTGACGCAGCGTCTCCGCTCAAGGTTCCAGTGGAACATAGTCGCGAGCCTTTCCCCCGCCGATTATGAGACCCGGGTCGCCATCCTTAAGAAAAAGGCCGAAAACGCTCATTACACGGTAGACAAGGATATGGAGGAAGTCCTTTTCCTTATCGCGGAGAATATAACGGATAATATCAGAGATCTGGAAGGCGCTTTCAACAGGATAACCGGATTCTCGGAAATAATGAAAGAACATATAGACGTCGCGTTTGCCAGAAGAATACTGAAGGACATGCTTAAGAACGGCGGAGAGAGCGTGACTCCGGAGAAAATAAAGAGTGTAGTAAGCAAATACTATAACGTTTCCGTCCGGGATCTTGAATCGTCGACACGTAAGAAGACGGTCGCTGATCCCAGGCAGACTGCGATGTATCTATGCAGGATAATGACAGAATATTCTTTTGAGAAGATAGGAAACCTTTTCGGAAACCGACATTATTCCACAGTCATGCACGCGTGTGATAAGATACAGGAAATGATAAACTCGGGTGATCCGGTAAAGGATGATATAGAGATCCTTAAGGCGCGGATAAATGAAT
>CAZTIY010000001.1:33749-44653 GCA_964613765.1 uncultured Eubacterium sp.
TAAGATGATGTAAGTGCCGAAAGTCGGTTTGTGAGATAAGAGGCGCAATATATACGCATTCTTAAGTGATTTAAGCACTGCATGCGGACCTGCATGATAAAAAAGTTTCGGCACACACATCATAAGATTAAGATAATAAAGGATCGGAGCGGTTCGGTTTATCAACGTAAGACCCGCCTTCCGGATCTCCCGTTCTGATTTTCCAAAAACAGCATGAGGAAATCTCTCAGAAAAAAACCGGGGTAATTAACATGTTATCGGCAGATTTTCCACACGAAGAATATTGAAATTTAAATTATTTCAGAGATTATAGGGATGTTTAACACCCCTTATTAATACTTCTACCGCTCAGTATAATAAGAAAAATAAATAAACCGCACAACCGGAGGAAAACATGAAACTTACATGTCAGAAGAAGGATCTTATCAAAGCTCTCAACATAGCGTCGAAAGCTGTTTCGCCCAGAACGACACTGCCCGTTCTTAAAGGATTTCTTCTGGAGGCGGCGCCGTCCGGAAGACTCACTGTATCGGCGTCGGATCAGGATTTTTCTGTCCGGACAGAAACAGCCGCGGAAAATACGGAAGAGGGAGCCGTTATCGTTACCGCTTCGCGTTTCAGCGATATCATAAGAAGTCTCCCGGGCACGGAAGTGGATATTTCTTCCGATAATAACCATAAGGTTGTGATAAAGAGCATGAGCTCTGTTTTCAACATAAAGGGGCTTCCGGCGGATGAGTTTCCCCTGATTAATCAGACGGACGACAGCACTGAATTCATAGAATTTGATAAGAAAGTTTTCCGTGAGATGACGGACAGGACTTCTTTCGCGGCGAGCGCGGACGAATCGAGAGGAATACTTACCGGAGTAAAACTTGAGTTCTCCGGAAACCGTGTTTCAATGGTCGCGACGGACGGCTACCGTATGTCATATAACGAGAGGCAGGCGCCTGAATGCGGAGAACATGAAATCATCATCCCCGCCAGGATACTTAACGGAGTCAGCAAGATTTTAGCGGACATCGATTCAGATGATGAGGAAAAAGGGGTCATTTATCTGAGTGAAAAAAGAGCGATTGTAAGATTCGGGAATGTTCAGGCGGAAATGAAACTCTTCGACGGAAAATATCTTCCGTACCGGGACATGATCCCGAAGGAAAGCAGTACCGTCGTCACAATCGAAAGAAATCTCCTCATCAGCTGTATAGAACGCGCCTCTATTCTTTCAAGGGGCAGCAGGAGCAATCTGGTTAAATTTGAAATCGGAGACACCATACTCACTGTAACTTCCGATTCCGAAGAAGGAAACGTAAGGGAGGACCTTATTATTTCAAAGGAGGGGCCCGATCTTACGATCGGGTTCAACGCCGCGTATTTTCTGGACGCTCTCAGAGCCGCGGATGACGACAGCGTAAGGCTTGAGATGAACTCACCTGTTAACCCATGTAAGATCGTTCCTTTGTCCGGGACAGAGTATATGCACATGGTGCTTCCCGTGAGACTGTAAGAAATTCCGGTCAGAAGACGCGGTAATATTTGAGTTAATTTATAACGATGTGTATGCCGGAACTGCATTTTTAGCAGGCGGGCGCGATATTCAGTGTTTGAATTACTAATAATGCGTACATATTTTGCCTCTTAACCCGCAGGCGGACTTCCGGCACACACCATAAAATCAAACCGTTAATTATGACCGGATTATGTACATAAGCAGAACGGAACTTAAAAATTTCAGAAATTATAAAGAACTCTCCGTGAACTTCGATCCTAAGGTGAATCTTCTTACGGGCAGAAACGCCCAGGGGAAGACCAATCTTATAGAAGCTGTCTGCATGACGTCCATGGGGAGATCTTTTCGTACATCGAGAGACAGCGATGTCATAAGATTCGGTGAGGACAGGGCGTTTATCCGTGCCTCCGCCGAGAAATCGCTCACATCCACTAATGTGGAAATTACAATCGACCGCAGGGCAAAAAAAAGCATAAAGAAGGACGGTTCCAACATCAGGAAACTTTCCGAGATGATGAAGAACATACTTATCGTCGTTTTCTCCCCTGAAGACTTAAGAATAGTAAAGGAGGAACCGGAAAAACGCCGGAGATTCATCGACAGGGAACTCGCGCAGATAAAGCCCGCGTATTTTTCCGCGCTGTCAGATTATAAAAGAGCGCTCGCCCAGAGGAATTTTTTACTTAAAGAGGAAAGACCCGACAGAGACGTCCTGTCACTGTTCGATGAAGAACTCGCGGATTCGGGAAGTGAGATCATGCGGATGAGGGCCGCGTTTGTAAAAAAAATAGGTGTTCTGAGCGGCCGCATACATGAGAGAATCACTAACGGAAGTGAGAAACTTACTGTCGGATACGCGCCTGATATTCCGCTTTCCGGGGTATCTCCGGAAGAAAAGGAGAATGTCAGTGCCCTTATTCTTGACGCGCTCAGAAAAAGCGCGAATACCGATATTAAGCTCAGAACGACGAACCGGGGTCCTCATAAGGACGATATGGAATTCTTCGTTAACGGCGTAAGCGCGAGAAAATTCGGTTCACAGGGCCAGCAGAGAACATGCGCACTTTCGCTTAAACTCGCCGATCTCGATTTTATAAGGGAGGAAACGGGAGAAGAAGGCATTCTGATTTTAGATGACGTGATGAGCGAACTTGATGAAGTGAGGAGAGAATATCTCGTAAGGACGCTGTCCGCGAACCAGCTTTTCATAACCTCCACCGACATAGATGACGGGCTTATAGCCGCCTACCCCGGCGCCGCGGTATTCAGGGTGGAAAGCGGAAGATTGGAAAAGATAAATGTTTAGTTTATGTTTTGACAGGGGCCGTTTCAAGTTTTGTGTATGTGTACTCCATTGGCGAAAATCTGCCTGTATTCGCTTGCCCTCTGAACAGTAACACAACCTAAAAAACGTTTAAATTTCAACGTTTATAATATTGGAAATCGTCAAAAAAATATGGTATAATATGTCACGTAGCCGGGTGCACTACACCCGATTTTTATTGATTAAACGGAAGCGTCCGGCTCCGGCGAGGATGCACCGCACATGATTATTACCTGTTAACCGGCAGTAAATCTTATGTCCGGGTTATGACAGCCCGCAAGCATACTTCATGTCATACGGTCTGAGGCGCGCTCTGAAATCTGATCAGGGCGGGATTACCGTTCAAAGAGTTTTACCGGGAAATTAAGTTCCCGGCATATAATAGATTTCAAACGGATTACCGTTCAGAGAATTTATATCGGAAAATTAAGTCTGCTTCGTGTCCTGCTGTGAGGCAGGGTGACCGGTTCGGAAAATTCATACCGGGAAATCAGGACAGTAAGTCTAAACCGTTATACGGTTCGCGGCATTAAACAGGAAAACATGTAAGAAAACGCGGGACCGGCAGACGGAGAATATGAATTTTATTATTTCTATAATGAGGAGAGATGTATGGCGAAGAAACTCAAGCCGAAACTTCAGTATAACGCGGAGCAGATACAGGTTCTTGAGGGACTGGAGGCCGTCCGTAAGAGACCCGGCATGTATATAGGAAGCACGGGACCGAGAGGGCTTCATCATCTGGTATATGAGATTGTGGACAACAGTATAGATGAGGCTCTTGCCGGATTCTGCACGGAGATAGAGGTCGTCATCCGCGAGGATAACTCCGTTATGGTGGAGGACAACGGCCGCGGAATGCCGGTTGATATGCATCCGAAGATGCATATTCCCGCTGTTGAGGTCATTCATACCGTGCTCCACGCCGGCGGCAAATTCGGCGGAGGGGGATATAAGGTGTCCGGGGGTCTCCACGGTGTCGGCGCGAGCGTGGTCAATGCTCTCTCCACGAGGATGATAGTGGAAGTAGAGAGAGACGATAAACTTTACAGGATAGAATTCGCCAAAGGAAAAACAGAAGTGCCTCTTAAGGTCGTCGGCACATCGGATCACAACGGCTCCAGAACTTATTTCTGGCCCGATCCGGAAATTTTCGATGAGGTTGAATTTGACTTTTCCACACTTCAGCACAGACTGAGAGAGACGGCTTTTCTGACAAAAGGGGTCAGGATATCCCTTGAGGACAGGAGACCCGGACAGGAGAGAAAAGAAGTCTACCATTATGAGGGCGGAATCCGTGAGTTCGTCCGCCATCTGAACAAGAACAAAGATCTGATCCATCAGGACATCATTTATTTTGAGGCGAAAGAGGAAAACCGCGAACTGGAAGTGGCCATGCAGTACACGGATAATTATCACGAGCTCATTTCTTCCTACGCCAACAACATCAACACGACAGAGGGCGGCACACACGTAGCGGGTCTTAAATCCGCGCTTACCCGCGTGTTTAACGATTACGGAAAGAAAAGCAAGTTTCTTAAGGAAGGAGAAGTTCTTTCCGGAGAGGATGTCCGGGAGGGCCTGACCTGCGTTATTTCTGTAAAACTCTCAGAACCCCAGTTTGAGGGGCAGACGAAGACGAAACTCGGAAACATGGATATGAGAAGTTTCGTCGATTCACAGACGAGCTACTATCTGACCGGATTCCTTGAAGAAAATCCGCAGCAGGCACGGAAGATCATGGATAAGTGTCTTCGCGCATCGCGCGCCCGTGAAGCCGCCCGCAAGGCCCGGGAAATCACGAGAAGAAAGAGCGTTTTAGATAATCTTTCTCTCCCCGGAAAGCTGTCCGACTGCTCGGAGAAGGACCCGGCGCTTTCAGAGATTTTCCTCGTCGAGGGAGATTCCGCGGGCGGTTCCGCCAAACAGGGAAGGGACAGGAAGAGACAGGCCGTCCTTCCGCTCAGGGGCAAGATTCTGAATGTCGAGAAGGCCAGGCAGGACAGGATGCTGAATTCCGACGAGATAAAGAACATGATCACGGCGTTCGGCTGCGGGATCGGACCTGAATTTAATATTGATAAACTGAGATATCATAAGATTATCATTATGACGGATGCCGACGTTGACGGAGCGCACATCAGAACGCTGCTTTTGACGTTCTTCTTCAGATATATGACGCCGCTCATAGAGAACGGACATATATACGCCGCTCAGCCGCCGCTGTTCCGCGTGAAGCAGGGCAAGGAGACGTATTATACATATTCTGACAAGGAGCAGAACAGACTTCTTGCGGATCTTGAGGGGAAGCCGGGCAAGACTGAGATTCAGAGATATAAAGGCCTCGGGGAGATGGACTTCAACCAGCTCTGGGAGACGACCATGGATTATAACAGGAGAACGCTCATACAGATAACCATGGAGGACGCGACAGCGGCGGACGAAATATTCACGACGCTTATGGGCGACAAGGTGCCGCCGCGCCGGGAGTTCATCCGCGAGAACGCGAAATACGCGACACTGGATATTTAGATTGAAATGCAATGCGGATTTTGAATCCGCGCTTTGAATCCGCGCGGGTTTTATCCGGTATTTTCTGTCATGGACGATGAAGAACAGCGCGGATTGAGAATCGTCCTTCCGGTTGAGGGACAAACCTTTTATATAATGTTCAGGCATAGAGCGGATTAAAAAGGTTCGCCGGCTTCGGGATAAACATTTTCTGCAGCGTTTAGTATGGAGCGGATTAAAACTGATCCGGCCGGTTGCAGGAACAGACATTTCCCGTCATGAAATAAGAGAAAAAACGGCCGGAAGATCGTCCGGAAGACCGCGCCGGATAAAGAGCAGGTTCTTCCGCGCACAGAACTTCGGACCGTCTTAAGACTGACCGCCGGCCGGTAGAAGGAACAGACGTTTTACTTCCTGAAAAAGATTCCGCGGCCAGAAAAATAACCGCCGGCAATAGCAGTACATAAATAAATTCACGAAGTGTACCGGGCAGTCCGAAGTCCGGATCGGCCATAAAATATTAAGTATCTGGAGGAAACATTGAGCACTGAGAAAGAAGACACCAGACTCATCCGTCATGAGATACATGACGAAATGAAAAATTCATATATCGACTATGCCATGAGCGTCATCGTGGGGAGGGCCCTCCCGGACGTCCGCGATGGAATGAAGCCGGTTCAGAGGCGCATTCTGTACGGAATGTCACAGCTCGGCGTTACCCCGGACAAGCCGTATAAGAAGTCGGCCAGGATAGTCGGCGAGGTCATGGGCAAATATCATCCCCACGGCGATTCTTCCATATATGACGCCATGGTCAGGATGGCCCAGGATTTCTCAATGCGTTATCCCCTCGTTGACGGACACGGCAATTTCGGGTCGATTGACGGAGACGCCCCGGCGGCCCAGCGTTACACCGAGGCCAGAATGAGCCCGTTCTCGCTCCAGATGCTCCGTGACATAGATAAGGAAACCGTCGATTTCATGCCCAATTTCGACGGTGAGGAGAATGAGCCGGTCGTTCTTCCGAGCAGATTCCCGAACCTCCTCGTGAACGGCTCAAACGGTATCGCAGTCGGAATGGCGACATCCATCCCGCCCCACAATTTAGGTGAAGTGATCGATGCCGCGGTTTATATAATAGACCACGAGGACTGCACAGTGAACGACCTTATCAAGATCGTGAAAGGTCCCGATTTTCCGACAGGCGCGAGAATACTCGGAAAGGCCGGAATCCGCGAGACATACAGAACCGGCACCGGAAAAATCAAGGTCAGAGCCTGCTGTCAGATAGAAGAGACGAGTCGCGGCCGGTCGCAGATCGTAGTCACGGAGATTCCCTATCAGGTGAACAAGGCGCGCCTTATAGAAAAGATAGCCGATCTCGTAAAGGACAAGAGCATAGACGGCATCACAGAAATCCGCGACGAGTCGAACCGCGAGGGCATGAGAATCGTCATAGAACTGAGACGCGATGCCAACCCTCAGATCACGCTTAACAATTTATACAAGCACACGCAGCTTCAGCAGAATTTCAGCGCCATCATGATCGCCCTCGTGGACGGACAGCCGAAGACGCTCAATCTTAAAGATATCCTTGATGAATATCTTAAATTCCAGAAAGAAGTCATAACCAGAAGGACGCGGTATGACCTTAAAAAGGCGGAGGCCCGCGCCCATATTCTGGAGGGGCTCAGAATCGCGCTTGATAACATAGACGAAGTCATACACATCATACGCACGAGTTATAACAACGCCAAAGAACGGCTCATAGAGCGTTTCGGGTTCTCCGAGATTCAGGCGCAGGCGATCCTCGACATGCGCCTCGCCCGTCTCCAGGGTCTGGAGAGGGAGAAGATAGATGCGGAATATAACGACCTCATGGATAAGATCGCCTACTATAAGGCGGTTCTCTCCGACGAGCATCTTCTGATGAGCGTTATCAAGGCCGAGCTTCTGGAAATCAAGAGTAAATGGGGCGACAAACGCCGCACGAAGATAGTCCGGGATGAGGGAGAAATTGAGGAAGAGGACCTGGTCGCGGAGGAGCAGGTGGCCGTAACACTGACCCACCTCGGGTATATAAAAAGAGTCCCGGCCGACACGTTCAAGGCCCAGCACAGGGGCGGCAAAGGCATAACCGGACTTACGACCCGTCAGAACGACTTTGTGAAAGACCTCGTAATGACGTCCACACACAGCTACCTTTTATTTATCACGAACAAAGGCAAGGCGTACAGAATGAAGGGCTACGAGATTCCGGAGGCGTCGCGCACCGCCAGGGGGACGCCGGCCGTGAATTTTATTCCTTTGTCGCAAAAAGAGAGGATAACGACCGTCATTCCGATAAAGGAATTTTCTGACGACAGGTTCCTCGTCACCGTGACGAGAAAGGGAACGATCAAGAGGATATCACTCTCACAGTACGCCAATATGCGTCAGAACGGGCTCATCGCCGTAAGCCTGAAGGATGATGACGAGCTCATCGACGCAAAGGAGACAGACGGGAATCAGAAGATACTCATTGTGACCAAGAAGGGCATGAGCATCTGTTTCGAGGAAAGCGGAATCAGGCCGATGGGAAGAAGCGCGGGCGGCGTCAGAGCCATAACTCTGGATGATGACGATGAGGTCGTGTCCATGAGCATGTACGACCCGGATCAGATGCTCCTCGTCGTGTCGGAGAAAGGCTACGGCAAGCGTACGCCGATGAGGAACTATAACGTCCAGAGCCGCGGCGGAAAGGGTCTCATCACATACGCGAGGTCACAGTTCGAGACTTCTGGATATCTCATAGGCGGAGTGTCAGTCCGGGACGACGATGAGCTTCTCCTCATCAATTCAGACGGAATCATTATAAGGATAAAGGTAAGTGACGTCTCGGCCATGAGCAGGGCCACGAGGGGCGTCCGTATAATGAAGGTGGATGATGACGCGCAGATCATAGCCATGGCGAAAGTCATCCGCGATGATGATGTGGATGAAGAGGAATAGAGGTTTTGCTTTGCCCGCGTGTCAGGAATATCAACCGGGGTATAAGGGATATGCGGACAGGAACCCCCGCCCGCTTCCCGTTTACGGACTTTAAGGAAGGAAATCGGAATGGACACCCTGAAATTCACTATTCCCGGAAAACCCGAGTATCTTACCATGGTGAGACTTGCCGTGAGCTCCATCGCCTCAGAGGCGGGCTTCGACATTGATTCAATCGAGGATGTGACGACCGCGGTCACGGAAGCGTGCAAGAATGTTTCCTGCCACGGAACCGGCGGCTTCTCGGAGCAGTATGAGATAGTCTGCGGCGTGGACAGTCACAGAATAGAAATCACGGTCAAGGATGACTGTACTTTTCACGAGCTTGAGAAGATCCCCGTACCCTGTCAGAAATGTCCGCAGGAGTGCGATCTCGGCGTATTTGTCATAGAATCGCTCGTGGATGAGGTCGCGCTTTCCAATGACGAATACGGCCGGAAGATGATCAGGATGGTAAAATACTGATACGGATGCTGATGATTTTTTTGTACGCGTCAGGAGAAAGAGTTCATTATGACTGAAGACCTTCAGAAGTTCATAGATTATAAAAAATCTCCGACGAAGGAAGCAAGAAACGAGCTCGTTGAAAGCCATCTCTACATGGTGGATATACTTATCCGCAAATACCTGAACAAAGGCGTAGAGTATGAGGATCTCTATCAGGTGGGCGCGCTCGCGCTGGTGCAGGCCGTAGAGAGATTCGACCCGGGACGCGGGTACGAATTCAGTTCATTCGCCACACCGACCATACTGGGCGAGATAAAGAAATATTTCCGCGACAAGCAGTGGACGCTCAAGGTTCCGCGCCGGCTGAAGGAGACCGCCGCGAGAGTGCAGGCCGTCAGAGATGAATTTTATCTGGAAGAGTTCAGAAAACCGACGGTCGCGGAGATCGCGGAGAGGACCGGCATATCGGAGGAACAGATCATCGCGGCGATAGAAAGCTCCCAGGCTTATGACACATTTTCTCTCGATAAGACATTCGAGGACGCGGGAGAAGACGGCGAGAGCGCTTTTTTAGAAAAATATACCGGATTCGACGAGCTGGGTTACGAGAGAATAGAAACGTCAGAGATCATAGACAAGGTCATGAACGATATGTCTGACAAAGAACGGTATATCTTCAGAGAAAGATTTATATTCAACCGCTCACAGGCTGATATAGCGAAGACTCTCGGAGTGTCGCAGATGACCATTTCCCGCGCCGAGCGGAACATAATAGAGAAATTCCGCAAGGAAGCCCGGTAAGGGCGGGAGGGGCACAACCGGATGCGGGAGAGAGATAAAAATGCGCGAAAAATCTTTGAGAAGAACCGACAGAGAACTCAGTAAAGAAGAAACACTGGAAATTCTGAACCGCGCAGAGTACGGCGTCCTGTCGCTGACAGACAAGGAAGGTCTCCCCTACGGAGTTCCGGTAAGCTTCGCGTACGCGGACGGCGCTGTATGGATACACGGAACGGCGGGGGAAAGTTATAAGAAGGAATGCATCCGTCATTCAGGCGAGGCCTGCTTCACCTGCGTTTCCGATACGGAAGTGCTTCCGTCGAAATTCAGTACGAAGTACGCTTCAGCGATAGCGTTCGGAAATGCACATATTGTGGATAACGATGCGGATAAGCGGAAAGGGCTGGAAGCGCTTATAGATAAGTACTCGCCCGGATTCCGCGACGCCGGTCTCAGATACATTGACGGCGCGATAGCGAAGACCGATGTCATCCGTTTCGACATAACAGAAATCACCGGAAAATCACGAAGAGACTGAACCTCTCGTTATTTATGACCCCTGATTATTTATGAACCCGCGTTATTTATGACCTGGCCCTGCATGACCCGGGTGTGAGGCCCGTTATCGACAGGCGATGAGACTGCCCCCGCGCTTTTAATTAACTTACCCTGCATGACCCGGGTGTGAAGCACGTTATCAACAGGCGACGGAACGGAACCACGTACTTTTATTCAACATATCCGGCAGGACTTGCGGCTCACTTAAACACGGAGTCCGATTCCACCTGCGGAGTACATTACGGAAGAAATAAAATCCCCCGGAAACATTGTCCCCGGGGTCTTTGAATATTTTCACGATTCCGCGATCATCAGTCGAGGTTGTATTTCTTCTTGAATTTCTCGACACGCCCGCCGCGGTTGGTGAACTTCTGCTGACCGGTAAAGAACGGATGGCATGCCGAGCATACATCAAGCCTCATCTCAGGCTTGAGCGACCTGGTCATAAAAGTGTTTCCGCATGCGCAAGTTACTTTACAGTCCACATATTCGGGATGGATTCCTTCCTTCATGCTTATACCTTCTTTCTTGCAGCTTCTGATAACTTAAATCTTAACGCTTAACTCTTTGTAACTTTCTTCTTTTCTGTGCCGCCTGAAAGCTTGCGTCGTTTAATCATACGCCGTTTCCGCGACAGCCTTGACAGGATAACACATATCCGGACTTGCGTCAAGGGGAATCGACGGGAGGCGAACGGACGCGGGCGTCTATTCACGTACTCAGGGGTGAATGCCGCTGCCTTTC
>CAZTIY010000002.1:0-35745 GCA_964613765.1 uncultured Eubacterium sp.
CACTAAGTGTACTGATGGAATTGATGTAGTACTGTCATTAGAAGATGAATATTTTCTTTCTATTCTTATCAAAAATGCTCTGGTGAACGGAGAATTTGCTACTCAAAGCATGGTTTCACAAAAACTGTGTGATAAATGCGAATATAGGAAAAAAGAAAACTGTAATGACTGTAATGAAGAAAATGAGCCAAATGGAGAAAAATGCCATTATAATGGAGAGAAATGCTATTATTATGGGAATAAAGAAAACGAAAGGAATGGGGAAATAATTCTTGAAAAGCGCCCGGAAGGAGAGGAGGAAAATAACATAGTATTTTTCCGCAGAAAAGGTTTAACAAATCGTTTTGCCGATTTACCGCTTGCTGCAGCACCCATTAGTAAAATCAAAGAAAAATATATAATTGACAATAAGGAACATAGACTAACTACGGGGGACAGCATTACAAAAATTGTCAATACATATAATGCTCAGACCTTTTGAAATCTTGCTCCCGATACACTGCAGCTGCCAGGTTCCTTCCTTCGCCGCAGGAACTTGTTTTTCAATATAAAAAAGAACCGCGTTAAAACATTACCCCGGGTATCTTGATTAGATGTCACTTAAGTTAAAGAAAAAGCAATATACGAACGGAGGGCTATTTTATGAAATATGCTGTTACATCGACAGAGACGTCAAAGATGCTGAAGAAGTTTTTGGAAGAAAAGAACATTTGACGTCGGCAATACTCAACAGGCAGATACGGAGAAAACTGGGTCAACCTTGCGGAAGCCCTGCCACAGCCGAGTTCGGTTAAAGGCTGTGGACATGGGATAATTCTTCCCGGTCAAGCCTTCTTTCAGCTTGTTATATACCATCTGATTGGGGTAATATCGTTAATCGGAAAAAACCTTAATCCCGGAGCGATCAAAGTGCTCATAAATGGCGGCGGCAAAGGCCGCGCTGCGGCTTTGACCGTATTCGCAATTTTCAGCCGTACAGGGAATCATTATTCAAATCTCCCAACTGACGCAGTTAAGGCAGCCGCCGTCCCGTTTTGAAACGCCACGTCGTTCCCGAGCACAGTATCTTCATCCAGAAAACGTACCATACCATCTTGCGTCAAGGGCGGCGGTGATACGTGCAGCGGCCGGTCTGTATCTCGGGTTTTCCCGCAGAAGGGA
Organism: uncultured Eubacterium sp.; assembly: GCA_964613765.1. Taxonomy (GTDB): domain Bacteria; phylum Bacillota; class Clostridia; order Peptostreptococcales; family Anaerovoracaceae; genus Aminicella. Next base: position 1,162 of record CAZTIY010000002.1, read on the forward strand.
AGATAAGATGATCATATTCTCTCACAGAAAGCTCTTCGCTGACAGAAGGCCGTATGCCGGTTCGGCGTCGAGCGCCGCCCTGTTTATGGCTCTCGCCATGACCTCCACCGTGAACGCTCCGAGTGCGTCGACTCCGACCTCGACTTCTCCTGTCGTCATGACAAAGACGGTGTCACCGTCAGCTGTCGAATGGACCGGACGTATAGACTGCGCGTAGCCGTTATGCGCGATGCTCGCGAGCTTGTTGCACATGCATTTATCAAGTTTCGCGTTAGTGATCACACATCCGATTGTCGTATTCCCGCCGCCCCAGAGATCTCTCGCGTGACCGATCTGGTCGTACATCACGGACACCGAGTCCGCGAAACCGGTTTTATCCGGGGTGAGGAGTCCCGCGAGAGTAGCCTTTGTATCAAAATCAAAGATGTCGCCGAGGGAGTTAACGGCAACGACCGCGCCGCACTGCACGTCACCTATCTGAGCGGCGTAGATGCCGAGACCGGATTTCATCATGCAGTCAGCGCCGAGGAATTTTCCGACGGTAGCGCCGGTTCCTGCCCCGTGGTTTCCGCCCCGGAATTCCGCGCCGTTAAAGGCATTTTCGCATGCCTGATAGCCCATGGCTTTATCGGGTCGCACTTTATTGGTGACGAGTTCCAGGTCGAACAGCGAGGCGCCGCACACAATCGGTACAAGGCCGAAACCGGTGTCAAAGCCTGCGCCTTTTTCATCGAGGAACTGCATGGCGCCGTCGCCCGCTTCCAGACCGAAGGCACTCCCTCCGGAGAGCATGACCGCGTTAATCTGCTGAACGGTGTTAACAGGACGAAGAAGCTCCGTCTCTCGGGAAGCGGGGCTCCCGCCGCGGACATCTACACCCGCGAAAGCGCCGTTTTCACTGATTATTACGGTACAGCCTGTTGCGGCCTCCTGATCTTCCGCGTTTCCGAAACGGAAACCTTTGACATCCGTTATTTTTATTTCTTTCATAGTGTCTCCCTTTTTTAAAATTTACCCGAAAACCCCGTGGCTGATTCCGCGTACAGCTGATCCGGATCAGCTTGCACGCTGCCTGAACGGTGTAACAATCCTTCGATACATTATCATTATTTTTCGATTCTGTAACAAGCGGGCATGCACAAGCACGCCCGCTCGCAATTATTACGTAATCAGTTTTTACATCGCGGTAAGTATCTGCACCGCTTGGACCAGAGCTATCACAACACCGATGAATCCTTCTCCGCCGAGAAGTCCGGAGGCGATGACCGTGCCTGTCGTTCCTTTTTCGAAATTCGGAGCGGCCTTCTGGACGATGAATCTCACGGCCCCGCCTATGAACGCTGTGAATGACAGGTAGAACGGGAGGTAGATACCGAGGCCGAGCATCGTGAACTTCGGAGTGATGAAGTAGATTACTATAGAGGCGATAAGCGCTCCGATAAATACCGGCACATTGGCTATACCGCCGACCACGGAAGCGACAGCCGCAGCCTGAGCCGCGGGGAACATCTCTGTTCCGAACACGCCGCCGCCGTAGGCTTTTACGAGAATCACGAGGACGAATACAGCAATCACGGCGCCGATGACGCCGCCGATGCACTCACCGATCCACTGCGCTTTCGGATCGGAATGAAGAATCTTGCCGGCCTTAAAGTCGTTCATAACGTCGCCCGTGAGTCCTGCGGCGATAGCAACGATAGCCGCCACGAACACGGCCTGCTGGACTTCCAGAGAGCATGCGATCTTGGCGATTGCCATCACGAAGATGCCGAACACCTCCATCGGATTGATTCCGGACTGTCCTACGCACTGTGACGACATGGCTGTCGTAAGCCACACTCCGAGAAGCGTGATGATCACGGCTACTATCGGAAGGTCGAGAACGAATATGAACAGCAGCGCGAGCACGAGTATGACTATCGGGGCCCAGCGCATCGGAACTATGGCCTCACCCGCGGAGCCCCTGGAGAACATTGAACCGAATATCTGTTTCGCGTGAGGTATGATCTCTTTCGCGGTAATCGCGAGTCCTACTCCGACCATCCATCCGAGGCCGAGGGAACTCTTTACGCCTGCCGCGAATTCAGGTGTCCATCCGAGCAGCGACTGTCCGCCTATCAGCATTCCGAAATCGCCGATGATCGCGCCGAGGAACCAGACTAAGATTGTCGCGGGTCCTATGAGATAACCGACAGCGATCAGCATAGGTGACAGCCAGAGTCCCCCGGAAGAACCGTACTTCTGCATAAAGTTGAACGGAAGAAGTGAAGGGACTTTTGCCATGAAGTCGCGGAGCCATGTCCAAACGCCCGCGATCGCGAATGAGCCGAACAGCGCGCCCGTCTGTTTACCGCCTTCGTCCCCCACTGTAACGACCTCTGCCGCCGCCTGTCCCATAGCGTAAGGCATCTCCGCCGTATCAATGAAATGATGTCTTAAAAGGGCGGTGAATATCAGTCCGAGAATTGTGCCTCCGACCGTTACTACCAGCATGTGCACTATACTGACTTCCGCGTCATTATTAAGAATAAAAATTCCGGGGATTGTGAAAGCCAGACCTCCGGCCACCATGGAACCGGCGGACATGATGGTGTGAGTGACGTTGATCTCGTTCGGGTTGGTATTGCCGAGAATCTTAAGGCCGAACATGGAAACGAGAACCACGAACATGATCGGCCACGGCAGCGATGAGGCCTTAAGAGCTACGAACATTGACGAGGCGGTCAGTATGATTGCTCCTATGACTCCGATGATAATGCCTCGCACCGTGAACTGCTCTTTAAAAGACCTTCCCTGTTTTTCGGGCATGTCAACACCTCCTTCGGTACATATCCGTAAAAACAATTTCTAAGGTTATATGTTCCTGTGAGTCCTTTATAACACGTTTAGAAAATATTTCAATGCGGTAATGCGGACTCAGAGCAATTACTTACTTTTTGTCAATCTCCCGAAAGAAAACTCTTTCTCATTACCGGTATCCCAAACATATAATAAGGTAAATTCCTACAGACGGCTTATTGCATGTTGCTGTTCACGCACATGGCTTTCGATCGCCGGGCGGGAGATATGATTCTTCCGCCCGCTGTTTAAGTTCCGGTTATATTTTCGTGTTCCGGTTATATATCCGTATTCAGGCTGCAGAGTGAGTGCATATAGTCTGTCAGCGTGAACCCGGTTAAGCCGGGGTATATTCTCCGTGAGGCGTCGCTCGTATGCGGAGGGAGTCCGGTTCTATACTTCCTTCCCCTCCTTCGTAAATCCGCAGTATTTCATTCAGCGTCCGGGGTGTGTAATCCATGCCCGGCATCATGCAGCCGATGTTGTACATACGGCAGTCGGCATCATAAAGTTCCGTCATCTGATACTGAACCTGCTTCATCATGTTCCACTCAAAACTCGCGTGGACATGACCGTACAGGTGAATCCATCCGTGGAAATGATGATTAAAACACGGGATGGGATAGTGGCATAGGACCACACCGATCCTGTCAGTCAGTCTGATTTCCTTATAATCAGTGATTTCGGCGAACAGGTCGCGGACATTCTTATTCTTAAGTATGCGCTTATCGTGATTGCCGGCGCAGAGATACTTGGTTCCGTTCAGCCGGCTGAAAATCTCTATTGTCCTAAGCGGATTGTACCAGCTGATATCCCCGAGCAGCCATACTTCATCATCAGGATCGACAGTCGAATTCCAGATTTCCATGAGCGCCCTGTCATGAGTTTCGATGTCAGAAAATTCCCTATCGTCATAAGCAAGAATATTCTTATGCCCGAAATGAAGATCCGATATATAATAAACAGCCATGTTACCGCTCCTTTCTCAGGCAGGTGTTCCGGTGAAGTCTCGTAAGTATCCGGATAATATGAGTCCCGTACCCGCACCTTGCCCTTTCGCTTTCTGTGTTAACCCGTCAGCGGGCTCTTCATGTCACTGCTATTTATGTCACTACTATCACACCGCCGCCGAACTTTGTCAATTAACCCGTAAGTTGAAACCGGAAAGCATGCCCGGACAGTTACAGTTCACACATTTTATTTGAGGGTCGGGCGGCATAGCACCGCTGCGGGAATTTTCCGCAGCGGTGCATGCAGTTTCACGTAGGAGCGAGAAAGTGAGCGGCGCGGTGAGCCTTCACTTCCGATAAGCCTGCAGGGTTTCTTCCAGGTCGGCGCGGACTCTGTCTCTCAGGGTCAGCGGCTCGAGGATCTCAACGGCGGGGCTGTAGCTCTTCGCGAACTGCATCGCCGACATGGCGTTCGTTACGGTGGTAACGGCCACACTGTCTTCACTCTCCTCGGAAAACTGTACTTCGCTCCCGAACATGTCTATGACATCTCCGATCCTCTTCCGGGATACGCGCATCTTTACTGCGATATTCTCAGAGGCGTACATGTAAGGGTGCCTGTTCATGTACTCTTCGAGGTCGAGGGTACGCCCGTTTATCCGTTCCAGTCCTTCGAAAATTCTCGCGGGTGTGTCGAGCAGCATAACGTCCGTTATTCTGTCTATGCGGTAATTTGATATGTCATTGAATTCATCGTTATTGCAGATGAGATAGTATTTCCCCTCTCTCGCCGCCATCTGGTACGGGCTTATGATGTATTCACGCACGGTTCCGTCGGAACGGGTCCTGTAGTGCAGATTCTTATCCGTTCCGTACTCGAGATAATGGAAGGACACTTTACGACCGCGGCTTATCGCTTCATCCAGAAGTTCGATGTTCAGGAACAGCTGCATATTGTCCGCCCTGCCGTCCGGTGTCTTTGAAACATGGTTGATCTGCGAATGGAAATAAATGTTCGAGAGTTTTTCCAGCTTTCCCACAAGCTCCCTGCACTGGTTATACGGAATGTGCATTGAGAAAAGCACGCTGTCTATAAGGAGCCTGATTTCGCTGTCGGTGAAATCGCGCACCAGATAGAAATCGGTCCAGATGTAAGTTTCCTCTGTCCCGCCGGTATCAGGATCAGTTATTGTACGGACACTCTCGCTGTATTCTATATTGTAACCGCACTCTATGAGGTCGAGAATGTTCCGGCGTACCGCTTTCCTGTCGACGGTCATGTTATATTCGGTTTTCAGCTTTTCTACTATGTCTTTTTGCGATAACCGGTGATTTTCATCGGTGTACTTCCTCAGAATGTCCAGAATGAAGAGAATCAGGAGACGTTTCGGCGGTTTTTCAAACATAAAAGTCATGATAAAATTTTCCTTTCCCGTTCGGTTTCTGATGTTTCTGCTCGTTTTGTGATGCTTCTGTTCAGTTTCTGATGTTTCTGACGCGATTACCGCAGGTGTCGCTTCATCGCGGCGGCGGCCGTAAAATGCCGGTGTCGGTCCTGCGGTATTACCGGTTCACCGACATGCGCCGGTTTACTGAGGCGGATTGCCGCGGCGGTCTTATCCCCGGGAGCGGTTCACATAATTCTGCCTGATATAACTCCCGCGCCGCTTCATATTTAAAAATCAGACCGGCAGGACCCGGCATCTGCTCCGCGGATATTCCGCGACCGGTCATGTTCTTAAAGACTGCCGTCACCGGGAAAGATCCGCGATTACCTGCCTGATGTCGGCATCAATGCAGACGGATCTGTCCGAGATCTCACGCGGGCATGCCGCCTCGCCGCAGTTGACGCAGGCGTAGAACGCGTCCGGGTTCTCTGCCGTCATGCGCCAGAAAGGATATTTGATAATAACCGGCGTATTGTAGCCGACGCCAAGTTCAAGAAACAGAACGCGCTTCTCTTCTTTTTCTCTCAGGAAGGTCTGATACCGCCGCGCCGCCAGGTGCCAGCCCTCGTCCTCTACAAAGCTGTCATCAGCCCGGAGGTTCATCGTCAGGGGCCTTCCGCAGTACGGACAGACGGGGAGAAGCTCCGCCGGGACACGCATGTCATTCTGACTTTCCATCATCTGCCGGATCACGCTTTCGTTATCAAAAGTCTCCTGACGGCACGGCTCCGAACACTGGAAGAGACCGTAGTCGCCCTGTGTGTAGAACAGACGTTTTTTGTCTATGCCTGCCTTTTGGAAACAGTGATCCACATTCGTCGTGATGACAAAATAGTCTTTATCTTTCATCAGAGAAAGAAGCTCGTTATACACGGGCTCAGGCGGGTCCGTGTATCTGTTGATAAAGACATACCGGCTCCAGTACGCCCAGTATTCCTCCGGGGAGGGAAAAGGATAGAAGCCCCCGGAATACATATCCCGGAGACCGTATTTCGCCGCGAAATCGGAAAAGTATTCCTCGAACCTCTCGCCGGTATAAACGAATCCCGCAGAAACGGACAGTCCCGCCCCGGCGCCGATAACGACAGCCTCCGCATTGTCCAGCGTCTCTCTCAGCCTTTTGATGTTATCCGAGCAGTTCCCTGTAGATTCTGTAATCCGATTCTTTGAAAACATTGAAAACCACCTTAATGTCGCCTCTGTTCTCCATGACTGTACGGACGGCGATCTCAGCCGCCTGCCCTTGCGGAAAGCGGAATTCGCCCGTTGAGATGCAGCAGAACGCGACACTTTCAATTTTGTTTTGCCGCGCGAGTTCAAGGCAGGAACAGTAGCAGGATGCCAGTAGCTCCCGGTCACGCCCGGTCACTTCCCCGCGGATTACGGGTCCGACGGTATGAAGGATGTAGTCACACGGGAGATTATATGCGGGCGTGATTTTCGCTTTTCCGGTTTCCTCCTCATGACCCTGCTTTTGCATCTGCCTCGCGCACTCCTGACGGAGCCTGACGCCGGCGTATGTGTGTATCGCGTTGTCGATACATCCGTGACAGGGAATATAGCATCCGGTCATGCCGCTGTTCGCGGCGTTCACTATCGCGCCGCAGCGGAGGGTCGTAATATCCCCCTGCCACAGGTATATCCCCTCTTTGACGGGCGTCAGGTCTGAGATATCCGTGATGCCTTCAGCCTCTGCCTCCGCCCGGAGATATTCATCCTGCACTTTCAGAAACTCCTCTCCGCAAGGTGCGGGCGGGCGCACGTTCATAAGAGAGCGCAGAAGCTTTTTCTGCTCAGCCGTTTCATCCGGGACTCTGAGACCGCTGTACCGAGGCTTCTCGTTTATTAAATAATTTATCAGAAATTTCCTTCGTTCACTCTGGTTCATGCTGACCTCACTTATGTACGTTGCGGGGCCATGCGCGCGATTACGACGGTGAACCCGGTCTGTCCTGTTCGCGGATCCCGGCTGAATCCTGTGCCGGAGCCGCTGCGGTATTCCGCCGGCCCGGGCCGCGCTCATTACCGTATCAGGCCCGGCGCGCCTGTTTTAGTTTTCCCGAACCTTAATTATCAGAATCATGATCCCGTAATAAGTAAGGCTCGTAGTATTTCGCAAGTCCGCCTATGCCGGTTTCTCTGTAATTCCTCATAAGGTCGCGGCCTGTTTCGAACATTACCCGTACAACCATGTCGAAGCTGATTTTTCTTGAATCGGCGAGGAAGTTGGCGAGCGACATCGCGTTTAACGCGCGCATCGCCGCGACCGCGTTACGTTCGATACAGGGAATCTGCACGAGGCCGCCTATAGGATCACAGGTCAGGCCGAGGTGATGCTCCAGCGCGACTTCTGCCGCGTAATCTATCTGCCCGGAATCCATTTCAAACAGTTCGGCGAGAGCCGCAGACGCCATGGAACAGGCTGATCCGATCTCTGCCTGGCATCCGCATTCGGCGCCGCTTACGGATGCGTTTGTCTTGATAAGATTCCCTATTATTCCGCCCGTTGCAAGAGCGTGCAGCAGTTCTGTATCGGAGAATCCCCGTGTATCCTGCATATAGCAAAGGACAGCGGGAACCACTCCGCATGAGCCGCATGTCGGTGCGGTCACAATTTCTCCCCCGGCCGCGTTTTCTTCGCTTGCGGCAAAAGCGTACGCACAGACGATCCTGTTTTCTCTCGTTTCCCGTGTCTCGTCCATATGCCTCTGTCTGAAAAGATGTTTAGCCCTTCGCTGTGTGTGAAGACCTCCTTCAAGTTCGCCTTCCGCGGAAAGCCCCCTGTTTACGCTTGCACGCATTGTATTAAGGATTTGAGAAAGATAATCCCATATTTCTTTTCCCTCATACTTCTCCGCATACTGCCATATTCTGATATTATTCTCCTGACAGTAAGCCGAAATCTCAGCAAGGCTGTTATGAGGATAAACTTCAGGATGAGAATCGGATTCAGAGTATGAACCGGACTGACCCTGTGAATCTGACTCAACTGACATTCCGGGAGGATCAAGGGTGTCAGACAGACATGATGTATGTTGCGAATCAGCGTCGGACTCCTCTCTCTCCCAGAGTATATCACCGCCGCCTATGCTGTAAACCCTGCCGCTTCCCAGAAGCGTGCCGTCTTTATACGCGCGGAGATCCATCGTATTCTGATATTTTTCGCACTCTGTCTCCCTGTCGAAAATGATTTCGGAGGGGACGGGAAGAAAAGCCTCCCTGATAACTTTATCGGTCATGTGCCCTTTGCCTGTATGCGCGAGAGATCCGTAGAGCGTTACAGAAAATCTGTCGGCGCCGGGATAAAGCGACCGGAACTCCCGGGATGCGCGGTCAGGACCGATGGAATGTGACGAGGACGGACCTCTTCCTATTTTATATAACTGTCTCAGTGATTGCATAATATGCTCCGTTCTTCTGCTTCATACATGACGAACCGGCTTTCAGCGGTTTATAAATAGCGCTGTCTTTAAACTTAAGCGCACATTAAGGCTCATCGTGGTTTTAAGCGGTTTAAAAATAATGCTGTCTTTAAATTCATAAAGTCTGTTTCCTTCTGAAAAGCCGGTCAGGCGCTGACGGCCTCACTTTTTTGTCATCAGTACCACGCACTCAATTTTGCCTGTATTCGGAAACATGTCAACAGGGCAGGTCTTTCTCAGCCGGTACCCTCCGTCCGAAAGGAGCCTTATGTCTCTTGCCATGGTTGCGGGTTCGCAGGAAACATAGATGATCCGGTCGGGAAATACGCGTATCACAGCATCGATCAGCTCCTTTCTGCAGCCCGCGCGCGGCGGATCCAGAATGACAACGGCAGGTTTACCGATATATATATTACCGGAGATTTCCTGTTCTATGAGCGACGGTTCACTGCCCCCGCGATTGATTCCAAAAATTCCGGTCTTCTGATGTCCGGCCTCTTCAGCCTCAACGAGAGAAGGAAGTATATCCTCGGCTCTTCCTTTGATAAACCGCGCGTTTACGATTCCGTTAATCACCGCGTTCCGGTTGGCGTCACGCACCGCCGCTCCGTCTGATTCTATACCGGTAAGCCGGATACCGCCGTTCATCCTGCGGGAAAGATAAATTCCGATTGCGCCCGGGCCACAGTAAATATCAAGGACGCTGTCTCCCGGGGAAAGACAGGCGTATTCAAAAATTTTATCATATAGTTTTTCCGTCAAAACGGAATTTACCTGCCAGAATGCCCCGGGTGATGTCTCGAACGGAACGTCACCGACAGCCTCGTGAAGTGTCGCGGCTCCGTCCAGTCTGATAAGTTCCCCTTCTTCCGTCTTCCCGTGTTTCTCCTGAAACGGCTCAATATATATACCCGTCAGGTGCCAGTCCGGGGAACAGTCCGTGACGCCGGAGTCTGCGGCGCAGGATTCACCGGTGACACAGGTATCCGCGGCGTGAAAATCGGCCGGTATTCCCGTACCGGACAGTGATATTGTCCCGCTTTCGGTTTCCGGACCGGGCATATCCTCTTCCGGCGGGCCCGCATAAAGTCCGTATATCTCATCTTCCAGAAAATCGACGAAAGTTTCCCAGTCCGGAAGTTCTTTTCCGTGAACCGATAATATGACTGTGACTTCGCCGGTACTGAATGAACTTCTGACCGTCATGGAGCGCAAAAGCCCCTCCCCTGTCACGGGATCCCACGCGCGGATTCCGCTCTCCGTCATGTACTTTCTGAGTGCGCGGGCGCATGCGTTAGCTGAAGGAGCCTGTACGGGACAAAAATCAATGTCAACAATCCTGTGTGATTTCGCCTCATAAAAGCCCGTCAGGACCTCACTTTCGCCGGCGGCGGAAACCGGTTTGTCATTATTATTGTAATTGTACTGTTTCCTCTGATTTTCAGGTGCGCCTTCCGGAGAATCCCCGTTATTCTTATTATTATCCGCCCCGTTATCCGCCGCACCGCCGCGATGATCCGTTCCATCTTCCGCCGCGTTTCCCGCGTTTACCTTCTTTCCTATCCGGTAGACAGCCTTGTTCCGGTAACAGACGGGGGCGCTGCCCATGCCGGCTGACATATCAACAGCGATTCCGGGTTCTGCTTCAATCCCGGCCGGCGTGATGCCATTGCCGCACGTCAAGTTTTCCGCCCTGGTCGGCATACCATTCACTCCTGCCGGTGCGGGACTTGCACCGGTGGACATATTTCCAGCGTTTCTCGGTTCTGCTTCAATCCCGGCCGGCGTGATGCACGCAGTTGTCATTTCTCCGTTTTCTGTTCGCGCGCCGGTACCGGACGCTGTGCTTTCCGTGTCGGAGTACACGCCGTACATTCCGATTACGGGCTCTATATCCGGCGCGGTCTCTCCCGAAATCCGGGCGAGAACACTTGAAATACGGCGCGCTTTCAGCCTGAGCTGCGCCTCATATTTAAGTTTCCCGAAGGGACATCCGCCGCAGACATCGAGCGCGGCGCAGTAGGGCCTATCCGACCGGTCCGCGGAAAATTCCGGTATTTCCGCAAGCTCGGCCTCCGCATATCTTTTCTTCACGGCCGTCACGCGGCATCTTACTCTGTCTCCGGGAAGAGCGGATCTTACGAAAACGGTTCTTCCGTCCGGCGCGCGTCCCACTCCTCTGCCGTCCTCTGTCGCGTCGGTTATATATACTTCGAAAACATCCGCCTTCTCCATTGTCTCTCCTTAAAAATCCTGAAATACGCCCCCGGACTCGCGTTCACCCGAAAACAATTCCGATTACATAGGAAGCAGATAATACTTTCAATCCGCATTTATTCACCCGCCACTGATTTTACGGCAAAACGGCAAAAAATATCAACCCCCGCAGGCCTGTAATAAGACATCGCGGGGGCTGTTTTATTCTGTTTCGTGAAATCCGGTCTTTTATAATTTTATCCGCGATTCCGGAGAAATCTTATCTGTGAATCCGGGGCAGGCTTATTCGGAATCGGAAATAATCTTATCCGTGATTCCGGAGCAATCTATCCGTGAATCCGAACCGTGACTTATCAGTCATCCCTGTCCTTATCATGACCGATTACTCTTCCTGTCGCAGCGTCTATTTCATAATCATATTCATAGCCGCCGCTTCTGAATTCCACTTCATATACGGTACGTCCGTCGTCTCTGTCAAGTTTCGCCCTGATGTAATTGACAGAGGATGATTTTAATCCGGCATGCTGAAGAGCGATTGTCTTAGCCTTTTCAGAACTGATATAACTCCCGGATGAGGATTTTCCGGAACTCTGCGATGAGCCGCCGCCGTTCCCGTTTCCGGCCGTCGAACCGCTGTTCGATCCGGACCCGCCGTTAGAGTTCGAACCGCTGCCGGAGTTCGTGCCGTCCTGATAATTTGACCCGGCATATCCCCCGCGTCCGTAATACTCGTCCCTTTCTCTGCTGTGCCCGACAATGGCGCCGTTCGTCGCGTTTATTTCATAATCGTACTCATAGCCGCCGCTCGCGAAATCCACATCATATACCATGATGCCGTCGTCGAAATCCATCGTTACGTTGCAGTATCTCGCGGAACTCTGTGAAACGCCGGCGTCGCCGAACGCTATCGTCTTCGCCTTTGATTCGCCGATATACGCCCCGTCACTCGCGTTTCCGGTGCTTGTGACCGTATCGGGTACAATATCACGCGAATTCAGGAGAAGATTGAGCTCGTTTATCGTCATTCCGGCAAGTTCCTGCGTTGTGTATCTGTTGTCCTTCGCGGCGATACTCTGAACGAGTTCGGCCTTTCCCGCGGTAATCCCGTAGAGCTCCATCAGTTTGCTGATCTCGTCACTCATCGTCACACTCTGGGTAAGGACGGCGCCGTTTATATTCTTGGAGCTCAGGACATCCCCGACTTCCCTCGTAAGTTCATCCAGAATCGCCTGCGAACTTTGGGCATCCTTTCCGTCCACGCTTATCAGAATTGAATTTTCTATTTCACTTATATAACCCTTGGTGAGCATGGAGCCGACGAGCGCGTTCACTGTAACATCGAGGTCGCTGCCCTTGAAATCCATGTCGCCTATGATTCCCGCCGCTTCCTCATTAAGGGGCGTCACGTCAATCACGTCTTCATCCCTGCTTACCGTTATCTCTATACTCGGGTTCACATCAAGCGAGACGGTAGAGGCCACGGTGTAATGGGAGTTATAAAAGCTGTACCCGCCGATGCCGCCGACCACGACCAGAAGGGCCGCAGCGATTGCAAGGATCTTTCCGAATGAAGATTTTTTAGCCTTCTTCTCTTTTACCGGTTCGGGAGGCACACTCCCGGAGGACGCGTACCGCGGATCGGGCGCGGGTGAAGCGGTTCTCTGTGAACTGCCTGAGTTATCCGGTGTCCGGTATGTGTTTCCGGACTGCGCGGACGGTGCTTCCCTCGCGGGTACCGTGTTTACTACAGATGACGCCGCGTCCGCCGGTTGCGGCATCCCTTCCGCCTGAACGTTATCTTTGCCGTATGCGCTGACATCGGCGATTATCGAATCCTTGAGATCCGGCGCGACACGCTCATAAGCGTTCGCTATCTTATTCTCGATTTTATCGTTGCTCATTGTCAATCCTCCCGTAACAGATTATTCAACTTATCCAGCGCCCTGTCGTACTTTGAGAGAACCGTGGACAGCGGCAGGTCGAGCAGCTCTCCTATCTCCCTGTGTTTAAGACCCGCCACGGCGTGAAGCACGACTATACGCTGATCCTCGGGCGACAGTTCTTCAAGACAGGTCCTGAGAATAAGCATTTCCTCGGCAGACGCTCCGTTGGACGCCGCCCTTTTCTCAATGCGTCTTTTCAGTGAATCGTCGTCCGCCGGCGCGGTTCTGGCGTCCTCGCTGAACTTTTTAAGGCAGAGGTTCTTCGCTATCGTAAGTATCCAGCCGAAAGGATTACCCTGACTCTTATATGTGCCTGCCCGTGTGTAAATATTCACATAGCAGTCATGCAGAACATCTTCAGTGTCAGCGACATTCTTCATGAAAGACAAAACATAGCCGAATACCGCCGCCCTCGTGCAGTCGTAAAATTCCGCGAGAGCCCCGGTGTCCCCTTTCGACATCCTTAAAATCAGCTCATCGATGTGTTCCTGACCGGGTCTTAATGTTTCATTACTTTCCGTTACTGCAGCTACCATAACATGCATGCTCCTTTCGTTATGTATATCTTTCAGGAAGGCATTTTATCGCATCAAAACTAAAAATTATCGGACAAAATTATTACAGAATTATTAACAATTATAAATTTCCCCTGTTATCCGCGTCCGGACAGGCTGCGGTCAAACTCATATTTCTCTTAAATGCTCCCGCCCGCGTCCGGAAATGTCCTGATTTATCAATCGTTTCTTTCGTAACCCCGATCCGGGCGAACGCGCGGATAAAAGCTCAGGTCTGTCCCGGGCTGTTCTTCTCTGCAGCCGCCGCGGCGTCCATAATCCTCTTCAATCTGCCGTTAACGCCGGATTTCCCGAGCGGCGGATCAAGGAACTCTCCGAGTTCCGCAATGCTTGCGTACGGATGCTCCAGCCTCAGTTCACCGAGTTCTCTCAGCTTCACGGAAAGGCTCTCCCACCTCCCGCTCTCTTTCAGCGCCCGTATCGCCCTCACCTGTTTTTCTGAAGCGTCGATAAGCCTGTCCGTATTCGCCGTGTCACAGTTTGTCTCTCTCACAGTCTGATTGAGAACCTGCTTTTTTATCAGTATATCCTCAAGCTTCAGCATCTGTCTGTGCGCGCCCATTAAGGCGAGCATATCGCTCACGTTCTGCGCGCTCTTAAGATATACTACATAGCGCCCGTCTCTTACTGCCACACTCGCCGAAAGGTCGTCAAATGTATGGATGAGCCTTCGGATGTCGTGCGCCAGCACTTCCGAGTTAAGAACAAACTCGAGATCATAGCTCTTTTCCGGATTTGTCACCGTGCCGGCGCCCAGGAACAGCCCTCTGAGACAGGCTCTCCGGCAGCACTTCTTTCTGAGAAGTCCTTCATATATCCCGTCACTGATATAATTATTCCCCTCGCGGATCATGAGGATCCCTGTCTCGCGGAGTATTGCCTCGCTGTTCATCTCCGGCCCGACCGTCAGATTATACAGTCTGCCTTTTCCGAACGGAGTTTTTTCCGTCACTGTGATACCGGCCTCAACGCGGAAATAATCCTGAATGAGCGTCCTGTAATGACGTGCCGCGGCGGGATTGTCCGTCTGGCAGATTATCCTGAACTGTCCCCGCCCGGCGAGACTTACGCTTCCCGCGACTCTTAAAAAGCCCGCGATCTCCGCGAGTTCACAGCACTTTCTGCCCGGCTGAACGCGGGCGAGCTCCATTTTTGTGTCCTGCGAGAAAGACATTTTACATTTCCCTTTCCCTGCCGGAGAACGACATCTCTGACTTCCCGCACGGGAATGACATCTGAAATTTTACCATGCGGGAACGGCATAACAATATTCCGCCATGATTCCGCCATACGAGCACGACATCCGGTATCATCCGCGCGAAAACGAAACCTCTGCATTTTCAAACCCGGAAAAGAAAGTCCCGTATTCCCGCGCGAGGATAATTCTCATATCTCTCTGTGCGAGATCGTCACGCTGTAGCCTTCTTCCCGTAAAATCCGCGCGAACTCTTCCGCGATGACAACCGACCTGTGCTGTCCTCCGGTGCATCCGAAAGCTATATTAAGGTGATTTTTCTCTTCTTCCTGGAAACGCGGTATCAGACTCTCCGTCATGACTTTAAGGTCAGTGATAAAAGACTGACCCGCGTCGTTTTCCAACACAAAACGCCTGACCTCAGGATCTTTTCCGGTGAGTTTCCTGAGTTCCGGAACATAAAACGGGTTTTTCAGGAATCTTACATCCAGTACCATATCGGATTCCTGAGGTATGCCGTTTTTAAACCCGAACGACTGGATATAAATCGAGAACATGTGTGCCTTGTCCTTTATATTAAGGAAAAATTCGTCCATCTCACGGTCGAATTCCGACATTTTCATATTCGTCGTATCTATTATATAGTCCGCCCGGGCCTTTACCTCCTTAAAAAGAGTCTTCTCATATTCTATCGCTTCTCTTGTCGTCCTTCCGTCCCTTGCGAGTGGATGGTTCCGCCGCGTTTCGCTGTACCTCCTGATTAGATTTTCGACGGAGGCCTCCATGTACAGCAGCCGGAAGTCAATTCCCTCCTGATGCTCCAGAAAATCCAGCGTTCTGTTCAGGTCGCGGAAAAACTGACTGCTCCTTATATCGCAGACAAAGGCCGCCTTATTGATACCTCCTCCGTACATGGTCAGTTCCAGAAAATTCCGGATAAGAGCGGGAGGCATATTATCGATACAGTAGAAGCCGTGATCCTCGAAATAATCAGCGGCATGGGTCTTACCCGCGCCGGAGAGTCCGGTTATGAGCACTGCCTGGGTTTTTTCACCGGTTTCCAAATCAAGTCCTCCTGTCGGTATCGCTGCCGTGCGCCGGAAATTCCTTTAACAGACGGTACACGTCAATCCGGCCCGTATGCCGCCCGCCGGAAATTTCTATATCAGGCGGGACACGGCAATCCGGCCCCTCTACCCGCCGGGAATTTCTGTATCAGACGGGGCACGGCGATTCGGCCCCGCTGCTCGCCGGCGCAGCGAATTCCAGTGCCTTCAGTGGCACGGCGATTCGGCCCGTATGCCGCCCGCCGAAAATTTCTGTATCAGGCGGGACACGGCGACCCGGCCCGCGTTTTTATTCCGGGTCGGGAAGCGCCTCTATATTTACGATACGGGAAACATCGAGCCCCGCGCTTATCGCGCGGACAAGTCCCGCCCTGAAATCACCGACTCTCTCCGGTGTATGCGCGTCGCTGCTTATAATAAATTTCACATCTTCTGTCATGGCCGTCCGGATCTCGTCAACAGTCAGATGGCCGTGGCGCGTGTTTATCTCCATCAGCGTTTCCGTGTCCGCGCAGGCTCTTGCCACCTCATCCATATATACGGGGGCTTTGTCTCCGGGATGCGTCAGTATTCTGATATCATTATCATAAAGTGCTTTCAGATACATGTCCGTGTTCACACGGGCCAGTCTCTTCTCTTCTGTTTCTCCGGGCCTTATCCTTGCGGCAAGCCGGTTTCTTACGCATTTTCCCTTTCTGACGCCGTAATGATATCCCGCTATGAGAAAGTCGAACGCCTCAAGCTCATCCTCCGACACATCGATACCGGATTCCGTGTCCAGGATATTCGCTTCCACCGACATATATATTCTAAGGCCCGGCCGGTTACGGCCCGCCTCCTCTATCTCGGCCCGTTCCTTCGCGAAATCGGCTTCCCTTATTCCGTAGAAAAGATGCCCCGGTCCGTGGTCGGAAATCGCGACAGCGATAAGACCTTTCCTTACCGCTTCATCCGCGTTCTCCGCGACTGTCCCGCGTCCGTGAGGCTTAAACAAGCCGCGTGAATATACCGTGTGTGTATGCAGATCGAAAGTCATCCGGAACCTGTCCGGATTTATTAAGCTGCCCGTTTCTACCATCAGTTATACGATTCTCACCCTGTTTGCCGGTTCAATACTCATACGATTACGTTTTATTTTACATAACTCATTAACCTGTTATGTTATACGCTTCTCAGAACGTATGTTCCGCAAGTCATACTATCCTGACCTCAGGCTCAAGCTCCACCCCGAACCTGTTCTTTACCGTATTCTGAACGAGATGCATAAGGTCGATAACGTCCCGGGCGGTCGCCCCGCCTCTGTTTATCAGGAATCCCGCGTGTTTTACGGAAACCTGCGCTCCGCCGACGGAAAGTCCTTTAAGTCCCGAGTCCTCGATAAGTTTCCCGGCGTAGTACCCCTCCGGGCGCTTGAAAAAACTTCCGCACGACGGATAGGAAAGGGGCTGCTTTGACGCCCTTTTTCTGCTCATATCACGCATTCTGAGCGCTATCTCACGCCGGTCGCCGGGAGTGAGATCAAAAACGACAGAAGTCACGATGTCACCGGATTCCTGAAGAATGCTGTGTCTGTAGGACATATCCAGTTCTTCGACCGGCACCGCCTTCACTTCACTGCCGTCGCGGGAAACGATCTCGGCGGCGAGAAGAACGTCTTTCATTTCCGTCCCGTAAGCGCCGGCATTCATAAATACCGCACCGCCGACAGAGCCGGGAATGCCGGAAATATTCTCAAGTCCGGAAAGTCCGGCGTTCAGGGCGGCGTTCGCCGCCTGTGACATCAGCGCCCCCGCGCCGCATAATATACGGTTCCCGGAAATTATTATATCTGAAAATGAAGAACCCAGTTTTATCACGGACGTATCAGTATGTCCGTCACGGAACAGTGTGTCAGTTCCGTTCCCGAGAAAAATGAAATCCCAATTTTTTTCGTGATATCCCGCGAGAACTCCCTGAAGATCTTCAAGAGAATCAGGAAGTATGATATCCGCTGTCCCTCCTGCTTTGAAAGACGTGAGCGTACTCATGTCGGCGTTTCTGATCATCTTCATTACTGTTTCTCCCGCGCGGAGCCTGATCCGGGTTCTGATTCCGCCGCACAATTATCATGCGCTCCTTCGCCGGATTCCGGCTCCGCGGCGCTTTCACCGTCACGCGTTTCGGAGAGCGCGCCGACGGCCCCTTTGCCGGACACTTCCGCGGGTTCCCCTCCGGACACGGCGGCGGGTGCAGCGCCGGATATCTGACCGTCGGCTGACTCTTCTTTTATTCCTTCACCCTGCGGGGCTTTGCCGGGATCCTTTCCGGAATTCTTTTTTCTGATAAGCTTCCTCAGTCCGGAATTGCTCTCAAGCGCGGCCTGCTTCCTTTTCTCGAGATCAAATACATCCATATTGATATAGTCTTCTTCCTCGTTTGAAAGACCTTTCGCGGCGAGGCGGCCTTTCATATTCCGCAGGAAGTAGTAACTTATGACCGAGAAAACGGGTACACCGAGGATCATACCGACAGGACCGAAAAGTCCGCCCGCCACTATAATCACGAACATGACCCAGAAGCTCGAGAGTCCCACACGGTCTCCGAGGAGCATAGGCCCCAGTATATTGCCGTCAAACTGCTGCAGCACCAGAATCATGATAAGGAAGACAAGCGCTTTGAACGGACTCTGTACACATATAATGAGAGCTGAAGGAATCGCGCCGATGAACGGGCCGAAGAACGGGATTATGTTCGTAACGCCTACCAGGGTTGCGATGAGTTCCGGATCGGGCAGTTTCAGTATCAGCATCGCGACATAACATATTATACCGATTATGATGGAATCAATTATCTTGCCGTTAATAAATCCGCCGAATGTCTTATTGGTAAACGCGCCGAAATCGCAGATCTCCTTTGTCTGCGCCTCTGATAAACGGCTCCTGATTATCATTATTATGTGCGCCCGGAAAGATTCTTTCATGTTAAGGAAATACACGCACGCTATGAGTCCGATCAGGGCGTCCAGGAAGGTGCTGACCGTATTTATAAGACCTGTTGAAACCCTCGACATAATGTTGCCCATGCTCGGAAGGATCTTCTCCCTGGCGTAGGTAATCACATAATCGCCTATTGAATCTATCATATCGTTGAACTGACCCGCGAGATCGAGGTTGCTCGCGTTTGAGAAAACATCCGATATCCATGTCGCGATGCTTTCCAGTCTGGACGGCAGAAGTCCGAAGAACTGAACCACACTCCTCACTATATGCGGTATGAGAAGCCCTGATGCGACAGCGATTATTCCGATAAGCAAACCGAGCGACAGTAACGTTCCGATGATTCTTGAATATCTGAGCGCGCCTTTCTCCGTCTTTACGCGGCCGCGCAATATGCTCATCGAGCGGCGCACTATCGCGTTATACACGGGACAAAGGAGATAGGCGATGATAAAACCTATAATAAACGGCCTCAGGGCGCCTGTCAGTGTGCCGACCGCGTCTCTCACACCGTCAAAATTCTTTACAAGAAAATAAAAGACGATGATTGCCACGCCGGCAAGCGTAAATGTCGCCCATTTCCCGAAGTTAAAATCTTTCATTTTATCTTTCATTACACAGCCTCCGTAATGTGTCATTTTTTTGAACAACGGGTATTCTATCACATATGGGCTCCGTTTTCCATGCAACCCGACTGTTGCAGTTCACACATGGTATTTGCGGGACGTGCGGCATAGCTGTCTATGTTCACTTATCATCTGAACAATAACACCCGACTCGTCTTTATCCGGTCCGGAAATTCGAAATATCTTGCAACTTTGCCGGAATTATGGTAAAAAACAGGAAGCGCGAACATTCGTTCGACTGACATGGCAGAACGGATAAACGGACGAACGCGGGCATAACAAACGCTGACATAAGCAGAACGGGATTCCGGCATTCTGTCAGAAAAGAGGCTGCGCACGATATTCAATCCGCAACTGACCGGACATCCCGGATTCAGCCCTCCCCGTTGTTGTTACAGTGAAAGAAAATAAACGGACCAATGAAACAGAATCAGAAGCAGAAGAAAAAAAGGAAACATAGCAGAAAACACAGATACAGATCCGGCTTCAAATCAGCGGTCATCATAATCATTTTCCTGATTGCGGCGGCCGGAATCGGAATGACGGCAGCGAACCCGCCCGGCGAAGATGAGAAAAGTGAGACCGCGTCCTGCGACTGGTCGGAATCAAGTGCTCCGAACTACGTCCTCAGGACGGGAGAGGCCGTTGTTGAAGATGTACCGGAAGCCGGACAGGTACACTATTCCAGACTGGATAAATACGGACGCACACAGGCTGTCACCGCGAACGTCACTTACTCCATGATAAAGAAATCCGCAGGCTGGCGTGAGGATATACCGAAGGACGCTTCGCCCTCAGGCTGGGGACATAACAGGCAGGTGAGGATACGTCTTTACAACGGAAAAATCTATAAGGGCTATCTTTTTAACCGTTCACATCTCCTCGCGGACTCTCTCGGCGGCAGGGCAATAAGAAGGAACCTCATAACAGGCACCCGGACACAGAACGTCGGCGCGAACGACGGTACGGGCGGCATGGCGTATACTGAGCGCAAAGTTCTGGATTATATATATGACCATAAGAATGTTACATGCTACTACCGGGCGTCGCCTGTATATGAGGGGGACGAGATGGTTCCGAGATCGGTCACGGTCGACGTAAAGACTTCCGACGACGCTCTTGACATGCGGGTCATTGTATATAACACGGCAAAGGGTTATGATATAAACTACGATGACGGTACATTTACGGAAGATACACCGGCGTGACAGAATCATGAACGCGGGCCGGATCATTAAGATAAAAAATGTCATACAGAGACTCTTTTATGAAAGCCCGGGATTAGTGAAAAAAATCCCGGCAGAACTTGAGGAAATCACGGCGCTTGTACCTTTAATAAAGCCCGGATCAATGAAAAAATGAGCGAAAAGGGTTCACGAATAAAAAACCGGATGAGAAAAGAAGAAAAACGTTAAAGGAGATTTCGGCAACATGGATATTAAGTATGTAAAGAACAGTTCCGCCTCCGCCTGCGGGGCTGAAATCAAAACGGAACCGGTACTTCTTACGCGGGATGACGGAGGCAGAATCCCGGTTCTCGTTTCCGTTCCGGAAGGGGCGTCCCGTATCATCCTGATCGTACACGGCCTTTCAAGTTCAAAGGACTCTGAGAGTTCAACATATTACCGCGATTATTTCCTCGGCGCAGGCACTTCCGATTCCCGGACAGGCGTCGTCGTGTACGACCAGCCCGGGCACGGAACGGAAGAGGCGGCGGAAGAAAATTTAAGCGTGAAAGCCTCTCTTGACAGCCTCGGAACAGTCGAGGCCTATATATCCGGACGCTTTCCCGGAGCGGACATCTGTTACTTCTGTTCGAGCTTCGGAGCGTATATCACGGGTCTTTACATAAGAACCCGCCCTCATCGCGGCACCCGTGCTTTTTTCAGAAGCGGGGCCGTTGATTTCCCCGTCCTCATAACAGAAAGCCCGGAGGCGAAACCCGGCTCTGAGGCCATGAGATTTATGGAAAAGAACGGATATTACGACCTGGTTTCCGACGACGGCAAATCGACGCGTTTTACAAGGGAATTCTTCAATGAACTCCTTGATGAGAACAACGACCTTTTCAAACTGTACTCCGAATCTCTTCCCGATATACCGGTCGCCATGGCGCACGGCGAATGTGATCCGGTGGTTTCTCCCGCTTCGGCAAGACGTTTCTCTGAAGAATTCGGATATCCGCTGCGGTTTTTCCCCGGCGAGGGACATTCGCTCTGCACATACGGGGAAACGCCCGCCGAGGTCGGCGAACTCGCGCTGAAATTTTACGGGATAATACGATAATACAGACTCCGCCGCGGCGCTGACACGAATCTGCTGTTACGGGTATGATAAGACTTCTTCCGGGATTACTGTTCATAGGGTGAACATGGGCAGCTATCGGGGCGGCAGAATAACTGTTACTGCGCGTGTGCATCCGCCCCTGACAGTTTAAGAGCGAAAGTACGGGCGCGCCCGGCCTTTTCCTCATCCATGAAAACGGTGTCATATCCGAGATGGTGTTCCGCCAGCATGCCAAGATAATTCAGGCCGCAGTGCCTGCACAGTCTGAGCACACCCTCTTCAAACAGGTCGGCACCCTTTTCAGGCGGATAGCCGCAGGTCGTAAGTATGGCTACGCCCTTCCCTTTCCAGAGCGACGGCCCGCGCGTTTCTCCGTAATATTTTGTAAATCCGTATAACAGGCGGTCTATGGCAGCTTTAACCGGCGCCGTGCAGTACCAGGCATAGATCGGTGTCGCAAGGAGAATGATACCGGCATCGAAGGCCGATTCCGCGATTATCCGCATGTCGTCGTCTATGATGCAGCCGAATCCCGTAAGGTCATTCTGACAGCTTCTGCAGGCCCGGCAATCCTCAATATGTAATCTGTAAAGGTCGAAAACATCCGCTTCATTACCCTGTTCGCGCCAGGTTTCAAGAAACGGTGCCAGAAGTGATGCCGTATTTCCGTTTTTACGGGGGCTCCCGAACAATACAGTCATTTTCTTAAGATTCATACCTGTATTCCCTATTTACAATTTACATGATTTAATTACCTGTCACGGTCCGGAGGCAAACCTTCTCGGCGGGATTTATCAATCTTTAATAAATCCGATCCGCACAACCCCTGCTCTGAGGACAAGTACGGGCGCGCCCGGCACCGGCGCGCATAAACGGACAGCCGGATTTTCAAAAGGCCCCCGCCGTGAAGCAGGGGCCTCATATATTTTTGCGGTATTACAGTCTACAGAACGGATTCCGGTTTCACGGGTTCCGTGCCGATATGAAGAAGTTCGTGATTCTTCCCTTTCAGTATCCCTTTATAGAGATTCTGAACGAGCGGATTCTCATCGCATTTCCTGACGGATTCGTTTCTGTCTATGCGGTACAGTCCGGCCGTTCTTGCGTCTCTCGGACTTCCGTTCAGGTTAATCGGCTGACCTCCGCCCATTACGCATCCGCCGCGGCAGGCCATGACCTCAATGAAGTCATACTGAGCTTCTCCGCTCTTCACCTTCTCCATGACCTTCCTGGCCTCGCCGAGTCCGGACACTACGCAGAAGTTGAGATCTCTCCCGTTATATGTGATTGTGAACTCGCGGATCCATGCGCTCCCTCTGACTCCGCTTTCGGCTATCGCCGCCATCTTCTCCTTAGAATGATCCGGGGCGAGTCTTCTCAGAACGGCCTCGGTTACTCCGCCGCTGTTTCCGAAGATGACGCCGCCGCCGGACCCGAAACCGAACGGCATGTCGCATGCCTCCGGTTCAAGCTCTCTCAGATTGAGTCCGAACGACCTTATCATATTGACGAGTTCCGTCGATGTTATGGAGATATCCGTATCCTGCTCTCCGTAGGTATGATTGCGGTTCCATCCGATCTCCATCTTCTTCGCCGTGCACGGCATCACGGAAACGACCACGGTCTTCTTCCCCTTCGCGTTATCGGGATCCCTGTAATATTCTTTCAGAAGAGCGCTCATCATACCCTGCGGACTCCTGCATGTAGAAACATTCTCAAAGAATTCCGGATACTGGTCGTGACAGAACTTGACCCATGCGGGGCAGCAGGATGTCATAAGCGGAAGCTTCCCTCCGGAGGTCAGTCTCTCCAGAAACTCGTCGGCCTCCTCCATGATCGTAAGATCGGCGGAAAGGCTCACGTCATATACTTCGTCAAAGCCCATGCTGTGCATGGCGTTCACGATCATCCCCATGGACTGGGCGCCCGGTTCCATTCCGAAAGCGCTGCCGACGGCGACACGCACGGCCGGCGCGACCTCCGCCACCACTCTTACATTCGGATCGCCGATGGCTTCCCATACCTCATCAACGTTGGAATGAATCCTGATCGCGCCTGTCGGACAGTAGACACGGCACTGACCGCAGTTCACGCAGGCAGTCTCCGCGATGTTTCTGTCAAAAGCGGTGGTCACATAAGTGTTGGCGCCTCTCTCCGTAAATTCCAGAACTCCCACTCCCTGAAGTTCCGCGCACGCGCGGACGCAGTCCCCGCAAAGGATGCATTTATTCATATCGCGGACGATAGAAGGAGAACTGAAGTCGATCGGGTGTTTCTCCCTCGTATCCTCATACGGAACCTCGTCTACGGACATCCTCTTCGCGAAATCCTGAAGACGGCAGACGCCGTTATATGAACATGTCGTACATTCTCTGTCGTGCGAACTCAGGAGAAGCTCGATTATCATCTTACGGTATTTCTGAAGCCGGGGCGTATTGGTCTTTATCGACATACCGTCCCTCGGAACCTCGGAACAGGCGGCGAACAGTTTACCGCGGTCGTCCTCAACCATGCAGAGACGGCAGGCCCCGAATGTCGACATCTCAGACAGGTAGCAGAGCGTCGGGATATTGATTCCGGCCTTATGGATGACGGAAAGTACGTTCTTCTCGTCCGTAAACGCAACGCGTTTCCCGTTTATTGTCATTATGCCCATTAAAAGCCTCCTTACCACTCTATATGAACGGCGCCGAACGCGCAGTTCTCAAGACAGCTTCCGCATCTTATGCAAAGTTCCGGATCTATCGAGTGCGGTTTCATTCTCGCGCCGGTTATCGCTCCGGCCGGGCAGTTGCGCACGCATTTGCCGCAGCCCCTGCACCTGTCGGCGTTGATTGTGAATCTTCTCATCTTTGTGCATACATGAGCGCGGCACCTCTTCTGCGATATATGCTCTATATACTCTTCACGGAACTGGTGCAGTGTGCTGAGCACGGGAAGCGGAGCGCTCTTACCGAGACCGCACAGACTCATGGCACGGATCATCCTGGCGAGATCCTCCAACTTTTCCAGGTCCTCCATCTCGCCTCTTCCGTCCACTATCCGCTCCATGATCTCAAGCATACGCTTTGTGCCCTCACGGCAGGGGGTGCACTTTCCGCAGGACTCGCGCTGTGTGAAACTCATAAAGAAACGGGCGACCTCGACCATGCAGGAACTCTGATCCAGAACGACAAGTCCGCCCGAGCCTATGATCGCGTCATACTTTTTAACGGACTCGAAATCAAGCCCAACGTCCAGTTCCCTCTCCGTAAGGCAGCCCCCGGAAGGCCCGCCGATCTGGACCGCCTTGAACGTTCCGCCGTCCTTTATGCCGCCGCCTATCCCGAAGATTATCTCTCTCAGCGTCGTCCCCATGGGAACCTCTATAAGTCCCGTATTCTGTATGGCGCCCGTGATTGAGAATGTCTTTGTGCCGTGGCTGTTATCCGAGCCGATGGACGAGAACCACTCCGAACCGTCCGTGATTATCCTCGGGACATTGGCATAGGTCTCTACGTTGTTAAGCACCGTCGGTTTGGCCCAGAGACCGTGATCGACTGTCCTCGGCGGTTTGGTGCGCGGCATTCCGCGCTTGCCCTCAATGGAGGCGGTAAGAGCGGAGCCCTCGCCGCACACGAACGCGCCCGCGCCGCGATTGATGTGGAGATAGAAAGAGAATGAGCTTCCCATGATGTTCTGACCCAGGAGGCCCGCCTCCTCAAGCGTATCAATGGCAAGCTGAAGTCTCTTTACCGACAGAGGATATTCCGCGCGTACATAGATATATCCGTCATGTGACTGCACAGCGTATGCCGCTATCATCATGCCTTCTATCATCTTGAACGGGTCCCCCTCCATCACGGAGCCGTCCATGAAAGCTCCGGGGTCGCCTTCATCGCCGTTACATACAACGTAGCGGACCGGTTCCTTCTGTGACGCCACCTGTGTCCACTTCTTCCCGGTCGGGAAGCCCGCGCCGCCGCGACCTCTGAGACCGGAATCCGCGACCTCCTTTATAACTTCCTGCGGAGTCATCTCAAACAGCGCTTTTTCCAGCGCTTTGAACCCTCCCGCGTACAGGTATTCCGGCAGGGAATCAGGCTCATATTTCCCGCAGTTGGAAAGCACGATCCTGGTCTGCTTCGCGATGAACGGGATGTCATCCGGGCTCGCATACTGCGCCTGACCGTGGTAGAGCAGTCTGTCGATTATCTCTCCGTGAACGATAGTGGTGTTGATAATGGCGCTGACATCCTCCGGCTGCACCTTCACGTACTGAATCACCTGATCGCCTGTCTGTATGCGTACGAGCGGCCCTATCTCGCAGATACCCTGGCATCCCGTGTGACAGAGCCCGGCGACCTTTGTGTTTTCATGAGGCGCGAAAACGAGCGAAATACCTTCAGATCCTTCGATCTGCCTTTTAAACTCTTCATAGACTTCTTCAGAACCCGAGGCAACGCAGCCGGTGCCCGCGCAGACGAGAATTCTGACGTCCTGTTTACGCATCTCCCGCTCCGCGTCAAGCCGCGCGTTCTGAAGATCTTCTCTCGAAGCGATCCTCATCATTCTTCTCCTCTCAAATCTCTGACCATCTCAACCACCTTTTCCGGTGTCATCCTGGGATGCACTTTGCCGTTGACCATGAGCGTGGGGGCGAGTCCGCAGGCCCCGAGACACGACACTGTTTCAACAGTGAAAAGCATGTCATCCGTGGTCTTTTTCCCTTTAGCGAGCCCGAGCTCTTTTCTGAGAGCCTCCAGCACGGTTATGGATTTCTTCACATGGCAGGCCGTGCCGTCGCAGCACTTGATCTCATATTTCCCTTTCGGCTCAAAGGAAAAATTCTCATAGAATGTCGCGACTCCGAACGCCTTTGCCTCGGTCACGCCGATCTCTCCCGCGAGATATGACAAAAGTTCTCCCGGCAGATAACGCAGCTCGTCCTGGATATCTTCCATGACCGGAATCAGCGAGGCAGGGTCTTTTCCGTGCTTCTCCACAAACCCGTCCACCAGATCGTAGTAGGACTTATCCAGCATCTTCTGGTACTCCTTTCAATTGCGATATACTGTTTAACGTCCGATTGATGTAAATATAAATATGTTGCTACAACTTACAGCATTATACATTAGAGGCGCGATTCGTTCAACGACTGCACAAGAATTTATATTTAAGTTTCTCGCTGCACGTTACAGTTCACACAAGGTATTTGAGGGACGGGCGGCATAGCACCGTTGCGAAAAAAGGTCCTCGCTTCGCGCAGTTTCTACGAGTCGCTTGCCTCCTGCGGGGCGCGGCCGGTATATAAATAAATTTAAGTATGAACAGGTTACCGCCCGATTGAACTGATTATACAGCATGTCAGGCGGCGTGAAGTTTTCGCGTGAATCCTCCGGGTGTGAAGACCGGAATGATAACGATGAAGCCCCGGGGCAGATTTCTCCGGGGCTTCAGAATCATGTTAATTACGGCGTTTCAGTCGTCGAACGAACCCTCCGGGTACAGAGGGAACCCCGCGATAAGTTCGCGAACCTCCGCCCTGCAGGAGTCAAGGTTTGATTCATCAAAGGGCGCTTCCGCCACCCTGTTCATTATGGAAGCGATACGCCTTATCTCCGGTTCTTTCAGTCCGCGCTGGGTCACCGCCGTGAGTCCTATGCGGACACCGCTTGTCACGCCGGGTTTTTCCCGGTCGAACGGTATCATATTCTTGTTCACGGTTATGCCTGTGCTGTTAAGCGCCTCCTGAAAATCTCTGCCCGTAATGCCCTTTCCTCTGAGGTCGGCCACGAGAAGATGATTATCGGTGCCTCCGCTCACAATCCTGAAGTCATATTTCGTGAGTTCCTCCGCCAGACATCTGGCGTTCCTCACTACCTGCTCCATGATCTCGCGGAATTCCTGCGAGGCCGCATACTTGAATGACCATGCCTTCGCCGCCATCGTATGGAGATGTACGGAGCCGATCGCGCCCGGGAATGTCCCTCTGTCAAGAATCTTAGCGTACTTTTCCCTGCAGAACACCATGCCGCTCCTCGTGGAGCAGAATGTCTTCGCAGTGGAGGATGTAACAAAATCGGCGTAAGGAACGGGACTCGGAATGACCTTCGCGGCGACAAGACCGGATATATGCGCCATATCCACCATGAAGTAAGCGCCGACTTCCTCAGCTGTTTTCGCGATCCTCTCATAATCTATGAGTCTTGAATATGAACTCGCGCCGGCTATGATAAGTTCAGGCCGGAATTCCTCCGCCTTCGCCTGAAGCGCGTCATAGTCGATGAGCTCCGTCTCAGGATCGACGCCGTAAAAGTCAAAATTATATATTTTGCTTACCCAGTTCGCGGGGGAACCGTGCGTAAGGTGACCGCCCTGATCCAGTCTCATTGCAAGAACCCTGTCTCCCGGTTTCAGAATCGCCGAGAAAACACTATAGTTAGCCGTTGAACCCGAGTATGTCTGGATATTTACATGCTCGGCGCCGTACAGGGCCTTCGCTCTTTCCCACGCCAGTCTCTCCAGTCTGTCCGCGTTCTCCGCTCCGGCCTGATACCGACTTCCGGGATATCCCTCAAGTGTCTTGTTCGTGAAGATACTGCCGTTCAGCTCCATAATCTCAAGCGGCGCGGTACTCTCCGAAGCGATCATTTCAACGGTGTGGATTTGACGGTCCAGATCATCAGCGACAATCTGATAGAGTTCGGGATCGGAAATACGAGTGTTTTTCAGCATAAATCAGTACCTCATAATATACAAAAAATCATCGGCGGTTTCCGTCCGGCAGGCAAAACACACGCTTAACACATAAAACTTTATCGGGAAGACACCTGCCCTCGATGCAGCGCCCCCTCCCGGTTTGCACGATGACGGCGCCCCTTCCGGTTTGCACGATGACGCGCCTCTCCCGGTTCACACGGCGCCCGCGGTTCGTCCTGCCGGGCAGTAAAGATATCACGGCGCGAAACAGATATAAATACCGAAATCCTGCCCCTTTTATATGAAAAATAACATCTTCCCGCAGAAGAAGCACGCCGCGCGGCGGTAAAACGGCTCATCGCGCGGCGTCATGTAAATGCTTCGCCGTTTATCAGGTCCGGAGCAGAGACATCTGATCAATCCTGCATCAGATGATTCCCTGAATGCTGAGCACGATCTGCGCGATCAGAGCGGAGCCGATGAATGTGCCGAACATGACGAGGAGCGAAACCAGTATTCCTCTCCAGCCTATCCGCTTAAATTCCGCCCAGTCCTTGCCCATTGAGATGCCGGCATAGGCGAGAATGGGGCAGGCAGTCGCAAGCATGTTGATCTTATTTGTCGCTTCGACTACGTACGCTCCGGTAGGGCTGTAAGGCATAGCCAGTAAAACGCCGATAACAGTGATCCATATCGCTGCGGGGATCTTCGGAAAAACAGCGGCGAGGAAAAGTCCGAGCCACGCGATCCCGAGGAGTATCAGAAGCCCCGGCACGCTTTCCGTGATGGTTGTTGCCCAGCTGAATTCAGAGACGCCCAGTGACGCGCGCCATGCATTGATTGCGTTATCCACGAACACGATAGCTGTTGTGATGACAATGACCAGTGTAAATTCTATAAAAGATTCTTTTGTAAGCCGCGCTTTGGCGCCGGTTTTAGTCTCTTCCATTTCTGTATCCCCCTTCCGGTCCTATTCTTTCTCCGCTTTCGCGGCTTTATGTGAGGTGAGCTTGTCATACAGGAAATTCGTCAGGGGCAGCGCGATCAAAAGTGCCATGAACACAGCGTCCGCGGTGGATAACGTGTTGCTTGTAGCCGCGTAGGCCGTGATCTCCTCTGCCATATCCGGATAAATTCCCGTAAGTGTTCCGGAAGACGCCGCCATCATCGAGCCGCTGCCGACGCCGCACGCCATGGCGAGAGCGTAAGGATGAATCGGGGTCATGGACAAAAGCGAAACAATGAGTCCCATGAAAATAGTTCCGATAATCGTACCTACCGTGTATGTGGTCATAACCCCGCGACCCTCCGGAGAATCGAGCCCGTATTTGGAAGCGATGACTCCGACGTTGGGCTCACGCGCGATGGAATATGTCATGCCGACCGCTTCTCTCTTGAATCCGAGAAGAAGCGCGAACGGAAGGGCCACAAATATGGTTCCCAGGTTCCCGAATTCCTGCAGGATCAGCGCGGGTCCCGCTTTAATGACGGCATCCAGTGAACCGCCGGCTACACAGGCGATTTTCGCCATAAACAGGGCGATACCTGTTACGACGATCTTCCCCGCCACCCCGTCATAACGCGAATCGATCCATTTGAAAGGTTTGGCCAGGTAGACGATAATGCCCATAACCATCGCGAAAAGCATCGGAAGGAACATGATGCTCGCTTTCCCTACCGGTATGCTGATTGTCCCGATCACTTCCGAGATCACGATGATACCCAGCACCGTAAGATGAAGCGGCCATGCCTTTAACAGACTGTTGGATTTTTCCATCTTCTTTCTTACCTCCTCTACATCTTTTACATAAGTTTGTTGTCATCATCCGCATGACCTCCGGCGGAACTTACCGTTATGTCCGCCGGAGATGCGAACGAAAACGGCAGTTAAATCGCCCGGACCGTATCAGAATCAGGTGTTACGTCCGCCCGGGACGGGAACCTGCCGCAGTCTCAGGCTTTATAACATACCCGGCCGTCGTGTATTGTCATCCGGACATCCCTCGCGGCTTTGATATCTTCTAACGGGTTTCCTTTTAAGAGTACCAGATCGGCTTTCTTCCCCGTTTCGACCGTACCTGTCTCATCATCTATCCCGAGGAGCTTCGCGTTGTTCGCGGTGGCCGTTACGAGAACGTCCATATTCGACATGCCGGCTTCAGTATGAAGTTCCAGTTCTCCGGCGTAAGCGAACGTATCGGGATTGGTAAACGGACATCCGGAGTCGGTTCCGAGCCCCATTTTTACGCCCGCTTTAATTGCGGTCCTCAAAGCATTGCTCCAGCGTTCCTGGAGACCGGCCGCGGCGTATTTCATTTTCTTAACGGACGGATCGGGATCATTCTCATCGAACATCGTGGCCTCCCGGAGCGTCACAATTCTGGTAGAGACATACCATGTTCCCTTGTCCACCATCATCTGGGCCGTTTCCTCATCCATGGCGGTACCGTGCTCCACGCACGTGAGACCGGCGTTCACACATATAACGAGCGCCTCGCGGTTCATGACATGCGCGCAGGTCGGCGTATTGAATGCTCTCCCCACATCACAGACAGCCTTTATCTGTTCTTCGGACAGCTCCACCTCTGAAGCCGGTCCCACACCGATAACGCCGGAAGTGGGCATCATCTTAAGCCAGTCGACGCCCCTCTTCACCTGCTCACGCGCGGCCTTCCTGATTTCACCGACAGTGTCGCACTCTATACCGATGTCGTAACAATGTCCCGTAGTGATGCAGAGCACCCTGCCGCTTGCGAGGATCCGCGGAACCGACACCTCACCCGCTCTTTCCATGTTCCTGAGATAAATATCAGCGCCGCAGGCTGTGCCTACCGCTCTCAGAGTAGTGATACCCGACTTGAAGAAATTGCGCGCCTGACTTGCGGCGCGTATTCCCGCCTCTTCCGGTGTCATGCCGCCGAAAGAGACAGAGCCGTTAGGAAACACCTTTGTCCCGAGATGAACATGGCTGTCAATGAAACCGGGAAGAAGCGCGTCACCGCCCGCGTCTATGACGAGGTCAGCGTCGAACGGCTCCGTGCCGATCGCCGATATCCTGTCGTTCTCGATGAGAACACAGGCGTTCTTCAGATACGTTCCGTCGCCCGGTATGAGGAACGCGTTGTTTACAGCTGTTTTCATAAAATATCCCTCCAGCCTGCACAGAATTTTCAGGTTCGTCAATTTCCGCCCGGCTTTATGCCGACGGACTTATTTGTTTATAAAATACAATTTTCTCCGTGATTTTTTATTACGATTATTAACTGATTTTTTACCGTTTATACCGACTTTCCCGGACACAGCGCGGGTTACGGCAGATAAACGGCATCAGTTACAGCGGATTCCGGGCGCGTACAGTCAGAATTTCCGGGTCAGTATTACCGCCCGGCATTTTACGTACAGAATTTACAGGGTGATATTCACAATTTGAAATACGTACCGCCTCCGAAAGGTATTCACCTTCATTTCTTATGATATACGCAAAAAATTGCTGTTATAATATCTGTATAACATACCTGCCGGGAGAGGAATTTCCCGACCGCTGATTCAGCCCGTTCATCCTGCGGGGAATGAGATATGATACTTCAAAAGACTTCCTGGGGAAAAATAGAATGGCTTCAGACGGACGACAGTTCGCGGTCGCTGTACTTCCAGTCATACATGAATATCGGCATCGTCACGATTCTGCCTCACGCCCGCCAGCGGAGCCATATTCACTACGAGACAGAACAGTTTATCTATGTTATGCAGGGACGCGGCCTTGATCTCATCAACGGAAAAACGAGAACCATCGAAAAAGATGTTTTCTATCATATACCGCCTAATGTGACGCACTGCATGATGAATACGGGGGATGAAGAAATTAAGCATATCGTCGTTTCCGTCTACGCGGGGAGACGCGGCGCTCTTTCCCATGATCTCCCGGAAATCGAAAATCATAAAAACTTCCTCTATGAAGCTGTTTCCGCCGTCCGGGAGCAGATCATAAGCTATAATTCACCGCCTGTCACCATCCTTGACAGCTCCGGATATCCGGTGCTTCAGTCAGAAAATTATCCCGACTACTGCCTGAATCATTGCAGTATTCTCCGGGATCCCGGGAATTGCGCCTGCATTCGGACCGGGCCCGCCGCAAAGAACGGGAATCCGGAAAAAGCCCCTGCCACGGACGCGCCCGAACCGGCATTTGCCGCGGGTAAGGCTCATGCCCCGGAAGTTTCTGATCAGGAACGTTCGGCGGAAAGCTCCCCCTCGGAGGCGGCCCCCGATCCGGAAACTCCGGCTGTAAACGGGCCGGCGGCTTCCTTCGAAAGCGGTACCGTGATCTGTCCGTACGGTCTTGCTGTTTCATATACTCCTGTCCGCTACGATAAATATATACTCGGTCACATTTTCAGCGGACACCTGTTTCTTGAGGGGGACCCCGACCTGAACGACATCGACATGTATGAGACGTCAATGGGAACTCTGACGGGCGTACAGTCATGGATTGAAGACATAGCGGAAAGCATCGCCGTTTATTGCAGTTTCGAAGCCATGAGACAGAATCTGAACCTTCAGAAAAGCATCATCCTGAAGGGAAAAAACGAGCAGAATAATCTTAAGTCGCGCCTGATGACTTCCGAAAACACGGTCACAAGTCTCCGAATCGATCATCACTTCCTGTTCAACACTTTGAACGCAATCGCGGGACTCGCGCTTCTCGGCGACGGAAATGCCACATATCAGGCAATCACGGATCTCGCGAAGATGCTTCGATATTCCTCCTCGGACAATCTCCGGACAGTCAGACTGGAAGAGGAAATCTCCTCACTCAGAACATATCTCCATATGCAGGAACTCCGTTACGGAAGCGGTTTGACAACAGAGATAAACTGTCCTCCCGAGGTCCTGGACTGTATCGTACCCTATAATTTTCTGCAGCCCATTGTTGAAAACGCCTTCACGCACGGTTTCACGGACATGATGAGCCGTAAGATACTGAAAGTAGAAATAAATAAAAAGGATGACCGTCTTCTGTTTACAATTACGAATAACGGAAAACTTATCGACGGTATGACTGTCGACCGCATTCTGACCGGAATGAGAACCGGTTCCGGTCACGGTCTTTCCCTCGTCTATACAAGGCTAAGGAACGTCTGCGGGGAGGACTTTTCCATAGAAATAACATCCGGAGAACCGGGCGGCACATCGGTCACGGTGTCGCTGCCGTTCCTCAGGGACAGTGATAATGACACGGAAATGTAACTTCTTACGGAAACCGTGTTCATTACCTGCGGAAGACCGGCGGAGGGTATGGAGTTACAGTATCTTATAAATCAGGAAGGGCAGCCCTTATGGCAAAGACGATCATTACCGCTGATGAGCGGGTGGCGGAAACTGCTATACAACATTTGACAAATCAGGAAAGGCAAAGCTTATGATAAAGGCGATCATTGCCGATGATGAGCGGGCGGCGGGTATCGTTATACAGCACCTCATCGAAAGAAGCAGATTCCCGATAGAAATTATCGGGACAGCCGCGAACGGTCCGGCGGCGCTCGATCTTATCCGTTCCGGCGACCCTGATCTGATCTTCATGGACATCAGGATGCCGGGCATGAACGGTTTTGAAATTATGCGTGAAGAACCGCGCCGAAGATACATCATTGTCACGGCTTATGAATCTTTCCGGTACGCGCAGGAGGCCCTCCGGCTCGGCGCGAAGGACATCCTGCTGAAGCCCGTGGATTATGACATGTTCTGCTCCGCCGTCAAGAGAGCCATAGGCTGGGAATTCACGCAGAACGATCTGACCAACGACATTCTTGAATACCTGCATGGCAATTTCGATAAAAATATCGAGGTCAATCAGCTCGCGAAACTGTTCTATACCACTCCCGGGAATATCGCGAGGACATTCAAAAATAACACGGGCACGAGCATCATCGCTTATCTCCATGCGATCAGGATAAAAAACGCGATAGATATGCTGTAAAACACAAAACCGCACATTATGGTAATCGCCGACCGGGGCGGTTATTAAAATCTTAACAACTACAACAGACATTTAAAAAAAGCGACCGGTTACACGCCGGCCGCCTGCCGCAGGGAAAATATTCACCTTTCCGGGACAGTCGGCATTAAGGATCTTATAAAAGGGCCTGAGGCCGCAGAGCATTGAGGAGGAATATGAAAATAAAAACTATGAGTAACACGACTAAGTATATAGAACCGACGAAATCGAAAACAGAGTCGAACTTAAAATCGAATGATGAAGCCTGGAAAAAACTTTTTAAGTATTATGATATTCTCAGTCGCATTGAAAACGACGGAAGTTATAAAATATCCGCATCCCAGATTAAAAAATTACGGGAGCCCC
>CAZTIY010000002.1:35758-42821 GCA_964613765.1 uncultured Eubacterium sp.
GACAAAATTCGACCACAGGATAAATCTACCGAAAACATTCTCTGATAACGATTTAGCCGTATTGCCGGTTACCCGCGGCGATTATTTGATTTCACATTTTGACGCTTACCACGGATTTGAAGAAGAAAGCGATTCCGAAATAATAAAAGTTTCTTTACCACCGCATATACAGAGTCTGGACGGCAGTAATATTCCAAGTGAAGCTATCGCATTAAATTGTGCGGTCGCCTCGGGAATTATATCTGATTTCCTCGGCGAAAAAGATCTTGTCGCGACAGTTTCAGGTCGTATGGGTTCAGGAGAATTTTCTTTTAATATCGGCGACACCAGACCGGAAATTATTCACCATATTTGTGTAAATAAATCGCAGATTGAGATAGATGCCGCTTATGAAGGAAATTCATGCTTAGCGCTATTCGAGGCGAAAAGGGATTTATCGGAGGACTTTCACATAAGACAATTGTATTACCCCTTCCGCGTCTGGGAGAACCGTGTATCAAAAACCGTCAGACCGGTTTTTCTTGTATATTCTAACGGAATTTTCAGATTATATGAATACACGTTTGAAGATCCGTATAATTACAATTCCTTACGTCTTATAAAGCAGAAAAAATATTCTATTGAGGATACCTCTCCCCTTTCCCTTTCAGAAATACGGGATATATCCGAGAACGTTTCCTTAGTCAGTGAACCTGAAATTACATTTCCGCAGGCGGATAAATTCGAAAGAATTATCAATCTCTGTGAGCTTGTCAATACCCGGGAATTAAGCAGCGCGGACATTACAGAGCAATATGCTTTTGACCCGCGTCAGACAGGTTATTATACTAATGCCGCACGCTATCTCGGCATGATAGATAAGCAGAGCGAAAACGGAACTCCGCTTTATTCTATAAGCGAAAAAGGACGCCGGATTCTCGGACTGGGATACAGACAACGCCAGCTCGCCTTCTGTAAAGCCATACTGTCCCATAAGGTTTTCAACTTAGCATTTCAACTTTATCTTAGTAAAGGAACCATGCCGTCGAACGCTGAGATAGTTGAAATAATGGAGCAACCGGAACTTAAGAGCAACATAAGCGGTTCCACGCTCGGACGCCGTGCCTCTACAGTCAGGGGATGGTTAAACTGGATTCTGTCTCTGGTTTACTGACGTTAAAGGATGTATAAACCGGATTCTGTCTCCGGTTCCCCTCCCTGAAATATTTACATCGTAAGGCATACAATACATAAACTACTTTCTGAACACGAACAGATATTCATGGGCAATTAAAAGAAAATTATACCTGATACTGTTTGTTTTCCAGTATCCCGTCGCTTTGCAGTTATGCTGTTCCTTGATAATAATCTCTTTTAACCTGAAGCCTGAATCCTCAAAGATCCGCATGACCTCAAACGACAGCGGGATCATATTGCCTTTACTTCTGATATCTCCCATGAGAACAGCGCAAAACTTTCCTTTTTTCATCACACGGAAGCTCTCCCCGGCAACCGCTTTCATTTCTTCAAGGAACGCTTTCTCCTCAAAGCGGGAAAGATCATCTGCATTATTCTCGCTGTATTTAATAATATTTGCGTATGGAGGATGCGTACAAATAAGATCGACGGTTTCATCCTGGATAAAATCAAGATGCCTGGCATCTCCCTTACTGATAAAGACTTTGCCGTTCGCTCCGTCATGCTCAAACGCAACCTTCTCCCTGCAGCGTTCAATAGCCGCATCATTAACATCAACACCTATAATGTCACGATTGAGCAGTTTTGCTTCTACAAGTGTAGTTCCGCCTCCTGCAAATTGATCCAGCACCAGGTCGCCTTCTTCCGAATATCGCAGCAGTACGTTTCGCGGAACGTACGGTGACCAGTTTCCTCTCCATTTCGCGTCATGGGTGGCCCAGTCTCCGCGCTCAGGAAATGACCAGTGTGTCGTCATCTCAAGCTCAAAATTTTCCGGTTCCCACTTAATAATTTTCTTTATCATACTCAAAGACCCCGACGATTATACCTGCCCTTACGGTATAAATACCCCGCATTATCGTGTCTTCCTCTCACGTAATATAGTTGTCGGCAAATTACCCCCGGCAAGAAAACGGGGGCGATGACATTTTACAATCCGTATTCATCAGTTCGATATAAGAAGTTCCTTAATTTTGCCTCTTCTCTCGCTCTTGCTGTTTATCACGCGGACTGCCTCGACCCGCCTTATATTACGTCCTGAATAAATGTCATCGAAAAAGCTGTCATAAGGATTTACATTTCCGGGATCGGAATTACTGACTAATATCCTTGCGCCCCTGCTGTTCATTTCTCTAACGAACATGGACAGTTCTATCTGCTTCTCATCATCAAAAGCATCTTCAGTATATGCGGTGAAGCCGGCGGTTTCCGTCAGCGGACGGTAGGGAGGATCAAAATATACAAATGTCTTATCGTCGATAAAATCTGCCGACTTCCGGTAATCGCCGCATACAATCCGCACGTTCTGAAGCCGGGCGGATACGGCTCTCAAATTTTTCTCATCACAAATAAGCGGGTTCTTATATGAGCCCGCCGGAACATTAAACAAGCCTTTTCTGTTTACTCGATATAAACCGTTAAAACAGGTTTTATTTAAAAAAATGAACAATGCTGCCCGCACCGGGCTGGCGGAATTGTCCGCCACGGTTTTCAGCTCATTGAATCGCTTACGCCTGCCTAAATAGTAATTTTTGCGTTCTTCCGTGTTCAGAGGAATATAGTCCGTCTGCATTTGCATAAGTAACGTAATGAGTTCTTTCACATTGTCACGGACAACAGTATAAGCGTTAATTAAATCAAAATTGATATCGCTGATATAAACAGCTTCGAGATCAAACCGGGACAATATATCAAACAACACGGCTCCGCCGCCGACAAAAGGTTCCGCATATTTCGTGACCTTTCCGTCAGCAAACGGATAGTATTCCCTTATCTCTGAAAGAAGCTGACCCTTTCCCCCTGCCCATTTCAAAAAAGGTTTTATCTGTATGTCATCAGCCGCTGAATAGCGGGTAGTTCTCGCGTCCTGCGGCTTCTCCGCCGTAACCGGTATAACCCAGGAATTTCCGACCATTTGAGCCTGCTCGATCCTGCCCTGGGCGCAGAGGACGGCAACACGGCGCTGTGAGATGCCCCATTTGTCGGCAGCTTCTCTTGCGGACATTAATTCCATAACTCACCTCCGGAAAACAATGATTAAATTATATTCCGGAACGCGAATAATTGCAATATCACTCCATCTCTATCGTGCCGGGGGGTTTGCTCGTGAGGTCGTAGAAGACGCGGTTCACGTGATCGACCTCGTTCGTGATTCTGGTCATGGTCCGGCGAAGTACCTCCCAGGGGATCTCCGCCGCGCCCGCGGTCATGAAATCCGATGTCTCTACCGCGCGCAGGACGACGGCGTAATCATAGGTTCTGAAATCGCCCATGACGCCGACCGAACGGACATTGGTAAGAGCCGCAAAATACTGTCCCGGCGAGCGGGAAAGTCCCGCCTTCGCGATTTCCTCCCGGAATATGGCATCGGCGTCCTGAACGATCTTCACCTTCTCCGGCGTCACTTCTCCGATGATCCTGATTCCGAGGCCGGGGCCGGGGAACGGCTGACGGTACACGAGATCTTCAGGGATACCGAGCCTTAGCCCTAAAGCCCGTACCTCATCCTTGAACAGCATCCGCAGAGGCTCGATAATGCCTTTGAAACCGATATTCTCAGGAAGTCCGCCGACATTGTGATGCGATTTAATGGTCGCGGAATCTCCGAGTCCGCTCTCTATCACATCCGGGTAGATTGTCCCCTGAACCAGATAATCAACTTTACCGATCTTCTCCGCCTCCTCCTCGAAGACACGGATGAACTCTTCGCCTATTATCTTTCTCTTCTTCTCGGGATCGGTCACGCCCTTCAGCTTTTGATAATATCTTTCCTTAGCGTCGACATGGATAAAATCAAGATCATACGGCCCTTCAGGCCCGAACACGCGGCAAACGCTCTCCGCCTCATCCTTTCTCAAAAGACCGTGATCCACGAACACACATGTAAGCTGCTTCCCGATCGCTTTTGACATCAGAACAGCGGCGACCGAGGAGTCTACACCGCCCGACAGAGCGCAAAGAGCTCTGCCGTTTCCGACCCGCTCTCTGATCTTCTTTATGGTTTCTTCAGCGAAATCGTCCATTTTCCAGTCGCCTTTGCATCCGCAGATGTCAAAAATGAACGCGGCAAGCATCTTTTTACCTTCTTCGGTATGCGTAACCTCCGGATGGAACTGCACTCCGTAAAGACCGCGCGATTCATCCTCCATGGCGGCGACGGGGCAGCCGGAAGTGCTCGCCGTGACACGGAATCCCGCCGGAACCTGAGACACATAATCCGTATGACTCATCCATACGACCGTATCCGCTTTCACATCCCGGAACAGCCTTGACCCAGTATCAACGGACACCTCTGTCCTTCCGTATTCGCTTGTCGGCGCTGTAACCACTTTCCCGCCCGTCATCCTGGCGATGAGCTGGTTTCCGTAGCAGATGCCGAGCACCGGGATCCTCAGATTGAAAAACTCCGGGTCGACGTGCGGGTAATTCTCGCCGTTTACGCTTCTCGGGCCGCCGGTCATTATAATGCCCTTCGGGGCCATCTCCCTGATTTTATCTAACGGCAGATTATAAGGGTGAAGTTCGCAGTACACGCCTGATTCACGCACCCTCCTCGCGATAAGCTGATTATACTGTCCGCCGAAATCCAGTATGAGGATCATTTCTTTTTCCATCACGGTCTCCTGTATAAATCAAAGACTGGCAGGTGTCAGGCCCTTTATCTTATAGAGTTCCGGCTTGAATCCCTCAGAACTACGTCGTGCGCGCCTCCCTCAACGATTGAGGTCGCGGATACGAGAGTCAGTTTCGCGTCACGCTTGAGCGAATCGAGGTCAAGACAGCCGCAGTTGCACATAGTCGCCTTTACCTTATTAAGCGACAAATTCACATTCTCGTGGAGACTCCCCGCGTACGGGACATATGAATCCACGCCTTCCTCGAACTTCATCCTCGGATCGCCGCCGAGATCGTACCTCTGCCAGTTCCTCGCGCGGTTGGAGCCTTCTCCCCAGTATTCTTTCACATAATTGCCGTTGAGGTTCAGCCTGTTGGACGGCGATTCATCGAACCTTGCGAAATATCTTCCGAGCATCAGGAAGTCCGCTCCCATGGCAAGAGCGAGTGTCATATGGTAGTCATAAACTATACCGCCGTCCGAACAGACAGGTATATATATCCCGGTCTCTTCAAAATATTTATCCCTTTCACGCGCGACCTCAATCACGGCGGTCGCCTGGCCTCTGCCTATACCCTTCTGCTCTCTCGTAATGCAGATGGAACCGCCGCCGATTCCGACCTTCACGAAGTCGGCCCCGGCATCCGCGAGGAATCTGAAGCCTTCGGCATCAACCACGTTGCCCGCGCCTATCTTTACGCTGTCGCCGTAATTCTCCCTGACCCATTTAAGCGTGTCCTTCTGCCACACAGAATAGCCCTCGGATGAATCTATGCAGAGGACATCAGCGCCCGCGTCCAGGAGAAGCGGAATCCGCTCTTTATAATCCCGGGTATTCACCGCCGCCCCTACAGCGAAGCGCTTGTGCTCGTCAAGGAGCTCCAGCGGATTTGATTTATGATTGTCGTAATCTTTACGGAAAACGAAATAAGAAAGTCTCTGATTGTCATCTATCACGGGAAGCGCGTTCAGCTTGTTGTCCCAGAGTATATCGTTCGCCTCGCTCAGCGTGCATCCGTCCTTCGCGCAGACCAGCTTCTCAAACGGTGTCATGAAGTCCCTTACCGGGGTATCCGGGGACATCCTGCTCACCCGGTAGTCGCGGCTTGTGACTATCCCGAGGACTTTCCCGTCCGCCGTGCCGTCGTCGGTCACCGCGATAGTTGAATGACCGCTCTTTCTTTTAAGGTCGATCACATCCTGAAGTGTCTGGTCGGGTCTCAGGTTACTGTCGCTCCTG
The DNA here is from genome assembly GCA_964613765.1 of uncultured Eubacterium sp. Classification (GTDB taxonomy): domain Bacteria; phylum Bacillota; class Clostridia; order Peptostreptococcales; family Anaerovoracaceae; genus Aminicella. Next base: position 41,791 of record CAZTIY010000002.1, read on the forward strand.
ACGAATCCGGCCTTATACTCCTTCACCCGTTTCACCATTTCAGCCTCGTTCTCCGGTGTCTGGGAGCAGTATATAAAGGAAATCCCGCCTTCACGCGCGAGGGCTATCGCCATCCTGCTGTCGGAAACGGCCTGCATAGCTGCGGAAACGAGCGGGATATTAGTGTAAAAAGATGACTCTTCTCCTCTCCTGAACTTCACGATCGGCGTTCTCAGGGATACATTTTCAATCAGGCACTGTTCAGATGTATATCCCGGTATCAGAAGATACTCACTGAAAGTCCTTGACGGTTCGTCAAAATACTGCGCCATTATTACCTCCTGTGTGTCTGAGAGTGAAAAACGTTGATTCATTCTACTCTAATAAACGGGCAAATGCAACCGCGGCGCGCGATAACCGCAAGCGCCGGCTGTAGCCGGGTTGCTGTTCAGAGGGTAAGTGAACATAGACAGCTATCGGCGGCGGCATAACACCGCTGCGAAAATTTTCCTAAGCTGAGCATGCAGTTTCACGCAGGAGCGAGGAAGTGAGCGGCAAGGCACCGGTCACACCGCCTAAAAGCCGGGGCGGATTTTCGATCCGCCCCGGCTTATGTGTCTTTACGTTTCAGGCCTTTCTCACATATACATGTTTTCGCCTGAACACTGTATTCTGTTTAAATTTCTTCACTCCCGCATCTCTTCATCGTGAGTTACGGGTCAGCTCTTCAGACACACGGACTATTTATTGATCTTTACGCTCTTCGCGCCGGACCATCCGGAATAATATTTCTTTCCGGAAACGGTCTTGTAGGTGCGTACCTGTACATAATAAGTCCTCTTCTTCGTCAGTTTTGAAACAGTCGCGGACTTCTTGCTCTTGCCGTTCACCGTCACGGTCTTCACACCGGATCTGAACGCCTTATTTGTACTGTAGCGAACCTGATATCCGGTAACGGCGCTGTTTGCCTTCCATGTCACGGCCATCTTCCTTGAAGAGCTGTTTTTCACTTTAGAGAGCGAAGTCTTCGGCGGGTTCACGGTAACCGTGAC
>CAZTIY010000003.1:0-21496 GCA_964613765.1 uncultured Eubacterium sp.
GTGGGGGGACTCGCCGGAGTGCTCCTTTCCATGGGTAACGCGGGCAGGACGGAGGACGTGAATATTGTGGGGCCTCCGGGACTCTCGCGGATACTTCAGGGACTCCTCATTGTCTGTGCCCCTCCTTTCAGACTGCTTTGTTATGAAGTCACCGGAACAGATTCCGAAAAATTCACTTCCGGAAGGATAGACATTACACCGTTCGCGGTCGACCATATCGTACCCTGCCTCGGCTGGAAGCTGACTCTTCCGAGACCGGGCCGTTTCAACAGCGAGCGTGCGACGGAGCTTAATATTCCCGTAAGCGCGTGGAGAATCCTTCAGAACGGAGAAAAAGTCAGAGCCGGAAGCCGCGTTTTCACTCCGGATATGGTCATGGGCCCTCCCCGCCGCGGAATCAGCGCTGTGTACTCTACAGATTCAAGACCGTCTGACAGCATGGTCGAAGCCGGAAGAGACTCGGACCTTATGATTCTCGAAGGCATGTACGGAGACGACCTTAAGATTGAGAAAGCGGGGGCATGGGGACACATGACATTCCCTGAGGCTGCCGGTGTCGCCTTGAAAGCAGGAACAAAAGAACTCTGGCTGACCCACTTCAGCCAGTCGCTGAAAGATCCTTCAGCCGCGCTTAAAAACGCTACTGATATCTTCCCGAACACTTTCGCGGGAAAGGACGGAATGTTTAAGAGACTGAATTTTACTGACTGAAATCAGTATTCATGTTATTTTACGCTGTATAGACCGTAAAAATGTCCGGCTTTATATGTAATTACCTTTAACCTGAATTTATCTGCCTGCGTCTTTTTACGGGTTTTTACGTTCTTCTCACACATTCTTCACAAAATCAACGAAAAAATAACAAAGTTTTTACGCCGTCATTACGCAAACCTGTGTTAATATTTTTAGATTGCAGTTAATATTTAGTAATTTTCACCGTGCCGCCAGTTAAAACACCTCAGTAACGGCGCTGAAATGTCGTTTAAGGATTGTTATTCCCCGGGATTACCGCTCTTAAATGTATGACCCTGTTTCCGGACAGGTAAATCTTTAACCCGGAAATTATGACACGACATTGCTGAACAAATTTATGAAACAGTTATTAAATGAAAAAATCCGCGTTGAAAAACCGCGGAAGAAAGGATGTTAAGGAATTTCTGAAAATATCAAGGAGGTAAACTTATGATAAACGGAATAATCTCATTGTTCGACTATATGGCCGACAACAGTTCGCAACTGTTAAATCTTCTCATCGAACACATACAGCTCACCGCGACCGCGGTAGGCATAGCGATACTCATCGGCGTGCCCCTGGGCATCCTTATAAGCTATGTCAGAGTGCTGAGCAAACCGATCATCGGTGTGGCAAACGTTGTACAGGCCATACCGAGCATGGCGCTTCTGGGACTCGCGATACCGCTTCTCGGAATAGGCGTACTGCCGTCGGTTTTCATGGTTACACTCTATTCCCTTCTTCCGATAATCAAGAACACATACACGGGAATAGCGAACATCGATCCTGAGCTCGTGGAGGCCGCGAAGGGCATCGGCCTTACCAGATGGCAGGTGCTGTATAAAGTGAAGATTCCCATGGCGCTTCCGGTGATTATGGCAGGCGTCAGAATTTCGGCAGTAACAGCCGTAGGCCTTATGACAATGGCTGCGTTCATCGGAGCGGGAGGACTCGGCTATATGGTATTCTCAGGTATCAGAACGTCGAACAACCTGCAGATACTGGCCGGCGCAATTCCGGCCTGCATACTCGCCCTTCTGGTCGACTGGATCATGGGACTTGTGGAAAAGCTCGTGACGCCTATAAGTCTCCAGCCCGGTTATCTGAAATCCAAATCGTCTGTGAAAAAGAACCGCACCCGTCAGAAAATCGTTCTCGCGATAGTCGCTGTGCTCCTGGTCGCGCTTCTCGGAAACGCGGCTTTCAACAGCATCGCCGGAAACAAAAAGGAAAAACGCATAACCATAGGCGGCATGGATTTTACGGAGCAGTTCACGCTAGCCTATATGTATAAAGATTACATAGAGGCCCACACAGATATTAAAGTGGATACAGAAACGAATCTCGGAGGCTCTCAGGTGGTGCGCGCGGCTCTGAAAAAGAAAGAAATAGATATGTTCATTGACTATACAGGAACCATCTATGTTGAGGTGCTCCATAATACGCCCATTCCGGACATGGATAAGGTGTATCAGGTCTGCAAGGACGAGATGTATAAGCAGAATAAATTTATTCTTCTTAATCAGGCCGGGTTTAACAACACATACACGCTTGCCACGACGAAAGAAAAATCAAAGGAGCTGGGACTCACAAAACTTTCGGATCTCAAGAGACTGAGTGACAATCTGGTATCAGGCACCACGCTGCAGTTCCTGAACCGTGAAGACTGCATGTACGGACTTACGAAGAAGTACGGCATAAAATTCAAGGACAGCAAAGGGCTTGACGGTTCGCTGCGCTACACGGCGCTTGAGAATGATGAGGTCGACGTCATCGACGCTTTCGCGACCGACGGACTTCTTAAAAAATTCGATCTGGTCGTACTGGAAGATGACCTGAATTTCTTTGCGCCCTATTACGGTGTACCTGTCCTGACAGAGGAAATCCTTGAGAAATACCCGGAGCTTGAGGACGTATGCAATGAACTCAGCAGCAAGTTAGACAGTGAGACCATGGCGGAACTCAACTATCTCGTTGATGAAAAAGGTGAAGAGCCTGAGGACGTGGCGAGAGAGTTCCTTGAGGAGAACGACCTCATATAAATAACTGCCTCACATAATATCAGTATTTTGAGTTTACACAAAACTTGAAACGGTCCCTTTGCGGATGTAAACAGGACGCCCGGCTGAGATACAGCCGGGCGTCCCTGCGATGATTTATATCTGTTTCTTATTCCGCTGCCTTTCCTGCCGCGCTGCCTCAGTTCTCTTCGTTTCCGGACATAGCTTCCGCCGCGCAGGCTTCACAGGCACAGCATGTTCCGGAAGTTCCCCCTGCGCTCCGGGCGTTTTCTCCGTTTCCGTTCTTCACACCCGGTTCACACGAAGAGCCGGCGGCGCACGCCTCACAGGATCCGCAGCTTCCGCCGCAGCAGTCACTGCAATTTCCGACACGTTTTATCGAACGGCGCAGGGCGAGGACGAACAGAACAGCGATAATTATTACGACCACTAATGACGGCAGATTCATACTGACTCCTTTGGCCTGGACGGTTTTCTCACGACCATGAATATCACGAAGGCGATTGCCACGAAAGCGAGCGCCTGACCTACGCCGAACGGGACGTCATAGAACAGCCAGCCGCCGAGCTGATAACCGACAAACGCTACTATATATCCGACAAGGAACTGGAAGCCTACCGTTATCCAGCCCCATTTTGCGCTTCCCATTTCCTTGAACGCCGTTACCATCGCGACGAGACACGGCGGGTTAAAGCAGTTGAAAAGCATGAACGAGAAAGCAACCATGGCGGGGGGAGCCGCGGCGCCCGCGAATATCTCCGCCATGCCCGCGAGACTTCCCTCCTCGAATCCGCCGAGGACCGCCAGCGTCGCGGTCGCCTGCTCCTTCGCGACGAAGGCGCTTATCATGGCGACTGTACCCTTCCATGTTCCGAAACCGAGCGGTTTGCAGATGAATGACAGGGCGGCCCCGATTGACGCGAGCATGCTCTCTTCCATATCCACCATCTGTAACCGGAAATTAAAGCTCTGCAGGAACCATATAATGATCGTTGCCGTGAATATCAGCGTTCCCGCCTTTATGATAAAGTGCTTCGCCCTGTCCCAGGTATGGATGAAGATGCCTTTCACCGTAGGCATGTGATACGCGGGAAGCTCCATAACGAACGGAGCCGGTTCGCCGGCGAAATAACCGACCTTCTTGAGCGCGATGCCGCCGAGAATGATAATCGCGATGCCTATGAAATACATGGACGGCGCAACCCACACGGAATGCGGGAAGAATGCCTGCGTGAGTATTCCGATAAGTGTCGTTTTCGCTCCGCAGGGAAGATAAGTGCAAAGCATTATAGTCATTCTGCGGTCCCGTTCATTCTCGATTGTTCTCGCGCCCATGATGGCGGGTACGCCGCAGCCGGTACCGATAAGAATCGGCACGAATGACTTGCCGGAAAGTCCGAACCTGCGGAAAAGTCTGTCCATTATGAACGCGACTCTCGCCATATATCCGCTGTCCTCAAGTATCGCGAGAAAGATGAATATCAGTACCATCTGCGGGACGAACCCGAGAACAGTACCCACGCCTCCGATGATTCCGTCGACGACGAGACTCGTGAGCCAGTCGGGGGCGTTTATCGCTTCCATTAAGTATGTCCCGGCGCCGGTTATCCACTCTCCGAACAGCACATCGTTCGTCCAGTCGGTAAGCCAGCTTCCGACCGTGGACACCGAGATAAAGTACATAATAAATATTACACAGGCAAAGATCGGAAGCGCGAGTATCCTGTTCGTAACGATCCTGTCAATCTTGTCGGATATCGTGAGATCGCCTCTTTCACGGGTAAGTCTGACGCACTTGTCCACCACGCCTTTTATATAAGCGTAGCGCTGGTTTGTTATGATGCTTTCTGAATCATCATCCATTTCCGTTTCACAATCCTGAATATGATTCTCTATGTGTTCCAGTACCGCAGGATCAATAGCGGCGTTTTTCAAAGCATCCTTATCTCTTTCGAAGGCCTTTACCGCGAACCATCTCAGGTTTTCCTGAGACACATACGGGTCTATTGATTCCTCTATATGAGCTATTGCGTGCTCTACGGAGCCGTCGAACACATGGAGAGCTTCCGACTTTTTCCCCTCATGTACGAGTGAAATCACCTTTTCCACAAGTTCGCCGCTTCCTTCGCCCTTCAGCGCGCTTATCGGAACAACAGGCGTATTCAATAATTCGGAAAGCCTGTTCAGGTCGACCTGATCCCCGTTCTTACGGACAATGTCCATCATATTGACCGCTATCACAGTCGGGATGTTCAGCTCCAGAATCTGGGTGGTAAGATAAAGGTTGCGCTCGATATTGGTTCCGTCTATTATGTTTATAATGGCGTCCGGCCTCTCGTTCACGAGATAATTCCTCGAAATCACCTCTTCCATGGAATATGGCGAGAGAGAATATATGCCGGGAAGGTCCTGAATGATGACGTCCTTATGCCCCTTGAGCACACCTTCCTTCTTCTCTACCGTTACGCCGGGCCAGTTTCCGACATATTGCGTACTCCCGGTCAGGTCGTTAAAAAGCGTGGTCTTGCCGCAATTCGGATTGCCCGCCAGCGCTATTTTTATTTCCATATAACTTTTCCTTCCGTTTCAGATCATTCACTTTCCGCTTCGGATTATTCACCTTCCGTTTAAGATCGTTAATCTTCCGCTTCAGATCCGTTTTTGAATATTACTTTTCCCCTTCAACCGCTTAATATCATCCCCGGTCGGCTTAAGATCCGGAAGAACCGATAATATTCAGCCCGGATTTTAACCGTCCGCAATTTCAGTTACGCTTAGGGACACTAATCTTCTACCAATATATTCTCCGCTTCCGATTTTCTCAGAGTAAGTTCATATCCTCTGATCGTAATCTCTATCGGATCGCCGAGCGGCGCTACCTTCCGGACCAGAACCTCCGCGCCTTTAATGAGTCCCATATCCATGAGTCTCTTCTTAGTCGCGCCCTGACCCAGTACCCTCCGGACCACGGCAGAATCACCGATTTTTACTTCAGCGAGCGTCATACATACTCCTTTCTGAATATCGCGGGCGCCGCGCGTATGCAATGCGGATGCAATGCATGTGCCGCACAGCCGTCATGATTATAAGACGTAAGCTGAGGCGGCGAAGCCCGGTTTCTTTGCATGTTCTAACTTATTACCTGCAAAAATGTGCCTTAACGGGGTTACGAACCGCGTTTTCAGTCTCAAACCATGATCCTGTTAGCCATGCTCACGCCCAGGGCGATTCTGCTGTCTTTCACCTGCGCGATTACACTGCCTCCGACTTTGCTGACGATTGTAATGTCCTGATTCACTACAAAACCAAGTTCTGAAAGATGCTGCCGCGTCTTATCATTTCCGGTGATCTTCCGGATCGTAACACGCTCCCCCTCATTACACATTGAAATCGGGATCATGTGTAAACTCCTTCTTCCTGCGATAATTCTTACGGATCCGTCACGCCCTGTTTCATGAAACAATATCCGGACAATCGGGCGCGAATGTGCCGGGCGTCCCCTGACACGAGAAGGAGTTTAACATCTTTAACACGACGTGTCAAGCGGAAACGTTGAAATTAAATGCGCCTGAGATTAGATTTATTTAACTTCTTATACTCAAGGACGAGATGTCAAACTGAATAAACGTTTGAAAATACAGAACGGCAACTGACGGACGTCCCGTGCGGATTCTAATATTAACTCTGTCAGATGGTATTTATTTTTGTTATATGTTAAAATCAGACAGAACAAACAGGAAAGCGAGGAAGTGATATTTTGGCAGGAAGCAGAACAGTCAGAAAATCAGCTGAAGATTACCTTGAGGCGATGCTCATTCTGAACCAGAAGCAGGGTTTCATCCGTTCCGTCGATATCGCGGAACAGCTGGGCGTGACAAAGCCGAGCGTTTCGTATGCTACCAAACGGCTCCGTGAGGAAGGCCACATCAACATGACTCCGGACGGACTTATCTCTCTCACACGCTCCGGACTTAAGATAGCGCAGAGGATATATGAGAGGCATACCGTCCTCTCGGAGCTTTTCATTAAGATGGGCGTCGACCCTGAGACGGCCATGGAGGATGCCTGCAGGGTCGAGCACGACATCAGCGAAGAAACATTCGCGGCGCTGAAGAAGCAGGCGCTGTCTGAAACCGAGAAATGAAACAGAAGCCGCGAATACTCCTGCCGTAACCCGGACGACACCGGCAATGAGAAATTCGCGGAAAAGCAGAACCCGCCGGAAGCTGAGTATTAAAAGAAGCCGTAAACATCCTCCGTATCCCGGACTTTGCCGGCGAAGGTATATTCACGGCTTTGAAAAGGAAGACGCTCCTTAAGAGAACCGGAGCCCCCGGAAGCAGTATTTTCCCGCCTTAAGAGATTTAAGTAAATCCGGAAATAATAACCGTTAATTTTACAGTCCGACCGACTTAAGCGCCTGATCGAGATCCGATATTATGTCCTCCGGCTCTTCCAGCCCCACACTGAAACGGATGAATCCTTTTTTGAATTTCGCGGGATAAAGATCGATCCTCTCATCATAACTCGGCTGCGGGAAAATCAGGCTTTCATCATGGCCGAGCGACACCGCGAACGTAACCACTTTCAGGGCGGCGCAGAACCTCTCCACAGTCTTGTCATCCGTGTCGACCCCGAATGAGATGACGCCTCCGTATCCGTTTTTCATCTGGCGTTCCGCGACGGTATGTCCCGGATTACTCACAAGCCCCGGATAAGAGACAAAAGTTATATTTTCCCGTCCTTCAAGCCATTCAGCGATTTTAAGCGTCGATTCGTTAATTCTCTGCATACGGAGAGGGAAAGTAACTGATCCCCGGAATATCTGCCACGCGTTGAACGGGCTTATTACAGATCCCACATTGACCTGCGCCTCATACCGGATTCTGTCCATCGTCTCAAGATCATTGGAAATTATCGCTCCTCCCTGCGCATCGCCGTGCCCGTTTATGAATTTCGTAAGAGACTCTACGACAAAGTCGGCGCCCAGACCGAGCGGCCTCTGATTGTAAGGCGAAGCGAATGTATTGTCGACCGACAAAAGCGCGCCGTTCTCGTGAGCTATCTTCGCCACCGCTTCTATATCGGTCACTCCGTTTGTGGGATTGTCCGGAGTCTCAATATGGACAAGCCGTGTACCGGGCGTAATCGCCTTTTTTACCGCCTCAAGATCAGTCATATCCGTCATGACCGTCTCCACACCGAATTTATGATTGAACAGCTCATGGAAAAGCCTGTAGACAGCCATATAGCTGACATTCGGATATACGACCCTGTCCCCCGTTTTCAGAAGAGTCCAGAAGAGAGCGTGGAGCGCCGCGACGCCGCTTCCCAGCACGATTGCATCATCGGCCTCATGAAGCGCGGCGATTTTCTCCTCCAGCCAGTGCTGGTTCGCGCTGCCGTTTCTCGCGTAGAGCAGAAGATCGGTCGATGAATAATTGACATTTGACAGATCATCCGGAAGCTTGTAACTGTTCGCCATGTGAAGCGGTCTTCTGATGGCGCCTGTCTCCTCATCATAATCCGTTCCCGTATGGATCGCCTGCGTCGCGATACCGTAATCCCTGAACCTGTTCTCTTTCTTGGCCATTATCGATAACCCCCTTATCCCTTCAGATTATACTTTCCCGGCGCGCGTAAATAAAAACCGCATGCCCCTGCGATACCCGCTGTCTTTATCAAAGATCCTTCGCGCGAAAAAGCCTTTCCGTTATTTATACGTCAAATTCTTCCTTGAGATCCATCATTCCCCTGATTTCCGCGTGTCCGTCCTCCAGATAGAAAAGGCCCATCTCCCATCCGTTCTGATCATAGGTCGCCATGAGATCCGGCATCGCTTCTCTGACCTTGTCTAAGACCGCCTCATCCTTCACAAGTTTTACCGTGCCGTCATAGCGCAGGAATTCCTCGCCCGTGAAAGCAAGAACCTCCACCCTGGGATTTTCCGTAATCTGACGGTAAACATTCTTGAATGTCCCGGTTCCGAAATAAATTTTATCGTCCACTAACAAATGCAGTCCGAACGGGCGGCCCTTCGGTCTGTCGCCGTCTGTCGTGAGAAAATAGAATACCTGAGCTTTTGTAAGAAACTCATCCACTTTTGCCGCGTTTGACATACTAAACCTCCTGAATTATTGACAATATTAAATATTAAGTGTCACTCATTTTATGCTTTTCTTTTTTTCTTTTTTTAATATCCATTTGAACAGCATAGATCGCGGAACAGCACTCTGAAAAGTGTTTTCCCCTGAACCGGACTCCGCACGCGGTTCTGCGGTTAAATTGATTCTGCTTCATATAAATCCGGACCGGCAGATTATCCCGCCGCATACCCGGCACGATGATCATGCCACTTTAGTCACTGTATAATCTTTATCTTCCACCGCTTTTTTAAGAACATCATCAGCTACGTCAGATGTCAGTTCCACAACAGCCGTTCCTTTCTCATGGCTCACCGTGGCGCCGGCCACTCCGTCGATTCCCTCAAGCGCCTTTTTTACCGTTGCTTCGCAGTGCTCACACATCATGCCTTCAATACTGAGTGTCTTCTCCATCTCTTTACTCTCCTTTCTGCTTTCAATATCAAAATATGAATTTTCTCCTTCAGCAGATGATACTCTGCCGCCCGCAGCGCCCGCTTTATTTTCAGGTGTAAAGGCAGACTCCGTGATTCCGGATTTGCTTTCGCAGGCTCCGTTCTTTGTCCTCCCGGTTCCGGCGGCTTCCGGCAGCGCTTCGTCCGGTTCCGGCCTGCTTTCTGACACAGAGGCATAAGCTGAAGCTTCCTCTCCCTTAACGGATTCCGGGACAGCGGATGATGTTCTTCTTTTTTGATGTTTTCTCATCGGACGGTCGTGAGAAGCGTCATGCACCTTAAACAGGTTGAGCCTGAGCGCGTTCATCACGACACAGAAACTTGACAGGCTCATCGCAGCCGCGCCCCACATCGGGTTCATAGTCCAGCCGAGAAGATTGACATAAGCTCCCGCCGCGAGCGGAATCAGAATAATGTTATAGAAAAATGCCCAGAACAGATTCTCGTGTATGTTCCTCAGCGTCGCGCGTGACAGCCTCACGGCCGCCGCCACATCCGTAAGCCTGCTGTTCATCAGCACGACGTCCGCCGCGTCTATCGCGACATCGGCCCCCGCGCCGATAGCGACCCCGAGATCCGCGCGGGTGAGAGCGGGAGCGTCGTTAATGCCGTCTCCTACCATGGCCACCCTGCCCTGTTCCCTGAGATCCCTTATCACTTTTTCTTTGCCCTCGGGAAGGACCTGCGCTATGACCTGATCCACGCCGGCCTCACGTCCGATGGCTTTAGCCGTTTCCTCATGGTCGCCGGTCAGCATTACAACACGGATGCCCATGTTTTTAAGCTCTTTTACGGCCTGCGGACTGTCCTCTTTGATAGTGTCGGCGACAGCTATAATGCCCCGGAATATGCCGCCCTCCGCGAAATAGAGACAGGTCTTTCCCTCTCCCGACAGTTCATCCGCGCGGGCGATAAATTCAGACGGCACCGCCCCGCCGCACTTTTTCTCCATGAAGGCGAGATTCCCGCCGGCGAGTTCTTTTCCGTCTCTCACACAGGTAAGGCCGTTTCCCGGCGCGATCTTGAAATCGGAAATCTCTCCGGCTTCAAGACCTGTTTTCTCCGCCTTGTCAACTATGGCACGGGCGAGAGGATGTTCACTCTTATTCTCAAGGTCAAAAGCAAGCCTCATAAGCTCTTCACCGCTGAGATTGTCCGCGGGGAGTATGTCTGTGACAGCGGGCGAACCCTCTGTGATGGTACCCGTTTTATCAAGGGCGACGATCTCTGTCCTCCCCATCTCCTCAAGCGATGCCGCTGTCTTGAACAATATCCCGTTCTTTGCGCCCATACCGGAGCCTACCATAACGGCGACGGGGGTCGCGAGTCCGAGCGCACAGGGACAGCTTATGACAAGTACGGAAATGCCTCTCGCGAGCGCGTACCCGACTTCCTGCCCGAGGAGGAGCCATATAACCGTAACGGCGAGCGCTGTTACAATGACGGCGGGGACGAACACACCGGAAACCCTGTCCGCGATCTTCGCTATCGGAGCCTTCGTCGCGGCCGCGTCGCTCACAAGCTGTATAATCTGAGAAAGCGTTGTGTCTTCTCCCACCCGCTCGGCTCGTGCCTGTATATATCCGGAGCGGTTTACGGTAGCGGCGGACACCCTGTCACCCTCCGCCTTGTCCACAGGGATGCTCTCTCCTGTCAGCGCCGACTCGTCAACCGCCGTGCTGCCGGAGATTATTACACCGTCGACAGGGATGTTCTCCCCCGGACGCACGCAGAATATATCACCTCTCCGGACGTTTTCTATCGGTACTTCTTTTTCTTTTCCGTCCACGAGAAGAACGGCGGTTTCCGGCGAAAGCTTCATCAGACTTTTGAGCGCGTCCGTAGTTCTTCCCTTTGACATCGACTCGAGCATCTTGCCTACGGTTATGAGCGTGACTATCGTAGCCGCGGATTCAAAATAGAAATTATGCACGCCGTGAGCGACCATCTCCATATTGCCGGAAGCCGCGTCACGCGTCATCTTAAACAGGATGAGCACACTCCATACGAATGATGTCATGGCTCCCATCGCGACGAGAGTGTCCATATTCGGGGCCCTGTGAATGAGACCTTTGAACCCGCTTATAAAGAATTTCTTGTTGATAATCAGAATGATGGTCGTAAGCACCATCTCGAAAAGTCCGAGACCGATATAATTTCCGTCAAACCAGGCGGGCGCGGGAAAACCCCACATCGAATAGCCCATTGAGAAATACATGAGCACCAGAAGAAAACCGACGGAAGCTATGAGACGTTTCTTAAGCACCGGGGTTTCATGATCTTCAAGCGCTTCTTCAGCCTCTTTATACGACAAATGCCGACCTGCTGTCTGACCTCCGCCCTGAAGCGACGCCCCGTACCCCGCGTCCTCAACTGCGCGGATAATGTCAGAGGGATCCGCTGTCCCTTCTACTCCCATGGTGTTAGTGAGGAGACTGACAGAACAGGCATCCACTCCCGGAACCTGTGATACAGCTTTCTCGACTCTTGTCTGGCATGCAGCGCAGCTCATGCCGGTAACCGAATATTTCTCCATTGCTTATACCGCCCCGGAATAAAAAACACTTCCGGACAACAGGACTGCCCGGTTCGTTCGTTATAAATTCTACATTTTCTACTTTCCCGCCTGACTGACACATAATCATTCCGATTCGGAATATTTTTCTCCCGATAAGGAATTTATTACGGAACCGCTTAAAACCGAGTAAGCCGATAGTATTTATGTTAATTTTCCGTCTTCATACTTGACACATTACGGACATCTGATATAATACCCGCATAAATTTTCTGCGAGAGGTAAACCATGCTGAGATCATCGGTCAATATCAGCGCTGTGTCCCGTAAAATGCGAATGATGATGCGCATGCGCGGTTTTTGCGCTGTCTTGCCCGGGGGTCTTCGTTATGTGAAGTGACGCATGGTTCAATCCTGATTATCATGACGCGTTTCAAGGGGGCTCCGGGAGCCTCCTCTTTTTTTCGGGCGCGGGAGAAAGGATACGGAAAATGTGTGAATTATATGGTTTTTCCGGAAGCCGTGAACAGAATCTTACTCCGTATTTACTGGAGTTTTTCAGCCACGGTTATAAGAATCCGCACGGATGGGGCCTTGCCGACATAAAGAAACCGGACGACATATATATAGAGACAGAAGCCGCCCGGTCGGATAAATCACAGCTTCTTCCGCATATTATCAAGAACCAGCTTCCGTCCGGACTTCTTATGGCCCATCTCCGGTACGGCACGGTCGGCGAGGCTAAGGCGGCAAACTGCCATCCCTTTGTCTTCTCCGACTACAGCGCTACGAGATGGGTGTTCATACATAACGGAACTGTTTTCCACAGCACCGTCCTCGGACAGTATCAGAAACCTCAGCGGGGCACGACTGACAGTGAGAGAATCCTGCTGTATATAGTCGATTCACTCAACAAAGCTTACGCCCGGTACCCGGACACGCCGAAAGAAGAGATCAGAGTCAGCGTGATCGAGCGGATCATAAGAGAACTCAGCAAAGGTAACAAACTGAATATCATCCTGTCTGACGGAAAAAGGCTTTATGTGCACGCGAATATGAGGAACACACTGTTTTCCAAGAGTGAATTAGGGGGTGTTCATTTTGCCACAGTTCCGCTTGACGATGAAGAATGGTCCCCTGTAGAACTGAACCGGCTTCTCATTTATCAGGACGGCAGACTCATCTATCGTTCGGAGGCACATAACAATGAATATTTCTCTGACAAGGACCCGCAGGGTTACGATCCGGACAAATGCGCGGGAAGATCTGACGTGAACGGAGACTGGCTTGACCGGGCGCTGTGGCATAAGTACATACTGCCCACAAGGCGAAGGCCGACGGACTGCGTCGGTGTGGAATTTGAATTTCCGGTGGTAAATAAGAATCATTCGGCCGTAGACTTTAATGCGGTGCACGACCTCAGCGAATTGTTTGTAAAGGAATTTAATTTTGAACGTATAAGCCGTGATGATGACGGGTATATCTATAATGCTTTTTCATCCGGAAACGGAGATGATCTGAGCTTCGACTGCAGCTATAACACGCTGGAAATCTCCTTCGGAAAAGAAGAAAACATTAACGATATCTACTCACGTTTTCTCACATATTATAAATTCATCCAGACTTTTCTCTCGGAACGCGGACATATGATAACCGGAATGGGCATAAATCCGGGACGCGGTGTCAACAGAAATGAGCCTGTGCAGAGCGAAAGGTACCGGATGCTCCTTCATCATCTTAAATCGTATAAAAAGTATAAAGGGAATTTCCACGACTGTCCGAATTTCGGCCTATTCTCCTGCGCGAGCCAGGTACAGCTCGATGTGGCAGAGGAGGATATCGCGAAAACTCTGAATGTGTTCAACAGGCTTGAGCCTCTTAAGTCCGTCTTGTTCGCAAATTCATATCTTCCGGAGACAGGTCAGCTCCTCAGCCGTGACGATCTGTGGGCAAAAAGTCTCCACGGCATCAACCCGCATAATACCGGCGAATACAGCGTTGAATTCCGGAATGAAAGCGATGTTCTCAGATACATCAAATCCATGAGTCTTTACTCAATGGAAAGAGCCGGAAAATACATCAATTTCCGGCCCCTTCCCCTGAGAGAGTATTTCTCCCGGGAGTTCGTGACGGGGGAATTCTTTGACGGCGAGCTTTACAGACCGATAACATTCACTCCCGAGCCGGAGGATCTTCAGTTTCTGCGCTCGTTTAAATTCGAGGACCTGACATTCAGGGGAACTGTCGAGTTCCGCAGCGTGTGCCAGCAGCCCGTGAGGGATATTATGTCGGTAGCTGCGTTCCACGCGGGTCTCGCGAAGAGAACTGACGAACTCGACACGCTTCTCCGGGAAAATGACCTTATATCCGGTTACGGGTTCACAACAGCGGAACTTCGCGGCATTCTCAACAGAACTGTCTGGCCGTCATTCATTGACAAAGGCGAGCTTTCCGGACTTCTGACCGGAATTCTGAACCTGGCCTCAGACGGGCTTGCGGAGCGCGGGATGGATGAAGAGCGTTTTATAGATCCGCTGTATGAGCGGGCGCGCACGGTCACAAGTCCCGCCGGCCTGATGAAACAGGGACTTGAAAACGGCGCGAGTATGGACGATTTCATTAACGATTTCGCCGAAATCTGTTGATTAACCCGGGACTTGAACGACAACGCCCGAGAATGATTAAGCCGGAACCGCTTATTATTTCGAATTTGTTGTTTAACCGGGATCTTACGATTATACCGGGATTTGAGCGCCAGCACCGGGGCCGATGATCAGGCCGGGAACCGTTTATCACGCAAAAATCTATTTATTGAACCGGGATTTAACGATTATGCCGCGATCTGACGATTCCGGCGGGATTAAGTGTAAAATTCAGAGCACCGCCGCGACGGTGCTCTGTACGTTGGAAATTCGTTACTGTTCAGAGGACAAGTGAACACAGGCAGCCTGCGGGGCGGCGGCATAACACTCAAATACCATGTGTGAACTGTAACAGAAATCCGGCATGAACAAAACTATTATTCCTCAAACGGGAATTTATACGGCAGACTGAATCTGTCCCTGATTTCGATAAACTCCTTCTGTACCGCCTCTCCTACCGGAACGCCCCTGTTTTTCCTGAATTCCCGGACGATGTACGCCTTCTCGCCCGCCGTGTATATCCGCTCCTCGCCCGGCGCCTTCTTTGAATCACGCAGGGCCCGGAGGATGTCGCCGGCTGTCTTTCTGAAATTCTCTTCACCCAGGAAAAACTCCGGATTTATGACGATAAAGAAATGTCCGAGATGATACGGAATTTTTTCTCCGTTTTCGCCGATCCCCCTGAGGTCTTTCAGAAAGCTACCGCCCTGGAGCGCGGCCGAGAGAATTTCGACCACAGTGGCGTAACTGTACCCTTTATATCCCGCGAGCTCGTCCCCTATTCCTCCGAGAGGAGCGAGAGCGGCGGTCCCCGCCGTCAGATCCTTAAGTATTTTGTCACTGTCTGTAAGAGGCGTTCCGTCTTCACCTATTACCATGCCCGCGGGCGTGGATTTGCCGCTCCTCGCGTAATATTCTATCTTCCCGCGCTGTGTAATGGACGTGGCGCAGTCTATGCAGAACGGATAAGGCTCGTCCGTCGGAAAAGCGAATGTGAGGGGGTTTGTCCCGAGCATGTTCTCAACGCCGTAAGTCGGGGCGATTGACGGTCTCGCGTTAGTCCCCGTGATTCCGAGCATGCCCCTGTCAGACGCCATGGTCGCCCAGTAGCCGGCGATCCCGTAATGCGTGGAATTGCGGACGGCAGCCATGCCCATACCGTATTTCTTCGCTTTTTTAATGATTGTTTCCATTGCGCGGTGAGACGCGACCATCCCCATTCCGTCATGGGCATCGACTACCAGAGTAGTGGGCGTTTCCTTAAGAACTTCATACTCCGTCACGGGCTTCTGTATGCCGGCAATGATTCTGTCGATATATATAGGCTTGAACCTGTTGCAGCCGTGGCTCTCTATACCCCGTCTGTCGCTTTCCGCGAGGACATCGGCGCACAGCGCCGCATCCTCCGCCGGAACTCCCACTGCCTTAAACGCGTCCGTCATGAAATTCTCTATGAGATCCCACGGCACATAAGGCCTTGTATCACGTTCGAGTTCCTCTATAACCTTATTCTTACCCGCCATGTATCTCTCCTTATCACCGCTTCACGTTAAACGCGCCGAATCCCGCGTATGCCGCCGCGCCGCCCAGGTCTTCCTCTATCCTGAGAAGCTGGTTGTATTTTGCTACCCGCTCCGAACGTCCGGGAGCTCCGGTCTTGATCTGACCGGTGTTCAGCGCGACCGAAAGATCCGCTATTGTAGTATCCTCCGTTTCGCCGGAACGGTGGGAGACGACGGCGGTCATTCCGGCCTTGTGGGCCATCTTTATCGCTTCCAGCGTTTCAGAAACGCTTCCTATCTGATTGAGCTTGATCAGAATCGAATTGGAGCAGCCGAGTTCTATACCCTTCGCGAGACGCCGCGTATTGGTTACGAACAGGTCGTCACCTACAAGCTGCACCTTCCCTCCGATTTCATCGGTCAGAAGCTTCCATCCTTCCCAGTCTTCCTCATCGAGTCCGTCCTCAAGCGAGATAATTGGATATTTCTCCGTAAGCGCTTTCCAGTGAGCCACAAGCTCCTGCGAGGTGAATCTGCGTCCGCTCTTCGGCTGTACGTAGATACCTTTTTCTTCACCCTTCCATTCGCTTGCCGCGGCATCGATCGCGAGAACGAAATCTTTCCCCGGTTCGTATCCGCAATCCGTAATCGCTCGAAGGATATACTCTATTGTCTCCTCATCACTTGTTAAATCAGGCGCGTAGCCGCCTTCATCGCCTACTCCTGTCGCATAACCGCCGGACTTCAGAATCTTCGCGAGTCTGTGATAAACTTCAGTGCACCGGCGGAGCCCTTCCCTGAACGTGGGAGCCCCGGCCGGCATGATCATAAACTCCTGGGTATCTACCGTATTGGCCGCGTGCGCCCCGCCGTTCAGAATATTCATCATGGGAACCGGGAGCGTAGTCGCGTTCACGCCGCCGATAAAGCGGTAAAGGGGTATGTCCAGTGCTCCCGCAGCAGCCTTTGCGCAGGCTATGGAAACCGCCAGTATAGCGTTTGCTCCGAAGTGAGACTTGTCCTCCGTCCCGTCCGCCTCAATCATTGCCTTGTCCACGGCATATGTTTCAGACGCGTTCATTCCCTCGAGAAGTTCATTGATCTCGTCATTCACAAATTTAACGGCCTTCGTTACTCCTTTTCCCCCGAAACGGGATTCATCCCCGTCTCTCAGTTCAAGAGCCTCAAACTCACCCGTTGAAGCGCCGCTCGGACACGCGGCACGGCCGACTGTCCCGTCAACGAGTGTCACTTCCGCTTCAACCGTCGGATTCCCTCTGGAGTCAATGATTTCTCTCCCGGTGACTTTCTCAATCTCCAAATAATCCATACTTCTTCCTTTCTTTTCGCATAACCGTAACAACGGCAAACCATGCAAGCAGCTTTGCAGAACCGGCAGCCTTCCTCTTTTCCTGTCTGAAATCCCGGCCCGGTTTAATCATCGCTTTCCGAACCGCAATTACACTTCCTGCGACCCGCTTATTCATCGCTTTTCGAACCGTAAGGATCCTTCCGGCGTGCCGCTTAATCATCGCTTTCCGAACCGCAATGACACTTCCTGCGACCCGCTTACTCATCGCTTTCCGAACCGTAAGGATCCTTCCGGCGTGCCCGGTCCTCAGCGGACTGACGGATGACAATGATTTCCCCGATTTACCGGCGTACCTGTTCAGCCCGTATTATACTACATTTTCCGGTGCCGGACAAAGAACGCATAACGTTTCACACGAATCAGTCAGGACAGCCGTTGCTGTTCAGAGAATAAGTGAACATAGTCAGCTGGCGGGGAGTCGGCATAACACCGCGACGGAATTTTTCCGCAGCTGAACATGCAGTTTCACAAAGAAACGAGTAATTGAGCGGCAAGGCGAGGGGTTTAAGCGCAGCGGTTTGACCCCGCGCCCCTCAAACGATAAGCGACCCGCAGAAACTGCACGAAGCGAGGGCCTTATTTCGCAACGGTGCTATGCCGCCCGTTCCTCAAATATCATGTGTGAACTGTAAGGGACAGCCCCGTAACCGTTTGTCAAGACGGTCCTTCGACCGCTTTTCCTTGTAAACAAAGGTACGTGATGTTAGAATGGAAAAAATGAACTTGTCCGATTTGCCGGAGGTCGAATCATGGAAAAATTCAAGGCTTTCCTCAAGCGTAAGGATATACTGCTTTCCGCCACCCGGTACGGGGTCGATGCCATGGCCGCCATGGCCCAGGGACTGTTCGCAAGTCTCCTCATCGGGACAATCATTCAGACGATAGGACAGCAGACCGGGATAGCGTTTCTCACTGACGCAGGAGGATTCGCGATGGGAGTCGCGGGCCCCGCAATGGCGGCTTCCATAGGCTGGGCCCTGCACGCCCCGCCGCTCGTTCTGTTCAGCCTGATAGCGGTCGGAAGCGCCGCCAACTCCCTCGGGGGCGCGGGAGGGCCTCTCGCCGTCTATGTCATAGCGATACTTGCCTGCGAATGCGGAAAAATCGTAAGTAAAGAGACAAAAATAGACATCCTTGTAACGCCGGCCGTAACGGTACTTGTCGGCATCGGCGCGTCCGCCCTGTGCGCGCCGGCTATAGGACGCGCCGCGAGTCTCGTGGGTACCGCCATTATGTGGGCGACAGAATTGCAGCCGTTCCTTATGGGTATAGTCGTTTCCGTTCTCGTAGGGGTCGCGCTTACCCTGCCCATTTCCAGTGCCGCTATATGCGCCGCGCTCGGACTTACGGGACTCGCCGGAGGCGCCGCCGTCGCCGGATGCTGCGCTCAGATGGTGGGATTCGCCGTGATGAGCTTCAAAGAAAACGGAATCGGGGGCCTCGTCAGCCAGGGTCTCGGTACCAGCATGCTGCAGATGCCTAATATACTTAAAAACCCCAGAATCTGGATACCCCCGACTCTCGCGTCGGCGGTTACGGGACCTGTTGCGACCTGTCTTTTCAAACTGGAGATGAACGGTCCCGCGATCTCAAGCGGCATGGGCACCTGCGGACTCGTAGGACCTATAGGTGTCTATACCGGCTGGGTGAATGACGGTATCACGCCGGGCGCATTCAACTGGACCGGGCTGATTCTGATTTCGTTCGTACTCCCGGGTCTTCTCACATGGGCATTCGGTCTTATATTCCGCCGCATCGGCTGGATAAAAGAAGGCGACCTCAAACTCGCTGATTAACCCGGAAAATTCAAAATCTCCCGGATGCCGCAGAGGCAAACTCAAAACATAGAGTAATGTAAACCGTATTATTTTGAAACCTGTCCGAACGTCGGATAAAGCAAACTCACGACGGAGAGTCCTGTAAAATATCGAACTCACAGCGCGGAGTCTGTAAGCCGGACAGCCGTGAACTCAGCCCGTATGCCGGCCCGCGCGGACTCACAACGCGAAACGTTGAATCCGGATAAGCCGGAAATTCACCCGAAAGTCGGCCCCGTATCAGAAATCCTAACCGGAACAGAGAAATGCCCGCCTTCAACTATGCTGTGATAGACCGTGCAGTTTCCTGCAGGCTCGAGCCATCTGTTTCTCCCGTCCATATTAACGAGAAGCGCGTGCAGCGTCATGCCGTGCGTCGCTATCAGAACCGGGCCTCCGTCCCGCGCGGCAAGGTCACGCAGAAATTCGTCAGTCCTTTTCAAAAGATCCGGAACCGGCTCTATGCCCCGGAAAGGCGGATTGTTCCAAGGATCGTTGACATAGTCCGTCAGTTTTTTATCGACATTCTCCCAGACCATCCCCTCTATCGGACCGAAATCAATTTCCTTAAGCCTTTCGTCGAAAATAAATTGCGACCTCGGGATCCCTGTCATTATCTCCGCCGTATCGACAGCGCGTCTTAGCGGGCTCGTATAGACTTTTTCCACGAATACGCCGTGTTCCCTCAGGAAAACGGCGCCTCTTTCGGCCTGTGCTCTTCCCTCTTCATTCAGGTCGGTATCCATCTGACCCTGAAGTCTGTGTTCCACATTGAAGTCTGTCTGCCCGTGACGAATAAGATAGATATCCATATAATTCCATTCTCATGACTGAGCCTGCGGCCAGGCAATTGAAATAATCGTTAATGAAAATGAGTACGCGGGAGCCCCTTCCCCTGAAGGTTGCGTCCGTTATCTCGAAGACCCGGGGCGGCGTCTGTTGCATTATAACTTAAACCGCGGGAAATATACAACGCCTGATTATTCCGTATATATAAAGCTACACTGTTAATAAAAGGCCGCGAACGCGGTACATTGAAAAATTATACTTTCCTGATTATAATTAAGGGCGTCAATCCAATATGTCTTATCCGAAACGCCTGTTACGGATTCCGGGGACAACCTCGCACAGCGTGTACGGCGGATGCCCGGAACAACCGCGCGCGGCTTGTATAAGCGAAAAGAAAGGTTAGTGAAATGGCAGTTTTAGATTTACTGAAGGAGAAATTAAAAAAAGAAAGTAAAACCATCGTACTTCCTGACGGACCGGATCCGAGGATACTGGAGGCAGCGTCCGCGCTGACATCCGAGGGGCTTATGAATGTGGTCCTTATCGGAACCCGGGAAGAATTTATGAAGGGGCAGGAAGAAACGGGATTCGACATTTCTGAATGCGAGATAATCGACCCCTCAGACTACCCGGGAACGGAAGAAATGATTACCGTGATGGCAGAACTCCGAAAAGGGAAAATGTCCCGTGAAGAAGTCAGGGAGGCTCTCTCACACGGAAATTATTTCGGGACGATGCTTGTCAAAACGGGAAAGGCGGACTGCCTTCTCGGCGGCGCCACTTATTCGACGGCGGACACCGTACGTCCCGCGCTCCAGCTTATAAAGACGAAACCCGGTTCGCATCTCGTAAGTTCCTGCTTCGTTCTCATTAGGGGAGAAGAAGTCCTGATCATGGGCGACTGCGCTATAAATATCGATTATCAGGATGATAAGGATAAAGAAGGAAATGTTATTCTGCCGGCGGCGGCAAAACTCGCCGAGGTTGCGTATGAATGCGCAAACACAGGAAAACTCTTCGGTCTCGATCCAAAAGTCGCCGTCCTGAGTTTTTCTACGAAAGGCTCGGGCAAAGGCGGGACTGTCAGACTGTCGCATGACGCTGTCATTGAAGCTCAGAAGCGCTATCCCGGCCTCGCGATCGACGGGGAATTCCAGTTCGATGCCGCCGTATCTCCTGTCGTCGCGAAGACGAAGTGCCCTGATTCAGAGATCGCGGGACAGGCCAACGTTTTCATTTTCCCGAATATAGAATCGGGCAACATAGGCTATAAGATCGCGCAGAGACTCGGCGGCTTCAAGGCCCTGGGGCCCGTTCTCCAGGGGCTCAACGCGGAGATCAACGATCTTTCCAGAGGCTGCAACGCTGAGGAAGTCTACGAAATGGCAATACTTACCGCCGCGCTCTCATAATGCCCGCGGCAGAATTCCCCGGTGCTGTGAATGCAGAGCGGTTTATATATTAGAAACGCCGATATTATGTATGTGTCTGCGTAATTTCCGGGACCT
>CAZTIY010000003.1:21506-40715 GCA_964613765.1 uncultured Eubacterium sp.
ACAGTAAACGGCGCGACGGAAGGATGTCAGACGCATATTCCGCAAGGACAGTGCGATACCGGAAACCCGTCGGCAAAGGGACGGCGAAAATCCGTCCCTTTTGAATTACGCTCTTGTCTCTGTTTTACCGTATCTGCAAATTCTCAATTTTGCGCCGGCCCGTATTACGTTCCGGAAATCAAATTCTTCTGTATTTAAATAAGACAGCCTGTTAACCCGATGTATGTCCCGGCAAAAAAGAAGCGTTTACGGGACGGAAACGTAAAATCAGCGCTCAGATGTTGAAATTATGTACGCTTCTTCGCTGAGCGTATAAGAAGGGCAACATCTGTTCCTCGAAAACACAGAATTCGGGGGACCGTTTCAAGTTTTGGGACCTTTTCAAGTTTTGTGTAAACTCAAAATACTGATGTAAGAATCCGGGGAATTTCCGGAGTATTAATTCCAAAAAAATCTACAGAGTATTAATTCCAAAAAAATCTACCCATTACAGCACAACCGTGATATAATCCCGTTGTCGCGATCCGTTAGCTCAGTTGGGAGAGCGTCTGGGTGACAACCAGAAGGTCACAAGTTCAAGTCTTGTACGGGTCATTATATGAAGCAGCCGGAGTTCTCCGTAACGGACCCCGGCGTTTTTATTTCATAATATCTGATATTTCTATTTCAGTCGTGATAAGTCCGGCCTCTCTTCGGATTTCTCAGGTTTCCGGAGATCCGGTCATTCTTCCCTGCCTAACCGGACATTTATCCCAGAACATAGACCTTCCGGTACCTTCTGCCCCATTGCAGCGCTTCGCCCGTGCTCCTCATGTAAACATCTATAACGTTTCCTTTGACAGCGGAGCCGCAGTCATTCGCGACAGCGTAGCCGTATCCTTCTATGTACAGCTTCGTGCCGTACGGAATGACTGACGGGTCGACCGCGCAGGTGCCGTAGTGACAGCGTGTGCCTGCCGCTCCCACCGCATTGTTACCGAAATAATACGCCGTGCAGTTGCCTGTGAAAGTTCTTACGACTTTAACTTTTCCTTTCTGTCCTGTCGCTGAAGTTCCAAGACGAATTTCGTCGTCCACTTTCTTCTCTATCCATTCTTTCAGCTTCTTATCGGTTGAGACTTTTTTACCGTCAACGTATTTCGTCGTATATGTGAATACAGCCTTGCCTGCCTTCCCGTCGATCTTTCTCACGGCGCCTGAGGAAAGCGAACTGTCCAGGGTTACCAGATTGAGCTCGGGTTTCACGGTTTCCGTCCTGTCCTCCGCCTCATACTTTACGCGATATACACGAAGTGCCGTATCAGAAGCCATTTCCTCATCAAGGGCCGGATTTATCACATCGGTATCGGAATAAGAGATGCCGTTATAAGAAAGATTCTCGTCTATAGTCCCCGGATATTTGATGTAATCCTTTTTCTCGCCGCCGATAATACAATCAGCGTTTTCGCCTGTCAGAATCGTGCACTCAAGGCCGCTCTTAATAATCGTATCCCCGGCCGGGAACACGAGATTTTCGTTTTCCTTAATGACATTCTTCCTGACAAGTTCTTTTTCAAGCGCGCCGAGTGAAGACGCGCGGGTGCTCACGGTCAGTTTCTTATCACCCGACAGCTGCCTGTATGTGACGTCGATTTTCGTCGGGACGAGCCAGTAAACAAAAATCATCAAAACAGCCAGCACCGCCAGAAGGATATCAAGACGCACAAGCTTTTTCCGGTCTGTTTTCGCCGTTTTTCGACGTATCGATTCCAACATCGGCTCTCAGCCCCCTTAGAGTCTGATTTATCTGAACAGAAAAATTATTATCTGAAAGCCACGGCAGGGCATCCCGGGAACCGGGCGAACTCTACAGGATGACTGCCCGTCCCGGCGCACATTATGTGTTCACATGTATCGTCACAATCCGTGCGGGCTTATTTATTCATGAACACGGAACCAGCAGCTGTACATCGCGCGGAATCCCGTGCTTTCATACAGACTCTTTGCTGTGTTATTACCTTTAACGCACTGTAAATAGGCTTTTTTATACCCTTTTTTCGCAGCCTCAATAAGCAGCGTGCTCAGTATCGCTTTCCCGAGGTGTTTACCCCTCATTCCGGGATCCACATACATCGCGTATATGCCCGCATAGCCCCTGTCCAGAATCCCGAGGCCTGTCGCGACCATCCTTCCGTTCATTTCAACTTTCGCCGCGATAGTCTCTTTAGGTATCGCGTGATACATGGAAGGGACAATGCGCAGGAGCGTGGGATTCGTTGTGCCGTTCAGACGGAAAAGACCGTCTATCCAGTCTTCCGTAATCCTGTCGCGGAGCTGCACTATAATTCCGCCGGGGTAGCCCGTGATTGAAGGAAGTCCTGAATTTCTTCCGTAAAACTCATATTCCACATCCGTCGGCTCCCACGGGCGGAAATTCTCTTCCTCCATAACCATGGTTTCATTCACATGCTCTTTGCGATACCCGCGCTCTTCCAGCATACTGTCGAAACCGGGATAAAGGAGAGGACTGATTTTGAATATCACCGGCGTAAAAAGCGACCGGTAAACCGACTCACAGTAGGATATCTTCTCCTCCACAGGCAGTCTCGACTCCGCGATCTGCTCCACGCAGTTCGTCCTGTGCGTGTAATTATGAGAAAAACGGATGAGCCATCCGTCGTAAAGCTCCTGCTTGTGAGAAGGCCACGCGTTCAGAGACAGTTCTTCAAGCCCGCGTATTCTGTTCGCGTCTTCGCCGGGCGGAAGCGATGTCTCTTCCGAAAACCAGCCCGCCTGAAGTGAATCGTTCATTTTTCAAGATCCCTTTCCGCTTTCCCCTGTTACTTTACTTGATAAACTGCCCCGCTGTCCGTTATGCCGCCGCATCGCCGCAATATTGATTACGCCGCACCGGTGAAATATTGAATCCTCCGCACCGTCGCAACATCTGTTCCGCCGCGCCGCCGCAATATTGATTACGCCGCACCGCCGTAATATTGATTACGCAGCGCCGGCACAACAACCCTTCAGCATCTGTACCGGCGTGACGGCATATTCATTCCGCGCGTTGTACCCGCTATTTTACACGAAAATCCGCTGCCCGTACAGTATAATAAGTTTGTAAACATAATTCTGTATTCTATGCGCCTGCTTTCGTATATCCCGCATCTTTTTTTCCCCCCCTTCACTAAATTGATGACATCGGTTCAGAGGAAAGTGAACACAGTCAGTTGCGGGGGCGGCATAACACCGCTGCGGAATTTTTCTGCAGCTTAGCATGCAGTTTCATGCAGGAGCCTGTGATCATTCCTGTTTCACGTGATGCTGCGCTAAATCAATACAAAAGCGGAACGTTCCGGCGCGCTCCGCTTAATATAAGTATCAAATGTTCCCTCTTCCAACGAAGGGATAAACACAATAGTGAAGATTACAGCAGGTTACTATTACGTCTCAGTATTTCCGGTATGATTCCCTTATAAATCAATCAATAACGTCCGGACAAATATGTCAAAGAGTAACATTTCTCCGATGTGTAAAACCTTACTGCTGATTCTGCCGAATTTATTTCCGGAATTTACGTATTTTTCTGATAAACGGACTTGAATTTACATACACCTGCATACACACTTTTTATCGGCCTGATATATCGCGAATCATCAGTTTTACGCCGCGGACAGGCTTCATGCCTTAGTTTTTGACTGCGCCTTTCTTCTCTTTATATCATTAAGAGTGGTGTCTAATTCCGTGCCGCCCTCACGATACTCCTTCCAGAGACGGCGGAGCTCCGGAGCGCAGCCCCACAGACCTATGACGTTGATGAATACCATACATCCGTTAAGCACATCGCAGATAGCCCACACAAGTGGTACCGGCAGCACTGTGCCGAATATGCACATTCCGACCATCACCACAATATACGGAATATCGAATTTTCTGCTGTTCACAAGCTTTCTGATATTCTGCAGACCGTAAAAATACGCGGCAAGAATAGTCGAGAAACAGAAGCAGAAAATGCAGAAAGCTATAATTACAAGACCGGCTTTGCCGAAGGTATTCTCAAACGCCTTTGTGACAACTCCGATTCCCGGCTCCTCTGTCTTATAAGCTCCGGAGGCAAGAATAACCAGAGAAGACAGTGTCAGAATGATGAGAGAATCTATTACGATAGACACCATTGCCACAAGCCCCTGGTCACACGGGTGTTTCACTTTCGCAATAGCGTGCGCGTGGGGTGTGGTTCCCTCACCGGCCTCATTCGAGAACAGACCTCTCATTATGCCGTAACGCATTGCCTCTCTTACAGAAATACCCACGAATCCGCCCCAGACAGCTTTCCCGCTGAACGCGCACCTGAATATGGCGCCGAGCGCAGGAATGAGGTTCCCGCCGTATTTAATCAGCACGATTACTGCGCATACAATGTAAACCACAGCCATTACAGGAACGAGCGAAGATGTTACGCTCGTTATGCGGCTGACCCCGCCCAGTGCGACGAGCATCAGTATAGCCGCGACAATTAATCCTGTGACTATAAGCGGAATATTAAATGAAGTACGGAAAGAGTCCGCGACCGTGTTCCCCTGCACCATGGCGGCGGATATAGAGAATCCGATCAGAAAGACTACCGAAAAGGCGCTTCCCAGCACCTTTCCGAACTTGTTAGGAAACGCGGCGTTAATGTAATACGCCGGACCTCCGACAACAGTTCCGTCAGAGAGCGTTGTCTTATAACGCTGTGCGGCTATAGCCTCAGCCATGATGGTGCCCTGTCCGAGTATGGCGGCGACCCATACCCAGAATACGGCGCCGGGACCTCCGGACATAATTGCCGTAGCAGGACCCGCGATATTTCCGGTACCGACCTGACCTGCGACTGCCGTAGCTAAAGAACGCCATGAACTTACGCCCTTCTCGCCGTTCTCTTCATCAGCGGGTTTCGCGAAGGCCAGTCTGAAAGCATCCGCGATGTGCCTGAACTGCGGGAAGCCGAACAGAATCGTGAATCCTATACCTGTTCCCAAAATTACGAACATAAAGAGGTTTCCGGACAGGAAACCGCTTATGCTGTTTAATAAATTAACCAAACTATCCATACTAACTCCTCCCTGACATCTACTGTTATCCATCTATCATGCTGAGTCAGAAATACCGGCACTGACTCACATTTGACTGACATAAGTTTTTATTCTTTCACAGGCCGTGATAATGTTTTCATCCGAACTCGCGAAACACATTCTGAGATATCCTTCTCCCATACCGCCGAAGGCGCTTCCCGCGACAGTAAGAACGCCGGCCTCTTTCAAAAGCGCTTCTGAGAAATCCCATGAATTCACGCCTAAATCTTTTATATTCACAAAGCAGCAGAACGAACCGACCGGCACGAACGGCTTCATCCCCGGAATCTCACTGAGCCCCTCAACGAGGAGATTCCGCCTCTTTTCATATTGCTTTCTCATATCCTCGACACAGTCCTGAGGTCCGTTAAGAGCCGCGACGCCCGCCCTCATAATGAATATCGGAAGACAGGAAACAAACGACTGCTGCATCTTATAAATATTCGCGTTTATATCTTCATTGGTGCAGGCGACATAGCCGAGGCGCCAGCCGGTCATGGCATAAGTCTTTGAAAAACTGTTTACCAGAATCACGTTGTCCCTGATCTCGTCTATTGAAGCCATGCTGAAATGTTTGTATCCGTCGAAGACTATTTTTTCATAGACTTCATCCGAAATTACTATCAGTTCATGTTTCTTGACTACTTTCGCGATTTCTTTCGCTTTTTCCTCCGTCAGAACCGCGCCGAGGGGATTACTCGGGAAGTTCATTACGATAGCTTTTGTCTTATCTGTTACGGCGGCTTCAAGATCCTCCGCGCTGAAAACGAATCCGTTTTCCTCATACATGGGCACTCTTACGGGAACGCCTCCCATGGAGAGAATCTGACCTTCATAACAGGTATAGCAGGGATCGGGAAGAATTACTTCATCTCCCGGATTCACGACAGTCATCATGGCGAGCATAACCGCACCTACTCCCCCTGTCGTAGCGACGATATGCTTCCGTTCATATACCGGCGCGATATCCCGGCAGCATTTCCCGGCTATGGCGTCTCTCAATTCGTCGAGTCCCCACTCTGTCCCGTACTTCGTTTCTCCGGCTCTCAGAGACCGTACAGCCTCTTCGACTATATGATCCGGCGTGGGAAAGTCAGGCTCTCCGTTGCATGTGTTCGCCCATGCGGGATATTTCTTCGCGGCGGGATATTTATCATAATCAGCCGCTAAAACGAACATTTGACGTATAGTGGAAGTCGGGTAATTTCTTGAAAGTTCAGAAACGACATCTCTTTCCATACAATCCTCCTCAACAATCCTTCTCACGATAATATATTTAATAAATCCGGACTGTAGAAACGCCCCTGGTCTCAGCCCTTCGCGGACAGCATCTGCAAAAGCTTTGCGAATATGCCGGTCCTTCGCACGATGTGATTTACATTTATGTATTCATCCTTCGTATGAAGAAACTCGCCGCTCATTCCGAGACCGTCAAGCGTGGGCACACGGGCCTCTCCCGCAGTGAAATTCCCGTCACTTCCCCCGCTGCAGATAACAGGCGCCGTGTTTATGTCATAATCGGCAGCCGCCTTCTCAAAGAGCCTTAATAATCCTTCATCCCCGACCATGATCGGCTTATCCCTTTTCCCTTCCACGGTAAGTCTGTATCTGTCATCGAGAGGCTTCATGTTCATGATTTCCTCATGAACACGTTCCATTGCCTCCTCTGTCCGGAAACGCACATCCATCGTGAAAGAAGCGGTTTCGGGAATGACGCAGGTTCCCTCTATCCCCCCTCTTATGACGACAGGAGCAAGAGTCGCATCCTTTTCGAAATTTCCCCATTCTTCTATTTTCAGAAGCTGGCGCGCTATCTCGAGAAAAGGACTTATCGCTTCATGCGGATTACTCCCGGAGTGCGCCTGCCTTCCGTGTGCCGTAACGGTATACGTGCCTCTTCCGTATCTCATGGTCTTCACGGAACCTATCTCATTAACTCCGGGTTCCATGACAAGCACACAGTTGTATTCCTTCGCCTTATTTACTATATTGTCTATCGAGCAGAAACTTCCCGATTCTTCATTGGCATCAAGGTATATCCCGACAGTCCCCTTCGGCATCGCGTCAATTTCCCTGAGCGCGCGAACCGCGTAGCAGGCCATCACTATGCCGCCCTTCATGTCAAGGACGCCCGGGCCGTAAGCCCTGTCCCCCTCCACCTTCCACGGCATGGATTTAATGGTTCCTATCGGGAATACCGTATCATAATGTCCCAGAATAAGAGCAGTCTTCTCTCCCTCTCCGTATTCACCGTATAAATCATCTCCGCAGGTGTCCTGATGTATGCGTTCCATCCTGAAGCCCGCATCCCGCCACAAATTCTCCAGATAATCGCAGCAGAGATCAGAGATTTCCTTATTCTCATGGGAAGGACTTTCAAGCTGAACAATCTCTCCCAGAGTGTAAAGAAGGTTCTGAAGATTCTTCTCCAGATTAAAATATATCGCGTCTTTCTTCATTCACGCCTCCTCATCCGTCAGTAAATATTTATCTCTGACCTCAATCATCTATTATCTCGACATAATCTCCCGCTTTAAGGCAGGCCGCGTTTACTTCCTCGAAATCAAGATCCATTGAAGGTTCAGGCATACCCTCAGTTATCACTACAGAAACATCGTCAAAAATGAGTTTCCTCTTTCCCCCGGCGACTCTGACACGTACGGTGTCCCCTTTCTTTACTCCGTAATTCCTTGCCTGCTCCTCCGTGAAATGGATGTGACGTTTGGCTATCAGAGCAACCTTGTCGAATTCAATGCTTCCCGCGGGGCCGGTCACTTTAAGCGGCGCTTTATTATCCGAACCGGAAAGCTCAATCGGAGCGTCGATTCCCAATTTAAAATTATCAGAGAGTAGAAGCTCTACCTGGTTATAACCGCGGAGAGGCGCAAGGATGCGTACATTCCCGATTTCTCCCGAAGGCCCCGCGACGGTCACGGTCTCCTGAGCCGCGAATATCGGCGGATCGAGCCTCTTCTTAACATGGAGCTCATACCCTTCGCCGAACAGAATATCAAGACTCTCTCTCGTAAGATGCATGTGTCTGTTGGAGACCCGCACAACCACTTCTCTTTTATCCATGACTCACCTTTCTCTTAAAGATTATTTTCCGTATCATAGTCACGAACCGGCTCCTCTCCCCTGAGCATTCTGAGCGCGCCCTGAACAAGACCCTGCATCTCGTATGTGCCGGGTACGACTTCCACGGGGGCTATGAACCGGACACGCTCCGAAAGCCTTCTTACAAGCCGTCCGGAATGCGCTATCTCACCGGTAAAAATAATCCGGTCAACGTCGCCGTTCGTAACTACCGCCATACCGCCTATATCCTTTGCGATCTGGTAAATCATGGCATTCAGATAGAAATCCGCCTCTTCATCACCGGCGTCTATTCTCCTGTCAACTTCACGCATATCGGAAGTTCCGATGTAAGCCATGAGTCCTCCCATCCCCATCTGACGTTTATATGCCGAGTCGAAGTCCCAGTCGCCGGAAAAACACTTTTTTGTAAAGGCAATCATGGGAAGGGCTCCCGCCCTTGACGGCGCGAACGCGTTGATGTGACTGTCTGTTATTTTCCCTTTACTGTGCATGTTGACAGTAATTCCGCCTCCGAGATGACAGATTATGAAATTGAAGTCCTCATACGCTCCACCGAGACGTTCGGCCACTATATTCCCCGCCGCCTTTTCATTCAGCGTATGCCCGGCTCCTCTCTGTACCGGAAGTTCCGGAAGACCGGAAACCTTGGCGAGTTCTGTGAAATCATCAGCGAGGGGAGCATCGTAAATCACGCCGGGACAGTTGAATCTCTCCATAAGCTCTATGGCAATCATGCAGCCGAGATTGGACGCATGGGGCCACGGGGCGCGTTTCGCCTCTTCAACCATAAGCGGCGTTATTCCGTATCCTCCGCAGTGAACCGGACGTCCGCCCGAACCTCTTGATACGATAAGGTCAATGTTTTCAATGCCGTTATCCTCTATATATGAAATGACCCTGCTTCTTCTCAGCGGAAGCTGATCGTTAATTGTGCGGAATTTCGCCATTTCCTCCGGCGGGTGCTCAAGCTTTTCTCCCGTTATTTCCTTTTCATTCTCGTAACAGGCGACTCTCGTGGATGTAGAGCCGGGATTAATGACAAACATCCTGTAAATTTTATTATTTGAGTTATTTGAGCCTATATCCATCAGAAATTTTCCTTCACATAATCGTAACCGGCTTTGACAAGCCTTATATTTCTGTCCACGTATTTCTCTTTGGAACCCGTGAAAGAGTGCCGGATTACTTCCCGGACGGTTTCAAGTCTGATTTCCTCTTTTAAGGCGAGATACGCGCCGAGAAGAACCATATTCGATCCTTTAAGATTTCCGCCCTTCTCCGCTATTTCATCTGACGGAATCTTATAAACGGAGATGTCCGTTCTCCCTGCGTCATCCGTCGCTATGTCACTGTCAAGTATAAGTATGCCGCCGGGTCTCAGCATCCCGCCGAATTTCGCGAGCGAAGCGTTATTCATTATTATTAAAGCGTCAGGATCGGTGAACAGCTGGTACGTTATTTCAGAATCAGAAATGCTGACACTGCAGTTCGCGGTGCCGCCTCTCATTTCCGCGCCGTAGGAAGGCATCCATTCGGCGTCCAGACCCTGATTTATCGCAGCATAAGCCAGCATCTGACCTGTGCGGAGGGCGCCCTGTCCGCCGAACCCGGCAGCGATTATCTTCTCATATATCATATTCATTCTCCTCAGTCTTCATAATCTTTGAAAACGCCCAGCGGATAATACGGAATCAATTCGTCTTCCACACGTTTAAGCGCGTCTGCGGGCTGCATCCCCCAGTTCGTAGGACATGTGGAAAGCACTTCCACCATGGAGAATCCGAGCCCCTTCATCTGACATTCAAAAGCATGCCTTACCGCCTTCTTCAGACGGCGCACATGGGCCGGGCTGTCGGCAGCGCAGCGCTCGATATACTTCGCTCCGTCTATTGTGGCAAGAAGTTCACTCATACGTATCGGCTTCCCGCAATGTTCCTCGGAACGGCCGTAGGGAGAAGTGGTTGTTTTCTGTCCGATAAGGGTGGTCGGCGCCATCTGGCCTCCTGTCATCCCGTATGTGGTATTATTTACGAATATGGTCGTAATTTTTTCCGACCTGTGCGCTGCGTGAACGATTTCAGCGGTTCCGATTGAAGCAAGATCTCCGTCTCCCTGATATGTGAAAACGAGCTTATCTTTATTCATCCTCTTTATTCCGGTAGCGTTCGCGGGCGCTCTCCCGTGAAGAGAGAATATCGTGTCGATATCGAGGAACCACGGCATGTAGCCGCCGCAGCCGACGCATCCGACTGCAATCGCGTCGCCGTCTAAATTCATCTCGTCAACCACGCTTAATACCGTATTAAGAATTATTCCGTGAGTACATCCCGGGCAGAACGTATAGGGAGAATCATTAAGCGATCTCGATCTTTCATATAAAACCGTCATTACTTTACCTCCCTCCATATTTTCAGTACCGCGGCCTTAATATCGGCCGGACTTAGAAAATCTTTGTCCGAGTCCCCCGCGTGAATCACCGGGAACCTGCCGTTTACACCGATTCTCACATCGTCTATCATCTGACCCATGATATTCATCTCAGCGCAGATGACGGCCCTGCAGTTCCCTCCGATTTCGGCGAACGGTCCGTACGGGAACGGCCATAACGTCTTCGGACGGATAAGCCCTATGCGGATTCCGCTGTCTTCAAGTTCCTTCATGACCTGTTTACACATTCTTGAAGCTGTGCCGTACGCGGTGAGAACTATGTCGGCGTCCTCAATTCCCTTTACCTCCACCTGTGTCTCGTTTTCAATCATGGAAGGATAAAGCACCGTTTCCTGCCAGTGTTTCGTCTTGAAATGTGACTCACCCATCGGACAAAGGTGGACGGAAGCCTTTCCTCCTCTTGAATTCTTTCCGTGAAGCGCCCAGTCTTTAGGCGGGAGATCAGTCCGTTTTGCCGGCATTCTGTCGAAGTCAACCGCGCCCATCATCTGGCCTATCATCCCGTCCGCCATGATAACTACAGGATTTCTGTACTGATCGGCAATATCAAAAGCCTGGAACGTCATTTCCGCGGCTTCCTGCACATTGGAGGGAGCAAATTTAATGACTTTGTAGCCGCCGTTTCCTGTCATGCGGTAATCTTCCTGCGAAGCCTTCATAGTTCCGAATGAAGGACCGTTTCTCATAACTACCGCAACTACCGCGGGAAGTCCCTGCAGCGTCATTGCCGCAAGAGCCTCAAGCTTAAGACAGTAACCCGGTCCGGATGTGCTTGTCATTACCCTTGCTCCCGACGCGGAGGCCCCCATGCACATATTCATCGCCGCGAGTTCGCTCTCTGCCTGCAAAAACAGTTTCCCGCGCTTCGGCATTTCCCTCGCGAAGTATTCCGGTATTTCACTCTGCGGTGTAATGGGATATCCGAAGAACGCGTCACAGCCGTTTCTTAACGCCGCTTCCGCGATTGCTTCATTTCCTTTCATCAGGATCTTTGACATCAGCTATCTCCCTTCTTACGCTTAAACAATATCCTGAAAGAATCTCTGACGGCGGAAATGCCGTTCGCACATCATTCTTCCGTCCGTTCGATTCTGATAATCGCGTCCGGACACATAATCGCGCAGTTCTGACAGCCTGTGCATGCTTCCTGATCCGTAATATACACGGGATGGACACCGCTTTCGTTAAAAACACCGGTGTTGAAATCCAGAATTTTCTTCGGACAAAACCGCACACATAAACCGCATCCCTTACATCTTTCACTGTTAAAAGTCAGCTTGAATTTCATCGGATCACCCTTTCATAACTTTTTTATTTTCAGGTAACTCTGTTACGTTAATCAATAATCCCGTCAATCGCCGGTTCGTAATCTTCGTAATCAAATGATTACCGGTTTTATTACTGCCGGGCTTTGAACCGGTTGTGGCGTCTCATTCCTCACATACGGTCTTCCGTCATTAAAGGCTTTATTGAACCGGCCGCGGCTCTCATCCCCGCATAAAGTCCTCCGTTATTAAAGACGTCAGTAAAGATTTGAGCGGGACGGCGCTTAGGGAACATCAGAGACCGTTTGCCTTTATGAAACTTTCTTCAGAAAGCATTGTCAGAGGGTCCTTGTCTCCGAGGTTGATTCCGTTAAGAGCGCCTATGGTTTTCGCGACCTTCCTTCCCAGATTTCCGCAGCTTTTAAGTCCGATCTCATCCTTACGGACTCCGTCACGGCTTCTTCCGCGTTCAGGCCATGTCGTTGAACCTCCGCCAAGGTAACAGCCGGGAATGGGCACGTTGCCGGAACCGACCACTATCATATCCTGGACGTGAAAATAATAGTGGATCCCCTGCAGAGTAAACTCTTCGCCCGCGTTCCTGTTGCCGCCGACGGTAAGCGCGCCTCCGACCTTCCCGGAAAGCGCGTTACGGTATTTGCTGAAGCCGTTTCTCAGAAGGCCTTCTGTCCTGTCCATGAAAGCCTTCATCTGCGCGTTGATTTGTCCGAAATACACAGGTGACGCCAGAATCAGACCGTCACATTCAAGAAGCAGAGGATATATCTCATCCATGCCGTCCCTGAAAGAAAGACAGGCGTATTCACCGTTATTTCTCTCAGCGGCCTTCGTGCAGCACCCGACACAGGAATTACAGGGATGAATCTCATAATCCCGGAGATATACCGCTTTCGTTGCAATGAATTCATACTCTTCCGCGCACCTTAACGCATGTTCGAGAATAAAATCCGTATTAGCGCCCTTCCTCGGACTGCTCGAAATCCCGAGGATTAATTTTTTATCCATACAGTAATATCCTTCCTTTGCCCCTTTGCCGTCTTTTTATCCTCTTAAGAACACTCCGTCACTCTTATAATTACGTCCTTCTGATGATTATGTTCCTCTGACGGATACATCCTTCTGACGATCTTCTGACGATTTCGTCCTTCTGAAAGGGCCGGCACTTCTTCACAATGTCACAGGATTCAGCGTTTCTCAGGCGGATGAGTTTCTCTGAACCTGTCCGCGGCCTCACCGCATGTCAGAAACTCAACATCCCCGGACTCGATAATATGCGCTGCCAGTCTGTCCAGTACCTTGACTTTCGCGGGCCGTCCCGTGATCTGCGGATGACATGTAAGAACAAAACATTTATCCGATGTTCCGTTATCCGCGACCTCATCTCTGAATTCTTCTAAAATCGCGTCAAATTCATCTTTCCAGTATTGCTCGACCGCGGTGTGGGGCTGCATGCACTTTCCGGGCGTCAAAAGACTGTAGAGCCAGTATGCCGCATCATCCAGAACCCAGTGTATCGGGAACTCGACCATATCCGTCTTTTCCGCACCGGTATCAAGGTATCTGATCTCCTCGGTGTCCATCATATTGGACGAGTATTCAAATCCCATTTCTTTCATTATGCCGATAGTATATTTTCCGAACTCCCAGGCTGGCGAACGGTACCCTCTGGGTCTCCTGCCGGTAATTTTTTCTATAGCGTCACTGCAGTCCGTATCTTCTTTAAGTTCTGTCTCTCTGTCAGGAAGCTTATCGGGATATGTATGGGACCAGCCGTGATTTCCGATTTCATGTCCCAGGGCGTCGATTTCCCTGACCTTATCGGGATACTGCGCCACGGTGAAACCGGGAATGAAAAAAGTGGCCTTGATGCCGTACTTTGAAAGAAGCTTAAGAATTCTGGGAAGTCCTGTCTCCGGACCGTACCTCCCCTGCGAAAGCGTCACAGGTCTGTTCGCGTTCTCGGGATCCCTGCAGCGCCATAAAGTTTCACCGTCCACATCGAATGTAAAAAGCACCGGCATTTTCTTCTTCATGTTTACACCCGTCCTTTCTTAATCATGTAATTTATTTCGCTCTGTTCCGTCGAATATAGCACTTGTCAATTTGAAAAAATAATCATAAAATTACATTATACATATAACTAATGCTTATATATAACATTGATAAATAAATTAGATTTATTTAACTTATTCAAAAATAATTCAGTGAATATCCTCTGTTTTTCAATCTTTCTAAGATAGTTATCCTTAAGATATGCTGTAATTGAATTGCACTTCTATGTATAAGTGATTTATTATGAATAACGCAAAAAATATGAAAAAGGCGACCGGCAGATCGGCCGCGAAGCGGAGGTGTTACAATGAATCTTCAGCAAATGAAATACGCTCTGGAAATATACGCATGCCGTTCAATGAATAAGGCGGCAAGAGTTTTATATATTTCCCAGCCCGCGCTTTCCCAGTCCATTCGTGACCTCGAGAGGGATCTCGGTTTTAAAGTCTTTGAGCGTTCCAGCAGGGGCGCAGTGCCTACCCCTGAAGGTTATGTCTTTCTGACAACGATCAGTGAATTTGTAAAGAATATAGAAGAACTGAAAGAGGATTATTCCCGGAGCACTGACAGGACCGCCGTACTGCGTGTCTCAAGCAACCGCTATACTTTCGTTAACAGCGCGCTCATCAGTTATTATGAGAAATATCTTGAAAATGAACCGGGTTACTCGCTGATTTTGAGAGAAAACAACAATTTGAACGTCTTTAAGGACGTGACTGAACACAGGAGCGATATCGGTATTATACATGTGGAACAGTCACAACTGGAACAGGCACTGAAGAAAATGGAAAACAAGCGCGTCGGGTTCACTCACATAACTTACAGCAGGCAGTTCGCATTCTTTCGAAAGGGACATCCGCTGTCCAAACTTAAAAATGTTAATATATCAGATCTTGTTAAATATCCGCAGGTTCGGCTATTGACAGGCAGTAACGACCATTTTGACAGTCTCGCCGCTAACAATATAAAATACGGCAATCCCGGCAGAAACATTCTGGCGGACAGCCGTGATCAAATATACTCTATAGTAGCGAAGACCGATGCTGTTTCTTACGGAATTACAAACCGCGGTGTTTCAGAATTCTTCCCGACTGTCGAATCCCGTCCGGTGAACGACGATGACCGACGCTTTTGTATCTATGCCGTTTACCTGGCCGACCATAATCTGAATTCCGATATGCGGAAGTTCATCGCGATTCTGAGAGAATGCTTCGAAGATCCGAAAACATGAAGCGGCTGCCGCGATTCCCGGGGCGTACCGTAAGAACCGGTTAAGTGATTTCCTCCGCCTGATCATACCTCAGACATACCGTGAAGAACGCATTCTTCTGTCCGTTCTATGGTAATCAGCG
Source organism: uncultured Eubacterium sp. (assembly GCA_964613765.1). Taxonomy (GTDB): domain Bacteria; phylum Bacillota; class Clostridia; order Peptostreptococcales; family Anaerovoracaceae; genus Aminicella. The sequence goes on from CAZTIY010000003.1 coordinate 36,837, forward strand.
CGTCCGGACAGATGACAGAACACTTCTGACAGCCCGTGCAGGCATCCTGTTCAGTAACGATTACCGGTTTTACTCCGTTTCCGTTAAGTACGCTGCGGTCGAACTCCAGAACCCCTTCCGGACAGAACTGCACGCATAGGCCGCAGCCCTTGCATTTCTCACTGTTAATGTTCAGCGCGTATTTCATAAAATCACCGTCTTTCTGCACCGGATCCGCTCCGTCCTCATTCTTCCAAATATAATAATTCTCCGGTTCCGCGCCGCAAAACAATATACGAACTCTGCGGGAGTATTAAGTGCCGGAATTTTGCGAACCGGATTTATATTAACGACCTGCCTGCTCCCTGTCCGTCAAACGACCGATCTTCTCCCGATCCGTCAAACGATAAATCTGCTCCGGGTGCGACGACAGATCCGCTCCGGGTGCATCAAACGACTGATCTGCCATGGTCTGTCAGCGGATATAAATCAGGTCCGGAACCGGCGCGACCCCTGACACGGTTTTACTGACGCGCGATGTTCCGGACCCTGTTGTTCCTTAAGGTCTTCAATCACAAACTTCGTGAAGTCTGAGACAGTCTGTGACAGTCTGAGACAGCGGCGCAACCCGGAATACTTCCGTACGGTCTTATTTCTGCGCCGCCTTCTGCTGCGCGGCGACCTCAGCGGCGAAATCATCACTTCTCTTTTCGATGCCCTCGCCTACCTCATAGCGCACCATCTCGGTTACCTCCATGGCTTTCCCCAGAGATTCGGCTGCCGATGACACATATTCGCCCACAGTCTGATCACTGTTCTTTACGAATTTCTGGTCAACAAGGCATACCTCTTTCATGACTGCCTTGATTTTACCGGGGATAATGCGCTCTACAAGATTCTCCGGTTTCCCCTCATTAAGAAGCTGCTGCTTCGCTATCTCTTTCTCGCTCTCGAGCCAGGCGGGATCCGCCTCGGATTCTGTCACAAATTTCGGCGACATGGACGCGACCTGCATCGCCACATCCTTGCCCACAGTCTCGATCTCACCGAATGAAGCATCCGTCTTTATTCCTACGACAACTCCGATTTTTCCGCCGCCGTGGATATAACCGGTATACACCGTGCCGGGTGTCTCCATTTTCAGGAATCTGCGGATGCTGAGTTTCTCGCCGATTTTCGCGGTTCTCTGGATGAGAGCGTCGTTAACGGTTCCTTCTCCTTCATACGGAAGCGCCATGAACGCGTCCATATCCTGCGCTTCATTATCAACAGCCATCTCTGATATCTTTTCTACGAAGGAAACGAACTCCTCATTTTTCGCGACGAAATCTGTTTCAGAGTTGACTTCCACGATGGCGGCTTTCGAATGATCCTCGTTAAAAGCTATGCGGGTAAGCCCCTCCGCCGCTATCCTGTCCGCCTTCTTAGTGGCCTTTGACAGCCCCTTCTCCCGAAGAAGATCCATCGCCTTGTCTATATCTCCGTCCGCCTCTACCAGAACCTTCTTGCAGTCCATCATTCCGGCGCCCGTCTTGTCTCTCAGTTCTTTAACCAACGCTGCTGTTACTTTCATATCTCCTACCTCACTTCTTCTGAATACCCGGTATATACGGGACTCTTACCGGCAACCCTCCCGGAACATTCCGTGGGAGCGGCGTCCGTTTACGGAAACATCATAACTCCCGCCTGCTCTCTTCCGTGCTGCGATGTGACCTCCGCGCGGCCGGAATCCCGTTTATCGCAAGTATGCTGTGCGCTTCACTCTTCGTCCTCTTCTTCGGCGTCCGCGTCTTCCCGGTCTTCTTCACTTTCCGGGTTCAGTTCATCATCCGCCTCAAGGCTCTCTTCTTCGTTTTCGGCATCGCCCTCGTCGAAACTTTCGCCCTGGTTCCCCTCTATAACGGCGTCGGCCATAAGCGACGTAATGAGTTTCACGGCACGGATAGCGTCATCGTTCGCGGGTATCACATAGTCAACATCGTCAGGATCGCAGTTAGTGTCTACCATGCCCACGACAGGCACTCCCATCCTGTGCGCCTCGTTAATGGCTATCTTCTCCTGCTTGGGGTCCACAACGAACATCGCCGCCGGCATTCCTCTCATCTCCCGTATACCGCCGAGATTCTTCTGAAGTTTGTCGTGTTCCGCTCTAAGCTTTGTGACCTCTTTTTTGGAAAGTTTTTCGAACGTGCCGTCCTCTTCCATCTTCTCAAGATCGTTGAGGCGCTTGATTCTTCCCGATATCGTCTTATAGTTCGTCAGCATTCCGCCGAGCCATCTCTCGCAGACATAGAACTGTCCGCAGCGTTTCGCCTCATCTTCCACGGCATGCTGCGCCTGCTTTTTGGTCCCTACAAACAGGACCTGCTTACCTTCTTCGGCAACGCTCTTAAGGAAAGCGTAAGCTTCATCGATCAGTCTGACCGACTGCTGAAGATCTATTATATAGATCCCGTTTCTTTCCGTGAAAATGTAGGGCGCCATCTTAGGATTCCACCTTCTGGTCTGATGCCCGAAATGGACTCCCGCTTCCAGCAACTGTTTCATCGATACTACTGACATCTCTTCCTCCTGGTTTTGAAAACTTCCATCCGGCCCTGCCCGATTAAACCGCGCCCCGTCACAGCGCGGCACCATCCCGGGATAACCGGAGTGTGCTTGATATGTCCGTCAAAGCGAACAGAGTTAGTATACAGCAGCTCCGTTTCTAAAGCAAGAAATATCTGTAAAAGACCGGTTAAAACCGGTTTTATCGGTTAAACCAGGTAAAAGCCGGGGTGAAAAACGGATTTCAACGCTCGATTGAAGATATATCACGAAAAAGATACGAATCGGTGTCACCGCGGCGGAATCATATCGAAAACAGCAGGTGTTAATCTTACGAATCAGCGTATTTTCCGCCTCAGGCGGCGAATAATGCCTGCGCCGGTTCCCCCGGCGCAGGCGACGGACGCGCCAGCGAATATGATTTTCTGCGTCGCTGACGGACCTTCCTTTGCGGGTTCCTGCTCCGGTTCCCCCTCAGGTTCTGAAATCACGGTTTCATCCGCAGACATTTCTTCAGGTTCTGTACGATCATATACCGATGTCGCCGTTATTTTATATCCTTTATAAACAGCTTCGGCAGTGTATCCCTGTCCGGGGATTCTGTAAGTCGCGGCGTAATCCTGAACTTTCTTGGTCGCGTAGAATTCCGCGTCGCAGGTAATGTGCCGGCCGTTCTGCTTCTTCTCGCCCCATTTCGCGCCGGTTATCGTATATACGTCTTTATCGAGTTTAAGGTAGTCGAGAATATCCTCCTCGTAGCCCTCCCATACGGGAGCTTCCGTCTTAAGAGGCCACAGAGTGTGAGATCCCGCGAATTTAAAGTATTTGTCCTCAGAGTCTCCAACGAAACTTGCGGGAAGCGTGATCTTTTTCTCGTAGACTTTACCTTTTTTAACCACCTTGAGAAGATCGCCCGTAACGGTCGTTCCGTGAGCCTTGAATTTCTTCTTTTCGCCCGGTTCGAAACCGCTTACCGTCTGACCCTTGTACTGCACGGTCCTTGTTTCGGTATTCTTCGTATAGGTCGTACTGCCTTCGTCAAGGTACATTTTCATCTCCTCGCCGTCTGTTACGAACGAACGTGTGTCAGGAGCGTGCCTGCTTCCGAGATTTTTTATTGTAATCTTCTGAACCGGAAGAACTTCCGATGAATAATTGGTGCCCGCAAGTGTGTATCTTACGCCGTTTTCTGTTATCTCCCGCTCCGCGGCATAGCTTTCATCATTTTCCGTTCTGGCTGTATAAACATGTGTCTTATTTAAATCAGAGGCCCCGTATGAAAATACGGAGCCTAAGATCATCATCATAACTGCCAGAAGGACAACTCTTTTTCTCATTAAGATTCTCCTTCCT
>CAZTIY010000004.1:0-33144 GCA_964613765.1 uncultured Eubacterium sp.
GTGTTATGCCGCCGCCGATAGCTGCCTATGTTCACTTACCCTCTGAACAGTAACCTAATAATCGTTAATTACATCTCAGAAATTCAGGCGGCGGTAACTTTTCTTCAATTTCTCCCTGAGAATCAGAATTATCTTAAAATTTGTGGATAAAACCGGTTGACAAAACGTTCTGCGGCTTTGGATTGTTGATTTTATCGGATTTTTACTTTCAACTTTATAAAATGAGAGAACAGATGAAATTGTATACAATTCCGCGGACACACGTGGATAACCCCTCTTCACGTTATAATATCGGCATCGATCTCTGTTGAAAATTCAACCGTTATAATTTACCGGAACGATATTCCGGTAAACCCTCTTTTCCTGTATTTTGTTTATTTTGAAATACAGCACAGCGATAGCGAATATTGCGCAAAATATCATTATTTTGCTGACCGAGTACATGTCCGGACGGTGTCACTCTGTTCATATAAATGATCTCTTTACATAGGTATGCCTGTTCCTCCGAACACGAGAATTTTCGTAAGAAACATATAAAGAGCCGTCACGCAGGGCTCAAGCACTCTGTCTACGACACCGAACGCGATGAAGAGAATGAGAAGGAACGGTCCCAACTGACAAAACTTAAAGTACCACGGCCTGCTTCTGAGCTCAAACAGAGCCGTGACGAGTTGAAACCCGTCGAGCGGCGGCAGCGGTATGAGATTAAAAATCATTAATACTATATTGATATAGGCAGCGTCAGCGCAAATCGTGTACGCTATGCCGAAAGCGCCGTACATGACTCCTCCCGCTTTTGCGTATAACAGTCTTACAGGGAGAACAAGAAGTATCACGGCAGTGATAAGATTCATAAGAACTCCGGCGAGAGACACGATTATCTGACCCTGTCTGCGTTTTCGGTAGTACCTCTCATCTGTTTCCACCGGTTTCCCCCAGCCGAAATGAAAAAGCACCAGAGCAAGGAATCCGAACGGATCTATATGCCGCAAAGGATTAAGTGACAGCCGTCCCTGACGCCTCGGCGTGGGATCACCCAGTCTGTCCGATGCCAGGGCGTGACCGAATTCATGAACCGTGATTGCGAGTATCACTCCGGGCAGCATGGAAAGAAGAGAAAAAAGGGCCGCCTTCGCGCCGGTTCCGCCCAGCCGCAGAAGCCTGGTTCCGAAAAGAAGTCCCATTATAATCAGGACGAGTATGAAATATCCTTTTCTGTTGTAAGTCATGTCTGCCCCTCCCCCTGAAAAACGGCATTATATCAATCATACAGAACTGCGGGGACGGCCGCTTCAGCCGAAGCTTTGCCGCCGTTTCTCTTTCAGAACAAATTGTTATTTAACCCTTCACCCGTGCTTTAAGTTCACTCAGCGTCACATTATAAGCATCCTCTTCATGTGGAAAACGCGGCAGGCTGTCCGGAAGAATCCAGTCTCTGTTCTTTGCCAGAAGACGAATTACCGCATCAATTAGGGAAGGATTCTTTACAAGTACCGGCCCCGTTATATGCGTCGCGAGAATATTCCCTTTTCTGTACCCTTCGGCCCCCAGTTCCTTCTCGTTTCCGAATCCCAGCATGAGTTTTGAAAACAGCGGTGTATCTATGCCGGATGTAAGCGAACATTTGTTCATAAAACCTGCCACGGGATCTCCTGTCAGATCTGTCAGAGCTATTACGTCCTCGGTTATACGTTTCTCTGTCTCAACCGTCGTGAAATCCGCCAACCCGAGAGCGGGATATACCGTTCCTTCAGAGTCGGTAACCGACGCCCCAAGTATTTCCATTGCGCTTCCCGTGAACAGTACGACGGCGCCCCTTTCCGCAGCGGCTTTTAACGAATCTCCCTCTGACCGCAGGCGCTCCATTATAAATTTCTGCATACGTTCCGTACCGCATCCCATATAGATGAGTCCGGCATCGTCAAAACAAATTTTATCGTCCGCTTCCGCGACCCGTACAGTCACTTCTACGCCGAGTGAACTCAGATGTCTGCAAAGCACTTTTAAATTGGCATACTCGCCGTAAAGATTCATAACATCAGGATAAAGATGAAGAACAGTAAGTTCCATTGTCAATCGCCTCCTTGTTCGAGTTCCACCTGAGAGAGAACTTTGTCTCTGTCCGAAAAACATGTGACGACATAAACAGGCAGATTGCCTTCATCTTTAAGTTCTGTAAACGCCTGCGCTATGCTGCCTCTGAGTTCCGTCCTGTCGGCGCTCACGCGGGTATAATCAAACCTCAGAGCAAGATCATTCACATATTTTCCGCAGAGCCAGATCCTCTTTACATGAGGGGCGTCGAGCAGATCAAAATCTATATCCCAGAGCCAACTTGTTTCACCGGTGAAATATCTCCTTGAGACCGCGTCCACGATAACCATCACCTCGCAGTCCTGATTCAGAGAACGTATATAAGACAGGTTGGTATCGTAGCCTACAGAATTCTCATGTTTGGAGATGAGAAGGGTCCCCTTGCGGTTTCCCGCCGTAAACCGTATGTTCCTCCCGTTTTTAAGGATATAATTATCGATTGAGCCTGCCATCTCATCCGGAGATATTCCCAGTAATGAACATACCGACCACGCGGCCAGAATATTATAAATATTGTATATGCTTCTGAACGCCAGGTGTATGTCGGTCCGTTCATTAACGGTAAGTACGCCGTTTTCGAGATCAAGAGCGGTGCCTGCGAAATCGGGTTCCGGCCTGCTGTAGCCGCAAACGGTACATTTATAGTGACCGATATGAGCGAACTGATAGCAGGAATACTCCATTTTCCCCCGGCATACCGGACAGCGTGCGCCGTCGTTATACATGCCGCGGTGTTCCTTCGTGCTTGCGGGATTCTCTTCCAGACCGAACCATCTGACTCTTTCGGGATCGTGTCCCCCGGCAAACGTCGCCACCAGAGGATCGTCCGCGTTCAGTATAAGCGTGGTCTCCGGGTATATTGAATGACGGACAGCATCATAAACCCATTGCGGGTGTCCGTTACGTGTCATCTGATCACGGTACAGATTGGTAATCACATAATGAGTCGGACGGAACCATTTAAACGTATGCCTCGCGTACCTTTCGTCGCTCTCAAGAAGAAGAACATCCCCGCGTGTTCTGCCTGTCAGTGATGAATTGCAGATAATGAGGGTCGCGACACCTTCTGTCTGATTGGATCCCTCTTTATTATAAATCACCTTAAGACCTGCATCGGCAAGTATCTTCGCCGTCATCTCCACTGTCGAAGTCTTCCCGTTGCTTCCCGTAACAGCGATGATCTCTTCCGGAAACTTCGCGTACCGCAGAAATTCCGGACAGATACGGAGCGCCAGCCTGCCCGGGAATGTCGTGCCTTTATGCTTTGTCAGTTTAAGCGCGGGAACGGACATCCTGCCGGCCAGGAGCGCTATGTAAAATCTGAGTTTTCCCATAACATCTCATCCCTGTTCTAAAATCCGTACAATATTGTGTCGATGGCCGGATATCAGTTTAAATCACCAGTTCACCGTCAAGACTGAAAGTCTTCCCCTCTGTGATTCTGACATCGGCGAAACTTCCCGTAAGCATATTTGATATTTCATTTACAGTCTTTCCCGCGAACGGACTTCCGTAAGGTATATTATTTACAGAAAAGTTCACAAGCTTGAATCCGTCCGTTCTCCCGGCAAGCTTCCCTCCGTCCCTTTTGCTCGGACCGTCTGTCAGAACTCTGTAAACATGTCCCTCACAGGCACGGTTTTTAACGAGGCTTCCGGCATTCACGATCTCAGTGAGGCGGTCGTACCGTTCGTGTTTAATTTCATCGGGAACCTGGTCGGGATATTCCGCCGCCGGAGTTCCCTTCCTGATTGAATAGAGAAAAGTGAAAGCTGAATCATATCCCACTTCCTTAACGAGACTCAGAGTATCGAGAAAATCCTCTTCCGTTTCTCCGGGAAATCCGACGATTATATCTGTGGAAACAGTGATTTCGGGCACCGCCCTTCTGAGATCCGAAACAAGGTTAAGATACTTCTTCCTGTCATATTTCCTGTTCATCCTTTTAAGTATACGATCGCTTCCGGACTGGACCGGAAGATGTATATTCCGGCAGAGTTCCGGCACTTCCCGGAAAGTTTCAATGAGTTCCGGCGAAAGATCTTTAGGATGTGATGTCATGAATCTGATACGTTCGATGCCCGGCACTTCCGCAACCAGCCTGATGAGTTCCGAAAAAGTGCATATACCGTCATCACGTACGGATCCTGAATGTGTTTCAGAAGAATCGCGAAAAACGCCTCTGTAGGAATTTACGTTCTGACCGAGAAGCTGCACTTCTTTAACTCCGTCATCCGCGAGTTTATGAATTTCCGACAGAATATCCTCCGGATGCCTGCTTATTTCACGTCCGCGCGTATACGGCACTATACAATATGTGCAGAAATTATCGCACCCGAATGTTATATTCACGAATGCCTTGTGTTTATAAAGCCTGTCCGCGGGAAGTCCTTCAACTATACCGTCTCTCTCGCCCCATATCTCGATTTCGCTTTCACGTTTCGTGATTACACTCTGAATAAGTTCCGGAAGTCTGTGTATGTTATTTGTTCCGAAAACCAGGTCGACCCATGGATATTTTTCTTTGATTTTGTTTACTGTCTGCTCCTGCTGCATCATACAGCCGCAGACACAGACAAGAAACTCCGGATCATCCGTTTTTCTTTTTTTTAGCAGACCGAGAGTGCCGAAAAATCTGTTGTCCGCATTTTCTCTGACACTGCAGGTATTGATGATCTCTATATCAGCCGAGCCGCGATCGGGCGCCTTTATAAAACCGGCTTTTTCAAGCATGCCTGCCATTATTTCAGAATCATGCTCGTTCATCTGACATCCGAAAGTGGTTATATGAAATGCTTTATTCATACCTTACCCTCATCTTTTCTCGGACGCCCCATAAGCCTGTTGACCGCCTCCCCGGGTGTAAGTTCTCCTTCGAGACAGCGGTAAATGCTCTCCGAAATGGGCATCTCTACATTGTTATCAGCAGCCAGTTTTACGGCGGCATCCACGGTATAATAACCCTCGACAACCATGCCGATCCTGGCGAGCGCCTTTTCGGGCGGAATTCCCTCTCCCAGAAGTATACCGAAGCGTCTGTTCCTCGAATGCATACTGGTACATGTAACTATCAGATCTCCCATTCCCGTAAGTCCGGCAAATGTTTCCGGACGCGCCCCCAGCGCCTCTCCCAGTCTCGATATTTCCGCCATTCCGCGTGTCATGAGCGCGGCTTTCGCGTTATCCCCGAATCCGATACCGTCAGAAATCCCGGCACCGAGAGCAATGATATTTTTAAGGGCCCCGCCGAGTTCCACACCGCAGACGTCCTGCCCCGTATATACTCTGAGTCTGTCATTCATAAAAAGCTTCTGCACATCCTCAGCCGCGTCGGCGTTATCGGACGCGGCCACAAGAGCGGCAGGAAGCAGCCTCCCGACTTCTTCCGCGTGTGAAGGTCCGGAAAGAACCACATAAGGCAGATCGCGTCTCAATATCCCCGCAATCTGTGACATCCTGAGAAGCGTTCCCCTCTCTATCCCCTTCGCGACATTTACGAGCACTGTTCCGCTTGTCAGGAAAGGCGCTGCGTCTTCCAGCGCCGACCTGAAATTCTGCGAGGGAACCGCGAAGATAACTATGGAAGAACCCTCAATCGCAATATCATAGGATTCTTCGGGATTTACCCCTCCCGGAAGTCTTACACCCGGAAGATATTTTTTGTTTTCCCTTTCAGACTTCATTTTTCTGATATGCTCCGGATTCCGGGCCGTCAGAAAAACCGTGTGACCTCCGGCGGCGAGTGAGACAGCGAGGGCAGTGCCCCAGCTTCCCGCGCCTATTACCGTAATCTTCTCCATTGTATGTTTCTCCGAAAGTTTGTGCTTTTAAAAAGTATTCACCTTTTACCGGCAGGGCGGCTTTTGTCTGACTCCGAAAATTTACGTCTTTTAACAGTATTTATCCCTGAGTCAGGCCCGCCGCGTATCACCCCTGACACAAATCGGCACTCCGCGAAATTCAGGTATAAAAATCAGGCCGCCGTCCGCCAAGTCCGTTTCTTCTAAGTCCGTTTCTTCTTAAACCGTTCAAAATCGATATTATCCTCTTCATGCCTTACAAGGCGGACTATATTGCTTCTGTGCGTGAATATCAGAAGAGCGGCCATGACGAGTCCTATATAGAAGAAATCAGGTTCCATCAGCCGGCACTCGAAAGGGAACGTAACCGCGGCCGCGATCGACCCGCAGGACGCTTTTTTTGTAATCAGCACGGTTATTATTACCAGAGCGAGTGAAATGAGCGCCATTTTCCAGTTCAGCACCAGTATTCCGCCGAAAGCGACCGCAACGCCCTTTCCTCCCCTGAACCTGAAAAGTACAGGCCATATATGTCCGAGAAACGCGGCGAGCGCACAGTACATGGCCGCCTCTCTTCCGGAAATCACGGAACCGAGAAAAACAGCGAGAGCCCCTTTGCCGACGTCAATAACAAGCGTGACGGCGGCCGCCCTGACGCCGAGCACTCTTAGCGTGTTTGTCGTTCCGGCGTTTCCGCTTCCCTCTTTTTTTATGTCTATCCCGTGGGCACGTCCTATAAGCGTGGAGGGAGATATATTCCCCAGAAAATAGGCAATTATGACAGATAAAAAGAACAAGAGTGTTTTATCCATTTTGAACCCTTTTAGATTTCAACTGATTATTTTAGCGCTGTCTGTCTTTCCGCCCGTAACCGTCGGCGATAATATAACGGCATATAAAGGCATATAAAATTGAACAACTGTATAAATGATAGTAATACAAACATTACCGGAAGAAAGGACAACCGGACTTCACCCGTCTTTCTCTTTCTTCTCCCTGAACACAAATTTTACCGGAGTTCCTTCAAAACCGTATACTTCACGAATCCTGTTCTCAAGGTACCGTGTATAAGAGAAATGCAGGAGATCACGGCTGTTTATCTGAAAACTGAAAAGCGGCGGCTTTACCCCGACCTGTGAAACATAATAGATTTTCAGGTACCTTCCCTTGTCCGCCGGAGGCTGCTTCATCATGACCGCGTCCGCTATGAGACTGTTAAGCTGCCCGGTAGGCACCCTCATGGCGCGGCTCCGGGACACAGAAGACACTGTCGACATCAGATCCTGCAGCCGTACTTTATCTTTCACGGAAATAAAGAGCACCGGCGCGTAACTCAGAAACGGAAGCTCCCTCATAATCCTCCCGGTAAACTCCTTCATCGTCCCGGTTTCTTTCTTAATGAGATCCCATTTATTCACCGCTATTACTACGCCTTTTCCGGCCTCATGCGCCATTCCGGCAATTCTTTTGTCCTGTTCCGTCACACCGTCCCGCGCGTCCAGCATGAGCACACATACGTCTGAACGTTCTATCGCAGCAAGCGCGCGTACGACACTGTAATGTTCCACGGACTCATGTACACGGTTTTTTCTTCTGATACCCGCGGTGTCTGTAAGTATGAAATCCTCTCCGTGCCACCTGAACCGTGTATCCACGGAATCTCTGGTAGTTCCGGGAACCGGTGAGACAATGACTCTGTTTTCCCGGATAAGAGTATTCACAAGAGATGACTTGCCGACATTCGGGCGTCCGATTACGGCGACAGCGCAGCCGATTTCACTGTCTGCGTCCGTTTCATCCGGGAATCCGGAAACTATCTCGTCCAGTATGTCTCCGAAATTAAGTTTGTTCGCTGACGATACCGGTATGGGATCACCTATCCCGAGCTCGCAGAAATCATAGAAACTGTCCGGGAGTTTCGACATCCTGTCCACTTTATTAACAAGCAGGATGACTTTTTTACCCGTTTTCCGCAGCATATCCGCGACTTCCTGATCCGCCGCCGTCAGGCCTTCGCGTCCGTCGACCATGAAAATTATTACATCCGCCAGATCTATGGCAATTTCCGCCTGTTCCCGCATTTGTGAAAGTATAATGTCATCGGAACCGGGTTCAATACCTCCCGTGTCAATAATCGCGAACTCCCTCCCGTTCCAGTCTGTTTCCGCGTAGATCCTGTCTCTTGTCACGCCGGGAGTATCGTCGACTATCGAAAGCTCCTTTCCGGTAATTTTATTGAAAAAGGTCGACTTGCCGACATTCGGGCGGCCCACGACAGCCACAACCGGCTTACTCATCAAAAATACCTCCCGCAAACTCTTTCGGGTCAAAAACTTTCAGATCCTCGAGTTTTTCTCCGACTCCTATGAATTTAACCGGAAGATCATATGTATCCGCTATCGTAACCGCGATTCCGCCCTTTGATGTACCGTCAAGTTTGGTAATAATCACACCTGTCAGCGGCGCGGTCCTGTTGAACTCCTCCGCCTGGGAAACGGCGTTTTTTCCGTTCGTCGCGTCCAGAATCAGAAGTGTCTCTCTGTCCGCCTCAGGATATTCCCTGCCGATTACCCTGTACATCTTTTCAAGTTCGGCCATGAGATTTTTCTTATTCTGCAGACGGCCCGCCGTGTCACAGATCAGCACATCCGTCTTCTTCGCTTTAGCTGACTGAATCGCATCATAAAGAACAGCGCCGGGATCGGAACCTTCCATGTGTCTTACAGTATTTACACCGATTCGGTCTCCCCATATCTCAAGCTGTTCGGAAGCCGCCGCCCGGAAAGTATCAGCCGCGGCGAACATTACTGTCTTCCCCTGTGACTTCAGCATATAGCCGAGCTTGGCTATCGTTGTCGTTTTTCCTCCGCCGTTTATTCCTATCATGAGTATGACAAGAGGATAGTCAGTACTGAGAAGCTGACGGTCTCCTTTGTCCATAACGGACGCAATTATTTCCGCCAGTGCGCGTTTTACTTTCTTCGGTTTTTCGATACGGCCGGAGCGGACGCGCGCGCGCAGATTATCCATGATTTTTACCGTGGTTTCCATCCCGATATCTGATGTGATCAGAATTTCCTCGAGCTCGTCCATCAGCTCTTCATCCACACGGCCCCTCAGCGAAATGGCGTCCGCAATGCGCTCCGCCATATGTCCGAAGAAACCTTTTTCTTTCTCTATAATCGCCATATTTCTTACCCCTGACCGGAAACGCGCTCCTCCGTGAACTTTTCTATCCCGGGGTCACTGAGTCTGATGCTGAGAACCTTGGAAACGCCGGCCTCCTCCATTGTGACCCCGAACAGAGTGTCGCCGTGCGCCATAGTGGCTTTCTGATGAGTTATTACCGCGAACTGTGTGTTTTTATAATCCCTGAGACAGTCAATGAAACGTTCAATATTAGCCTCATCGAGCGCTGCCTCCACTTCGTCAAGTATGCAGAACGGGGTCGGTTTTACACGTATCACGGCAAGCATGAGGGCGATCGCCGTCAGGGTTTTTTCCCCTCCCGACAGCAGGTTGATATTTTGAAGCTTCTTGCCGGGAGGCTGCGCTACCAGACTTATACCGGATCCGAGCGGGTCACGTTCATCATCGAGCTTTATCTCCGCGTGGCCGCCGCCGAACAGTTCTCTGAATATTTTCCCGAATTCCTTCTGAACTTTTCCGAAATTCTCTTGGAATCCTCTGATTATTTTCCTGTCCGTTTCCCTGATGACAGCCTCCAGCTCTTCCTTCGCCTTAATCACATCATCTCTCTGTGAAGACAGAAAATTATACCTGCGGCTTACTTCCCGGTATTCACCGATAGAACCTGTGTTGACCTCTCCGATATCTCTCAGTTCTTCCTTTAATTCCCTGCTTTCCTTTACCGATGCGTTCATCACAAAATCATCCGTCCTGAGCTCTCTTGCCTCAGCGAAGCTCATGCCGAAATCGTTCCAGAGTCTTTCTTTAAGATGCTCCGACTGTGTCTCGCTCTTCGACGCGGATAATTCTATTCTGAATGCCTGATCCCTGTATGCGGAAATTTCTCTTTCGGCTTTTTCCGCCCTTCCGTCCGACTCTCTTATACGGCTGACCACAATGTCCCGCTCTTTTTGAAGATCTGCCGACTCTTCTTCAAGAGCGGCTTTCTCGTTTCTGAGTTCCCGGACTTCTCTCCCCGACCTTTCCGGTATCAGGGCGAGCTCCGCGAGTTCTTTTTCGAACTCCTCTTTTCGTTTTAATGCGTCTGAAAGTCTGTTCTCAAGTTCGCCGCTCTCTCTGTCGGCGCGCTCCAGTACTGCTCCCGCTCCGTCGGCAAGACTCGCGGCTTTCGCTTCTTCCAGTCTGCATTTTTCAAGCAGCCCGGCTGCCTCAGCCTCTTCACGCCGCTGTTCTTCTCCGGCCGCAACGGCCGATTCTATTTTACGGCTGAGTTCCTCTATCTCCTGTTCGGCTTTCCCGCTTTCTTCCGCCAGAATGTGAGACATATCCGAAGTTTTTTTAAGTTCTTCCTCCGCCTGGTCAAGCTCACGCTCAAGCCTCTCAAGTTCAGAAGCGTCACGTTCGGTCTGCTTCTCCATGGCCTCCCGGGCGGGAGCGGATGCGTTCAAAAGAAGTTCAAGTTCTCTTATCTCACCTGAAGTATTAACGCTCCTCTTTTCATTCTCTTCGTGTTTTTTTCTTAATTCATTTATCTTTTCTTCAAGTTCCGCCGTTTCGTTATCCTGTGTCCGTATATCTCTCTCGAGTCTTATTTTCTCATTTTTCCGGCCGAGAATACCGGTTTCGCGCTCTTTATACCTTCCTCCCGTGATCGCCCCCGCGGTATTGACAACGTCACCCTCAAGACTCACAAATCTGAGACCTCTTCTTCCGTTTTTTGAAAGCCGGACCGCATCGGTTAAATCTCTTGTCAGTATGACACGTCCGAGGAGAAAACGGAATATATCGCGATATCTGTCGTCACAGCTTATGAGTTCCGAAGCGACACCTATAAATCCGGGATCACCTGTAATATCCGGAGAGATATGCGCTGCCGTTCCCCGGACGGTTTCGACCGGAAGAAATGTCAGTCTGCCCGCCCTGTTATCCTTAAGAGAACGTACGGCCCGTTTCGCGTCTTCGTCACCGGAGCATACTATATTCTGGCGTGAAGGGCCGAGAGCTGTTTCCACGGCTGTCTCAAGCCCCTCAGGCACGGATATCATATTAACGGCGACTCCTTCTATGCCCGGGAGTCCGGCTCCCATGATAAACCGTACCGCGTAAGCGTACCCCTCAAAATTCTGCTCCATTTCTTCGATTGTTCTCAGTCTGGAACGCATTCTTTCGACGGATATTATCTTACCGTCACGCATTCCGACTTTTTCTTCCAGCTCGGTTTCCAGCCGGTATCCCGTTTCCTTTATTTCTTCAAGTGCGGTACCCAGCTCTTTTTCCCTCTTCTTCCGGACTTTTTCGTCCTCAAGAGCGAGAGCAAGTTCTTTTTTTCTCTCTTTTCTGGCGGTCTCAAGTTCCTCTATCCGGGAAGCGACAGTATTTATCCTTCTCTCAAGGCTCAACCTGTAACTTTCTATGCTTTTGGCCTCGCTTTTTTTTGCCGCCGCTTCACTGTGAAGGCTGAAAAGTCTGTTGTTCCATTCCTCCGCGATTTCTCCGGCAGCCGCGCCTTTCTTTCTGATATCCCTGAATTTCGATTCGGCCTCGGAAAGCTCTCTTTTTCTCAGTTCTCTTATTCTTATTTTATTATCAAGATCATCCGCAAGAGTCTTTCTTTCAGTTGCGCGTGATCTTTTTTCTTCTTCCAGCCGGGATATCTCTTCACACGCTGATGAGAGATACCTCGATACTCTCTCCTCTCTTTCCTTCCCTGTCCTGATCTCATTTTCCAGGCTGCTCAGTCTTACGGCAGTCCGGGGCATCTCAGCCGATATTACGGATATTTTCTTCTCCAGTTCGGACTGATATTCACGAAGTGACAGACTCTCTTCACGGTTCTGTTCCTTAAGACGCCCGGCCTCTTCCGCCAGGGAATTCAGTTCCTCACGTTCCGCCCTGCTCTCTTCGATCCTCTTCTCCGCGCTCTCGATATTCCTGAGAATTATATTGACTTCAAGCTCTCTGTATCTGTCTTTTATCGCGAGATAACGGGAGGCCTTTTCGCTTTCTTTCTCCAGCGTGATCAGCCTCTCTTCAAGTTCTCCTGTTATATCCTCTATTCTTTCGAGATTTTGCGCCGTCCGTTCCAGCTTGCGCACGGCCTCAAGCTTCCTTGCCTTGTAAGATGATATGCCGGAAACTTCTTCGAGAATTTCTCTCCTTCCGTCTGATTTTCCGCTGATTATATCCTGTATTTTCCCCTGACCGATTATGGAGTAGCCTTCCACGCCTATTCCCGTATCCCGGAAAAGACCGCGGATGTCCCTGAGTCTGCAGGGATTTCCGTTGATAAGATACTCGTTCTCGCCGTTTCTGTATGCCCGTCTTGAAACTGCGACCTCAGAATAATCGATATCCAGGTAACCGTCAGTATTATCTATAACGAGCGTGACCTCGGCCATCCCCCGCGGGCGCATGGTCTCGGTGCCGTTGAATATGACCTCGTCCATTCTGCTGCCGCGGAGAAGCGCCGGACTCTGTTCGCCCAGCACCCACCTCAGCGCGTCACTGATATTGCTTTTTCCGCTTCCGTTGGGGCCGACTATACAGGTTATACCGTCGGTGAATTCAATGACGCAGGGCTCCACAAAAGACTTGAATCCGTGTATTTCCAGTCTCTTAAAATACATTCCCGGGAAGCCCTCCTTCCAGTGAATGGCGGGCGGCATCCTGTTCGGCCTCTTTTTTTGACTTTCCGCTACCTCTCCCGAGTGTCCTTCCGTTTACAGAAAGATGGACAAAGAACATCCTGTTGTGATCCGGACCCTCTGTTCTGTCAAGGACATAAGAGATTTCAGGCGCTGTTCCTCCCTTCTGAAGTATTTCCTGAACCTGCGTCTTATAGTCGGGAAAAAGCCTGCCTGAAATCGCTCCTTCTATGAGTCCTCCGAACTCACGGAGAATAAAATCTTTTACCGCTTCATATCCGGAATCGAGATATATCGCTCCTATCACTGCCTCAACCGCATCAGCCGTGATGGAAGTTCTGTTCCGTCCTTCTGTATGTTCTTCTCCCGCTCCGAGATAGAGATACTGTCCGATACCGAGCTTTTTCCCTACGAGCTCAAGCGACCGTTCACATACAACGAGAGCGCGCTTCTTTGTAAGAAACCCCTCATCGTTATGCTGAAGTCTTTTATAAAGGGCTTCGCCCGTCACCGCGCTCAGAAAGGCATCGCCTAAAAATTCCAGACGTTCGTTTGAACACGAATGAGGAAGGTCATTTTCACTGCAATATGAACTGTGCGTCAGCGCCCGCTTAAGAAGCGAGCGGTCCTTAAATTTATATCCGAGAACTTTCTCAAAATCAGCTTCATTCATTATGGCAATCCCCGCGTCTTATGATTTTTTCCGTACCGGAGCACACGCTTTCTGTCCGTATTCTTTTCCCTGACGCCTTCAAATCACGTCCGGGCAGGAAATACGTTAAACCGTTATTCATGATCTTTTTCACCGCTGCCCGTAAATCCCGTACGGTGTCCCTGCGGTCGGTACTCCCGGACAGACCTCTCAATCATGCCGCATACATCGTTCTTCACATACGGGACGGCTTTCAGTATGGTCTGACGGACAGCTCTTTCGTCGGAAGAACCGTGCATTTTGAGAACCGGCTTTTTCAGACCGAGAACCGGAGCCCCGCCGTACTCCTTATAGTCGAACTCTGTCCTGAGCTTCTTAAGCTGATCCTTCATGAGCACCGCCCCCGCCTTTGAACGTATATCCTTCATGAACATGGTCTTCAGTTCTCTCAGGACCATCAGTCCCATTCCCTCCGTAAGCTTTATTACCGCGTTTCCGGTGAAACCGTCAGTTACTATAACATCGCAGACGGCATTCTGAAGTTCTCTGGTCTCTATATTCCCTATGAAGTTAAGCCTGCTCTCCTCAAGAAGTTTATACGCTTCTTTTGTCAGTGATGTTCCTTTGTGCGGCTCCGTACCGTTGTTTATCAGTCCCACAGTCGGATTCTTCCTGCCGAGAACCTTTTCGATATATATACTTCCCATAATACCGAACTCGAGAAGGAAAGCGGGACGGCACTCAGCGTTTGCCCCGGCATCAATTATGAGAGAAGGCACATTTCCGATCACGGGATAAACCGTCGCAAGCGCGGGACGGCTTATTCCCTTTATTCTTTCAAGTATGAACAGGCCACCCGCGAGTATCGCACCGGTATTACCCGCGGAAATGAACACGTCTCCGTCGTCATATTTAAGAAGATTCATTCCCACAACTATGGAAGAATCCTTCTTCCTCCGGACAGCTTTGGACGGCGTTTCATCGTTAGTAATCACGGAATCAGCGTTCACTATACTAATTGCGGCTTTTTCGCCTCTTCTCTTCCCGAGTATTTTGCCGAGCACTTTTTCTTTCCCGACAAGTATTATCTCATCGTAAGTCCCGAGAGATCCGGAGGCTGATACCGCGCCTTCGATTACGGCCTTGGGAGCATAGTCACCGCCCATCCCGTCTAAAATTATTTTCATAAGATTGACCTTTCTCCTGCTCCGGGAAAAGATCTGCAGCAGATAACATATACACAATATAATTATATCATAACGGACAGGGTAACAAGTCCTTTTTCGGCCTCAGTAACCGTTGCCTGTCCTTTCACGTCGTTACAGTTCTCACATTATTTGAGGGAGGGGCGGCATAGCACCGCTGCGAAAAAAGGTCCTCGCTTTGTACGGTTTACGGCGCTTAATATGCTTTCACTTCTCAGGTTTATCCGACCCGTTCCAGACGCCCGTCCCCGCGTCCACATCCCAGTCATACCGGTTCTCCTCTCTCCTTGACCTTCCGGCGCCCGCGGACGAACCGTCCAGTTTCTGTCTTACGCCGTTTCTGACTCTCCGGATTCCGTGGATAATATATCTGACATAACGGTTAACGATACCCATGGCTATGAATCCGATTGCAATCGCGGCGACTGTAGTAAGACATTTCAGCCCGTTGATCTTCGCGATATCCATATTTCCTTTTGTAATGCCGTACATCATTATGTAGAGATTAAAACCGGGGGTGAGCGCCAGCATTGATGAAGTGAGGAATATCGTCGCGGGCGCGCGGTTTATCCTCGCCATCCACTCGGAATATGCCTGAATGAACATGGCGGAAACGAGCGTGGCTAAAAAAGAGTTGCCGGTCGCTTCCGCGACGGCGCTTTGTATCACGAGCGCGAAAAAAGCTCCGGCGCCGGAAAAAAACATCTGTTTATACTCGATATTCTGAAGGCGCGCGAAGGCCATGCAGCCGATTGTTGAAATTATCATCATTTGTAATGAAGGAGATGTCCCGCTCATATTACACTACCCACGATCATTGCCGCGGCAACGCCGAAAGCGATGGCCGCCGCGCCCATAAGCGAATTGATCACATTAAGGATTCCTGAAATCACGTCACTTTTAAGTATGTCTCTCATGCCGTTCGTGAGACCTGCCCCCGCTATCAGTAGCATACAGTCGCCTATGATTATCGTCTCCGTGTGTTCTCCGAATCCGAGACGGACAAATACGAACGCGAGAACAGCCATGATTAGCGAAGCGACGAAATTAAAGACGAATGAATTATCCTCAAGCCTCAGAAACAGCCGGACGCAGGCTACGTAAATACCGGCGATAAGTGCGGAGACTATACCGTCGGATAGCGTCCCTCCGAAAAACACAGCGAGACAGCCGGCGGCAATCATTGACGCGATAAATTTACTGTGAAGAGGAAGCCTGGGCCTTGCCATAATTTCTTCCAGTCTGCCGCGGATCTCGGGCACATCCGGGCAGTGTTCCACGATATATCTTGAAAGATCATTCAGGTAATCCAGCCTGTCGAAATTATATTCCGCGGATCCGACGTGCCTCACCTGCGTCAGTATCTCTTCATCCCTCGTCTCGACCGTTACCTGCAGAATGCTGGGAAGACCGAAAATATCACAGCTTTTCATGTCATAACCCATGCACATCCTGTAAATACTGTCTTCAGCCCGGGAAACCTCACTCCCGCACTCCAGCATTGCCTGCCCTATATCCAGAATTATCTGAAGAAGTTTCGCGTTATCCATATTTATCCTTACTGCGTAAAGCCGCTTCCGGTATCTGTGCCATCATATCAGGGGCGATAGGGTTCCGTCTCGTATTTTGAGCGGAAACACCGCCCCGGCGGAAAAATCAATTTTTTCCGTCGGACTGTGATTCTGCCGCGCCGCCCTTCCTTTTCCGCCGCCCGGAGCGTGAAAAGCGGCCCCGTTCCGGCTCCCTGCCGGCGTTTTCCGCCGCTCCCCGCCGCCACGTAAGGCCGCTGTCAGTTAAATGTCAAATCCGTTAATCTATAGCGCGGCGGCTGTTATCTTTCCAGTCTCGAGCGCACAGATTCGAGCTGTTCTCTCGTCTTTCTCAGCATTTCCTCATACTCCGCTTTTTTGTCCCTTTCCCTGCGCACCAGTTTTTCCGGGGCTCTTGAAACAAAATTCCCGTCGGAAAGCTTCCTCTCCGCGCGTTCGACCTCACTAATCAGCCGCCTTTCCTCTTTTTCCAGTCTTTCTGCCTCCTCTTTGAAATCGACCAGATCCTCGAGAGGAATAAATATCTGGGCGGAAGCGGTGACCTTTGACATGGAGTCCTGCGGTACATCAGAGGGTTCATCGGTGAATCTGATACTGGAAAGTCCCGCGAGGTCAAGCATGTAGCTTTCACCGGTCTTAAGACCGTCAAGCCGGTCACCTTCAGCCAGTATGACCGCTTTCAGCCTTCGCGCGGGAGAAACCCCCGCCTCTGAACGTATATTCCTGACGGCGGTGACAGCATCCATGGTCATGGAAAATATCTTCTCTTCAACAGGGAAGTCACGACCGGCGCTGTATTCAGGCCACGCCGCACAGATGAGTAGACCGTTTTTCTGTCCGCTGCTCTCTTCAGCGGAATGGGGCAGAAAACTCCAGATTTCTTCTGTAATAAACGGCATGAACGGGTGGAGAAGTTCGATCATGTTCTTAAGAACCGTCACAAGAACGAACCTGACGACCTTTCTGTCTTCTTCATCGTCAGAGGAAAGCCGTTTCTTTGCCGTTTCTATATACCAGTCACAGAACTCGTTCCATATAAGGTCATAAACCCTCTGCGCCGCCAGGGAAAGGTCGAATTTCTCGATTGAATCAGTTACATACCTGACTGCGTCGTTAAGACGGCTTATTATCCATTTATCCTCTTCCCTGAGACAGATGCCGGAAAAATCATCCGTCCTGTCAAGCGCGAGAAGATCCCCGTCAGCGAAAGGCAGAAATCCCCCTTCACTGTCTCTGATATTCATTATGACGAACCGGGACGCGTTCCAGAGTTTATTGGCAAAGTTTCGCGCGGCTATTATCTTTTCATTCTGGTAACGGAGATCATTCCCCGGGGTAACTCCCATGGCGAGATTGAACCTCAGGGCGTCAGCCCCGTATTTCTCTATTTCCGCCAGAGGATCGATGCCGTTTCCGAGAGATTTTGACATTTTCCGGCCCTGCGCGTCACGGACGAGACCGTGAATATATACATACCTGAACGGTTTCTCACCCATGGCTTCCACACCGGAAAACACCATCCTGACGACCCAGAAAAATATGATATCATATCCTGTCACCATAACATCGTTCGGATAGTATCTTGCGAGATCTTCAGTATTTTCAGGCCAGCCGAGTGTTGAGAACGGCCACAGGGCCGATGAGAACCATGTGTCCAGCACATCTTCATCCTGTCTGAGATTACGTGAACCGCATTTGGGACAGACTTCCGGATCCTCATTCTCCACTATTATTTCTCCGCAGTCATCGCAATACCATGCGGGTATTCTGTGACCCCACCAGAGCTGTCGGGAAATGCACCAGTCGCGTATGTCCTCAAGCCAGTGAATGTAAGTCCTGGCGAACCTGTCAGGAATAAATTCCAGTTCCCCGGACTGCGCGACCCTGAGCGCGGGTTCCGCGAGTTCCTTCATTCTGACGAACCACTGTTCGGAAAGCATGGGCTCTATTACCGTATGACAGCGGTAGCATGTTCCGGCCGGAATCATCATATCCTCGGTCTTTACAAGATACCCCGCTTCCTTAAGATCTCTCACCCAGGCCTCTCTGCACTCATAACGGTCCATGCCCTGATATTTTCCGGCGACTTCGTTCATCGTCGCGTCCTTGTTAATGCAGGAAATTATCTCAAGACCGTGACGTTCACCGACATCGAAGTCATTCTCATCATGAGCCGGAGTGATCTTGACGGCGCCTGTCCCCTTCTCCGGATCGGGATATTCGTCCGCGATAACGGGAAGCACCCGTCCTACTATGGGAAGAATCACGCTTTTGCCGATCATATCGGTATAACGTTCATCATCGGGAGAAACAGCTATGGCTACATCTCCGAACATGGTCTCCGGACGCGAGGTAGCCACGACGATATCCTTTCCGTCAGGCGCAGCTGCGGGATAACGGATGTACCAGTATTCGCCTTTCTGGTCAACATGTTCCACTTCAGCGTCTGAAAGCGATGTTCCGCAGTCGGGGCACCAGTTTATCAGTCTGTTCCCGCGGTATATGAGGCCTTTCTTATACAGTCTTACAAAGAACGACCTGACCGCCCTGCTGCAGCCTTCATCCAGTGTAAACCTTTCTCTGTCCCAGTCGCACGAGTCGCCGAGCTTGCGGCACTGGCGGGTTATCATACCGCCGTATTCGCGCTTCCACTCCCAGACTTTTTCAATAAATTTTTCACGGCCGATATCTTCTTTCTCTATACCTTCTTCGCGAAGTTTATTTACGACTTTCACCTCGGTCGCTATACTGGCATGATCCGACCCGGGCAGCCACAGCGCGTCGTAACCCCTCATCCGCTTATATCTTATCAGGATGTCCTGTAGCGTCTGGTCAAGCGCGTGTCCCATGTGAAGCTGACCTGTTATATTGGGCGGCGGCATGACGATAGTGTACGGTTTTTTCCCGGAACGGTTGTCGGCGCGGAAAGATCCGCTGTTCTCCCATTCTTCATAAATGCGGTCTTCAAAATCCTTCGGATTGTAATTCTTCGCTAAATTCATTTCCATCGAACTGTCCTGCCCTCTTCTGCAGCGTTATGCCCCGCATGTGACCTATTATCCTTTTAATGTCCCCGGTTATTCAGGCATTCTCAGCCTGCCCGAGGGTCGCTGCCATTACCGCCTTAATGGTATGCATCCTGTTCTCGGCTTCGTCAAACACTACTGAATTTTCTGAGCGGAAAACCTCGTCGGTAACCTCTCTTATATCGTAACCGCGTTCATACTGCTCCCTCGCCATGTCAGTCTCAAAATCATGGAATGAAGGAAGACAGTGCATGAACAGCACATTATCGTTTCCCGTTGCCTTAAGCATCCCGGAATCCACCTTGTACGGGCTTAACAGTCTGACCCTCTCCGGGATCTGATCATCCTCGCCCATAGAAGCCCATATATCGGTGTAAATAACGTCCGCGCCGGGGAGACATCCGGGATCGTAACTCACTTCTATATCCGCACCCGTTGTTAAAGAAACTTCATGAACCTTTCGAAGCGCATCTTTATCTATTTCAGAGGACAATTCATCCGGACCGTACGCGCGGAATGTCATACCCATTTTCGCGCAGCCGTACATCCACGCGTACGACATATTATTTCTCACATCGCCGACAAAGACGACTTTTACTTCTGACAGCGGCTTATCGATATGCTCCTCTATCGTCATGAGACCGGCAAGTATCTGCGCGGGATGTTCCGCGTCGGTAAGACCGTTCCATACCGGTACGCCCGAAAACTCAGCGAGTGTTTCCAAGATTTTCTGACTGTAGCCGCGGTATTCTATACCGTCAAACATCCTGCCGAGCACCCTGGCGCTGTCTTCTATGCTTTCTTTCATTCCTATCTGGGATGAAGCCCTGTCTATATAAACCATATTGGCGCCTTCGTCCGCGCCCGCCACCTCAAACGAACTTCTGGTTCGTGTCGAAGTTTTTTCAAAAAGGAGGCAAATATTCTTTCCGCGTAAACTGCTTCCCTGTATACCCTGTTTTTTCTTTTTTTTCAGGGAATGCGCGAGATCAAGCAGATAACGAATCTCTTCATAAGAGAAGTCCATAAGTGAGAGAAAACTTCTTCCATGCAGATTAACAGTCATTTTTTTCTCCGATTCATCTTTCAAATGATTACAAAATCTTTCTACAAATTTTGCTGCTCTTCCGGTCCTTTCCCCGTGAGCCGAAGTTCCTCAGCGCGGGATTTCATGCCCTCCAGCACGATTTCAGATACATCGCGTATATCCATTTCAAGCATCCCGCATCCCTTTAGTATGACGGGACGATTGCATTTCGCGGCAAATTTCTTATCCTTCCACTTCTTCATAAAACTCTTAAGGTTCATGTCAACTATTCCGTTCGGACGCATCCTGGCGGCCGCCTGAACGATGCCTGTAAGCTCATCAACGGTGAACAGGCTCTTCTCCATCGGCGTTTCCGGTTTAACATCATTTACGAGACCGTATCCGTGCGCGAGAATAGCGCGGATGTCCTCTTCAGGCACTCCGTACTCTCTCAAAGGCTCTTCTGTATGCTGAAGGTGCTCTTCGGGATATTTCTCATAATCATAATCGTGGAGCCATCCCACGGCCTCCCAGTGCTCTCTGTCTTCACCGAAATGTTCCGCCATGGCACCCATCGCGGCCGCCACGTTAGCCGCGTGAAGCAGAAGATGCTCATCTGTCATCATGGTTCCGTTTATCTTTTTCGCCTCTTCAAGAGTAAGCTTTTCCATATCTCTTTTCCCCCGTCCTTACCCTCACACGCTGTGCGCGTCTCACAATCAGCGTAATGATGATATTTTATCAAACAAGTCGCTTACAGGCAATCTTAAATCACCGTGTATGTCTTATTGTGAATGTCTTATCTCTCTTATCCGTATCCGGCTTAACCGTGAATTTGTTATCTGTTTTCGGTTCTTCTCCCGCTATGTGTCTGTCCTGTCATTTTCCGGACAGTTTCCCCGTGTCTTACCGGAATATCCGGTTTTCCCGGCGCTGTTTTCCGTCCGGTTCTCCGGGTTAAAAAAACATTGTATATATTTAAATCCCCGTGCCGGCATTTTTTCGTTTAATTTTCTCTGCCACAGACTGAAAGTTTTGATACAATTATAGAGTACAATTTAAGGAGGATTCAAATTTGCCCCGTAAAAAATCATTTACAACCGATAACAAGCGCCCTCTGTTCAGCCTTGTCATTCTGATTTGCGCCGCAGTGCTGGCAATCATATTTGCCGTACATCTCTTCACGGTCAACCGGAACGCGGACACGAGCAATGAAGAAGTCAGAAAATCCATCAGAGAAGTCGCCGAGTTTAATTTTTCTTCCGTGGAAAAGGTACAAAAACAGGTTAAGGATGTGATGGAGAGTGACATCTCCCCCGCTTCTCTGTCATCCGTCAAAGCGCGTTATCAGAAGGACTTCCGGAACTCCGTCGTTATCGGTGATTCTTTGACAGAAGGTTTGAGCCTCTACGGTTATCTGTCCGAAGACGAAGTCTTCAGCGTCGTGGGAGCGTCACTTTTTACGGAAGACCTCTTCAGTCAGGCCGCCGCGACACTGCCTGAGCATGCGTTTTTTGCCTTCGGCATGAATGACATGGGTAATTTCAGGGGTGATCCTGACAGCTTTATCAAAAAATACAAGAGCGTTATCAACCGGTTTCTGAAAGATTCACCTGAAACGAAAATATATATCTGCACTGTAACAAAACCGACACAGAAAGCTATGAAGGCCAACAGATCCATATCAAAATACGCTGAGTTCAACAGGGCGATTAAGAATATGTGTGCGGAAGAAAACATCCCCTGTATCGACGTAACGCCCATCCTGATACGGAAGCCGGAGTTCTACGCCGGGGACGGCATTCACGCGCTCCCGGCATATTACCCGTACTGGATCGAGATGATGATCCGTGAGGCAGGCCTGGAATGAATTTCAGATATCCCGGAAAAAGCGGAGACAATTTTCGTAAGAAAACGGCTGACGGCAGGAAAAACAGGGATATCCCGGTAAAACTCCGCCGGGATACAATAGTAAAAATCATACTTGTGCTTTTTCTGGCGTTTTTTCTGGGATCGGTTTATCTCAGGACATTCGCTAAAGATGTTTCTCTTTCGGAGATCGACAAATCTTTTTCCGTGATATCCGGTTACGAAAAACTGAAAAAACAGGACGCTCGCAGGCTCTACCAGTTCACCGGCCTCAACGCCGGGGATTATGATGAGGTTCTTTACAGAAAAAACACTGACACGATGGGTGTTGAAGAACTTCTTATCGTTAAAGCGTACGCCGCTGAGGATGTTGATGATGTCCGGCGGGCAGCTGAGACAAGAATAAAGGAGCAAACCCGCGTTTTTGAGGGTTACGGACCCGAGCAGACAGCTCTTCTTAAGAACGCCGTCATTTATACCCGTGACAGATACCTTTTCTATTGTGTAGCGGAGTCTCCGGAAAAATATGAGGAGGTATTCAAAAATGCTCTTTAGCAGTATCTCCTTTATATTTTATTTCCTGCCGGCGGTTCTCGCGATTTATTACATTATCCCGAAAAAACACATTCGGGCGAGAAATGTCGTGCTTCTCTGCGCCAGTCTCATTTTCTACAGCTGGGGCGAACCAGTATATGTACTCCTTATGATGTACAGCGCGTTCTTTAACTATTATCTCGCACTCTGCATAAGCAGGGAAATGAGAGAGGGCGGAAGCGGCAGACATAATCTCATTTTCGCTGTGGCGATCAATCTGTTCATACTGTTTTTCTTTAAATACAGCGGTTTTTTCGTATCTTCTTTTAACAGGCTGACGGGATTTCACATCCCTTCGGCTGATGTCGCGCTTCCCATAGGCGTATCGTTCTATACATTCCAGGCCCTGTCATATATATTTGATGTATACCGGCGGAAAACTCAAGCCCAGACGAGTCTTACGAAATTCGCGCTCTACCTTTCGCTTTTTCCGCAGCTCATAGCGGGACCTATAGTGAAATACAGAGATGTTTCTGAACAGCTTGACAGAAGGAAAACATCTATCGATGACTTCGGTTACGGGACATCAAGATTCATTACAGGTCTCGGGAAAAAAGTTCTGCTCGCGAATGCGTTCGGTGAACTTTTTAATTATGTAACCGATATTCCGGTTAATAATATTACGGTTGTTACGGCGTGGATCGGCGCTGTCGCATACACGATGCAGATATATTTCGATTTCAGCGGATATTCCGATATGGCTATAGGTCTCGGAAGAATGTTCGGATTCAGATTTTCAGAGAATTTCCTTCATCCGTACATATCCCGGACGGTCACGGAATTCTGGCGGAGATGGCATGTATCACTGTCCGGCTGGTTCAGAGAATACGTATATATCCCGTTAGGCGGAAGCAGAGTTACCCCGGTACGCCATATCATAAATCTTCTGACTGTCTGGATTCTGACGGGTCTCTGGCACGGGGCCGGCTGGAACTTCGTTTTCTGGGGACTGTATTACGGAATTATTCTCATAACGGAAAAATATTTCCTGTCGAAATACCTTGACAGGCTTCCTGCCCCGGCCTGCCGCCTGTATACGATGCTTGTAGTCATTACAGGATGGGTATTCTTCAGCAGTTCCGGCATCGGTCCCGCTTTCCGCACATTGGGAATCATGGCCGGCATCGGCGCTTCCGGGTTCGCGGATATGACTTCGCTCTACCTTATCAGGACCAACTTCATACTCATTATCACCGGCTGCATTTTTTCTACGCGAGCCCCGGGAGAATGGTTTAACAGGACGGCACGCAGATTTCCCGTACTCTGTACCGTGATTCTCTGTGCAATACTCCTTCTCTCCGTCGCGAGCCTCATATTCAGTTCATACAACCCGTTTCTGTATTTCAGATTCTGAAAGGAGACAGCCTGATGAAAAAGAAAATATCCTTCTACAGACTCTCCGCGTGTTGTTTCATTCTGATACTCTTCCTCGTGTTCCTCGGAAATCTGCTAATAAAAGATAAGACATTCAGCAGTGAGGAAAACCGCGTACTGGAACAGGTCCCTGAATTCTCGCCTTCGCTCTACCTGTCAGGAAGATACGAAAAAAGATTTGAAAATTACGCAAACGACCAGTTTATGTTCAGAAACGCGCTGATACGTGTAAACGCTTCTCAGAAAATAACCGTGGGCACACTGGTTTCAAACGGCGTCATACGCGGAAAAGACCATTATCTTCTGGAGGAGAATAACAGGCCGGACGCGGAATTCCGGGAAACCGGGGATTCCGTAGTAAGCTTCGCGGAGAAATATAACAACATAAAAATTTATTTCCTTCTCGCCCCGAACGCGGCAAATATCCTATCTGACCGTCTCCCGGCAACCGTAAGGACGGTTGATCAGAACAAATACTTGGATGAATTCTTCACTAAAGTAAAAAACGGCGGGGTTACGCCTCTCGATGTAAGAAAGGTTCTCAGGGATACATCAAAGAAAGAACAGGTGTACTACCGGACAGATCATCACTGGACAACGGAGGGCGCGTACACAGCTTATAAAAGCGTTCTGAAAACACTGGGTCTTAAAGATAATGTAAAATATCAGAAAAAAATCGTTAAAAACGATTTCCGCGGCACACTGGCCTCAAAAAGCGGGTTCCCTAACGGCAAGAATGACGCTATAACCGTTTTTCTCCCGGAGAACGGAAGCGGGTTCAAAAATTCGATATATTACTATGCCGATACAAAAGAAAAGACTACACGCTATTATAAAACTGATAACCTTTCAAAAAAAGATGCGTATCAGGTATTCGGAGGACCGAATCATTCAAAGTTCACTGTCGAAACGCCGGTCACCGGGGACAGAGTACTTCTGCTTTTTAAAGACTCTTACGCGAACTGCTTTATTCCGTTCTTAACGCAGAATTTCAGAAAGATCATCGTAATCGACCCGAGATACTACTTCGGGAGCGTTGACACACTGATAAATTCAGAAAATGTCACACATATAATGTTTCTGTATAACGCCAACACCCTGTTCACGGATAAAGCGCTTAAACTTGTTCTGACGGAGGACTGAGAAAAAAAGCACATATCGGAACCGTCCCGGGAGAAAATCAATGGCGGGATATCATCATTCAGGCGCTCACATATCTGAAGTTTCTTCTCTTTTTTTCATGTCATAATATGAACCAAGGAAACTTGTCCGGTGAAGGGGTGACGGGCCCTTACGGAGAAGTGCCTCATAATGCGCCTTTGTTCCGTAACCCTTATTATTCGCGAATCCGTATCCCGGGTAAATCCCGTCCGCCGAAATCATGTAATCGTCACGCCTTACTTTCGCGATGATTGAAGCGGAAGCAATAGAAAGACTTTTTCCGTCGCCCTTAATGACAGGAAGACAGGGTATGTCAATTCCTTCCGGTCTCACCGCGTCAATCAGAACGAGCTGTATTCTTTCTCCGGTGCGCTCAAAAAGCATGGCGTCCGCCTCCAGAATCGCGTCTTTCATGGCCATCTTTACAGCCTCAAGAATATTCACCTCATCAATGCAGACTGCGTCACGCTCACCGAAACCGAACGCGAGCGCTTTCTCAAGTATATCCTTTGACATCCGCCTTCGCATCCTGTCGGTCAGTTTCTTGGAATCGTCAGCCCCGACGAGGCCGCTCTCCGCGGGAAGTACAACACAGGCCGCTGTCACAGGTCCGGCGAGGGGCCCGCGTCCGACTTCGTCAACACCCGCAATGAATGTGACACCGTTTTTCCTGAAATCATCATCAAAGGCGGCAAGAGCATTATATCGCTCTGTTTTCTTGTCTGAGTACCTCTTTTCAGTCATATACTTAACTCTTATTCCGGTGTTACCGGATCTCCGTATCTTCCCCGGTTAAAAGTGATTATCTATCATTTCATATTTCGCGTACAGGCGGTCTTTCCAGCGTGATCCTGCCTGTTTTTCCCTCACGGAACTCGTCTATGACCGTCCCGGCGCACCTCGCGTAGTCCATCCTCTTTCCGGGAAGTATAAATCCCCGCTTCAGACATATTTCTTCCATGACATGTAACGCTTCATCGGTTTCCGCGGCTGAATCTGTCTCGACTCCGTATCTTTCCGCGATAAGTCCGGCGTAATCCCTGCAAAGTACGCGTATCAGCTCCAGCGCGAGAGATTCCCGGTCTGTTATCTCGTCTCTTATGCTTCCGGTGAAAGCGAGGAATAAACCGGTATTTTCGTCTTTGATTTTCGGCTGAAGTATACCCGGAGTATCGAGAATCTGCATCCCGTTTTCGAGCGAAAGCCACTGTTTCCCCCGTGTCACTCCGGGAACATTTCCCGTCTTCGCGCTTTTCCGTCCTGTCATGCGGTTTATAAGTGATGATTTACCGGAATTCGGGACTCCCGCCACCATTAGTCTGAGCGGCCTTGCCGATTTCTGCGGGATGCTGTTATGTGAGGTATTTACCGCTCCGGAACCGCGTCCGCTCTCTGTACTCCCGGAGAACTCCGTCTCTGTATTCCCGGACCGGTGCCCCGCCGCGGACATATCTGTGAGAACGGCAAACAGATTATGAATCCCCTTACCTGTTCTGCAGTCTACGGGAACCGCGGAATGCCCTTCTCTTCGGAAATGCTCCTGCCACGCGCGCGTCACGGAAGGATCTGCAAGGTCACACTTACTCAGCACGATAATTTCCGGTCTGGATGAAATTATCTCACTCAGCACCGGATTCCTTCCTGAAGCCGGTATCCTCGCGTCAACTACCTCAATCACCGCGTCAACGAGTTTAAGGTTATCCTGAATGAGTTCACGGGTCTTTTTCATGTGACCCGGGTACCAGTTAATAGGATCCATATTTGAGCCACCTGTAAAAACAAACGTATTCACCGATAAGAAAAACAGGGACCGGTTCCGGTCCCTGCGCTGTTCCTTTACCTCGCGGACTTGTTTTCTTTTGTCCTGATCCGGGCGGCCTTGCCTGTACGCTTACGCATATAATTCAGCTTGGCTCTCCTCACGTCGCCCTTCCTGACCACTTCAATCTTATCGATCCATGGAGAGTGGAGCGGAAAAGTCTTTTCTACGCCCACGCCTGAAGCAATTCTTCTGACCGTGAAAGTCTCACTTATACCGCCGTTCTGACGTTTAAGGACATATCCTTCGAAGACCTGAATCCTTTCTCTGTTTCCTTCCCTTATTTTAACGTGGACACGAACCGTGTCGCCGATGTCAAATTCAGGAATGTCACTCCTCAGATATTCCCTTGTAACAGAATCTATGACATTCATTCAGAGTTTCCTCCTTTCTTCTTAGACGTTCGTTCGATGCATGACTTGCCGTAAGTTCATGACTCACGTAAGCGGCGCGAACCGCGCGCTCATCCAGAGGAACGCCCGTGATACCCGCATATATTAACACATCTCAGGGCGTGACACAAGGAAATAATAAACGAAAACGTCAAAATGTGAATGTCAGGTTACGTTCAGAGTGTAAGTGTACAAAGGCAGTTATCGAAGGCGGCGGCATAACATCGCTGCGGAAATTTTCCGCAGCTGAGCATGCGGTTTCACGAACAAGTCCTGACCGGCTGTCAGGTAACTGTCCCCCCACACAAACTTTATTGTAGGAGCGAGGAAGTGAGCGGCAAGGCGCGGTCTTTTTGCGTTTTGTCTTATTTCGCTCTCGGATGTGTTCTGTCGTATATGCTTTTGATTCTGGTTTTCATATCTCCGAAATAAACCTGTGTCGCGGTTATATCCTCGTGCCCCATGAGTTCCTGCAGCGATTTAATATCTATACCGTTCTGCACCATATGCATGGCGAAAGAATTCCGTAT
This sequence comes from uncultured Eubacterium sp., assembly GCA_964613765.1. GTDB lineage: Bacteria > Bacillota > Clostridia > Peptostreptococcales > Anaerovoracaceae > Aminicella. The sequence goes on from CAZTIY010000004.1 coordinate 27,888, forward strand.
CGACTGCGGGGTAAGAGGTTCTTCCAAATCCATTTTGTCACCGTACTGCTTCAGGACTTTCCAGAATCCCTGCCTCGTAAAAGCGTTTCCCAGATAATTCACGAACAGCGGGGCAGACGGGTTGAATTTCTCCTGATCTTTAAGGAGAACAGGTCTGCTGTCTTTAATGTAAACGGCAAGCGCTCTTTTAGCCGGTTCACCGACAGGTACTATCCTGGCTCTTCCGTGTTCTCCGTGGCATGACACATAACCCATGCGAAGATCAAGGTCAGAAAGTCGGAACTCGATTACCTCACTCACCCTGACACCTGTCGCGTACATCATTTCCAGTATCGCCCTGTCACGTTTTCCGATCACGGAATCATCGGGGAGAGATAAAAGTTCATTCATCTGCTCAACCGAAAGATAAGATATCTTTTTTCTGCTGATCTTCGGTGAACGAATATCCTGCGCGGGATTTTTTACAATGGCCCCTGTATTTTGAAGAAACTGATAATATGAACGTATGGAAGCCATCCTTCTGTTCACCGTGGCGGCGGATTTTCCTTCATTTTTTAATGATAGAAGATAATCTATTACTGTCGTCTCAGTAACGTTATCCAGTTCCTCCAGCCCCTGCCTTTCTACGAACTCGTTAAACGCGAGTATATCCTTTTTATATGCTCTGAGAGTGTTATCGGACATACCGCGTGATTCCGAGAGGTAATCCAGATAATCATCTACCCTCATTTAAGATATCCTTCCAGTTCACCGTTTCGTATAAGTTCCATAGTCATAAGAACAGCGATGCATGTTTTTGAATCCTCGATTTCTCCACGCATCACAGCACTGTAAATATCTTCTATCGGACGCTCTTCAAGTTCCATTACTTCATCCGGATCATAATGAGTCTCGCCTTTTTCAAGCTCTGTGCAAAGGTAAAACGAAAGCTTTTCATTGCTGAATCCCACCGACGGATACACGGAAGTCAGAAAACGTATATTTTTCACTTCATATCCGGTTTCTTCCCTGACCTCGCGAAGAGCGGCGGGTTCCGGATCTTCATCCCTTTCAAGTTTTCCCGCCGGAATCTCATATACAGGCTTTCCAACCGCGTAACGATACTGCCTCTCCATGACGATGTTTCCTTCCGGGGTGAGAACGCACATAGCGACACCTCCGCAATGTTCCACTACTTCGCGAACTCCCGTTCCGCACGGCACCGTGACAATATCTCTCCTTACGTTAACCAGTTCCCCCTCGAACATGTATTCTGAATCGACCGTCTTCTCCTCAAAAATCACGCCGTTTCCTCCACGATTACAATCGACCTGACAAGCAGTTTACGATAATTATTATAACACCGCTTATTATTTTGAAAAGGTTCCCATTAACCTATTGCAATGTGAATTTTCATTGATTATAATTAACATATGGTTATTCCCCTGATAACCTCTTTATCTCTAATCCCAATACCCCTTTTGTACAAAGTAGACTGCTGCCCTGCGGTCTACTTTGTTTTCAGGATATAATTTATGCTTACTTTCAGAAATTCAATTTCTTTTACGCCGTGGACAAACCGGGCGTTCGAACTTTACTTCGGCGGGAATAAGATCGTTTCCTATGATATTGAAACAACCGGACTTTCTTCCGGGGACTCCCGTATCATCCTCGCCGGTTTTCTTAAACCCGGCAATGATAAGAAACGCGGCACGGCGGAGATAATTCAGTATTTTTCGGAAGGCCCTTCTGACGAGAAAAATGTCGTTTCCGCCGCACTCGGGGAACTTCAGAAAGCCGATGCGGCACTCACCTATAACGGACGGGCTTTCGATATTCCCTTTACGAAGGAGCGCGCCGAATATCACGGTCTTATAAATCACGACTGCGGAACGGCGTCATATGACCCCTTACAAACATTGTTTGATTTTGATCTTCTGACGGTTATAAAAAGGTTTTCCGATCTTCCCGGATTTCTCCGGTCCTTATCGCAAAAGTCAATCGAATCTTATCTCGGAATAGATGACGGACGTGAAGATAAAATAACAGGATATGAAAGCATTAAGCTGTATGAATCTTATCTGAGAACCGGCTCGTCTGAATTAAGAGATAAAATACTTCTTCACAACCGCGATGACGTGATACAGCTTATGAAACTCCTTCCTGTCCTGAATAACTGTGACCTTCATGGCGCTTTGCTGAAAACAGGATTCCCGGCAGGGCCGTTCCTTATAAAAAGAATACGTCCGCTTGCGAACGGACTTAAAGTTACCGCAATTTCAAAACTTCCGGTTATTGAATATGTTTCTTTTCCCACACAGGATTCGCCGTTCCATCTTGTTTCCGACAAGGGCAGAGGAAAAATCGAGCTGGATTTTCCCGCCGAAGAAGCGGCCCCCGGTTTAAGTGTAATTGATATACGCGCACTCTTCTCGGGAATCGGAATCAAAGAAGAAGACGCCCGGGATGCGGCGTCTTCTTTCCCCGGATCTGCCGGAGGTTATCTTGTTATCATGAAGGACGGAATTCCTAACGCTGCCGGTATCAATCTTTTTCTGAAAACTTTTCTGTCCGGGCTCACATTCGTTTTTGAAGAATGATATTTCCCGTCTTACAGAAAATCTATGGAGATCGTAATCAGCTTAAGACACATTTTATGAATTATTATCCGGCCCGCCGTTCCCGCGTTTCAATTATCGCACCGTCAGAAAATCCGTTCCGGAATGCCATGCTTGCGTTCCGATTCAATCATCCGGTCTGTGATTGATGATCTTATCATACTCATCAAAAAGGCCGTCCAGTACCTCCTGATGGTGTTTTTCTTCAGCCGTAAGTTCCCGGCCGTTTTCACCGGCGATTATGATATTTTCATATCCGGAAATCTCATAAAGATCAGATATTCCGTTCCTTTCAATGTCAGATGACTCCACGGTAACATCATCTCCGGACTTTATCCCGATATCGGAACTCACGGGATTTCTGACCGGATTGATCTCAATATCAGTTTCGGCATCCGCCTCACTGCCGTAACAGTTATCTTCTTCAGACATCAGTATCTGATCCTCCGTTTCGGAATCTGATTCTCCGGTCTCACCCATGTTATTGTCGGCATTTTCGCTGCGGATTGAAGAAAGTATTTCCTCAAGCGTCATCTCTTCCCCGTTCTCAACATTCTCCTGAGGTATATCCCGCACCCTGTATTCAGCCTCGTTTTCCTCCGCCGGTCCGTTCTCCCCGGACTTTTCGGATTCTATACCTTCCGATTCAACATTCACAGGTATATCCGACGCTGAATCTGCGGAGTCATTTTCCTGAGTTAATCCAATCTCCGCCGGCACTTCAGATTCTTCACCGGAGCATTCAATATTCACTGGTACTTCCAAAGCTGAATCTGCGGCGTCATTTTCCTGAGTTAATTCAATCTCAGCGGGCACTTCAGATTCTTCACCGGAGCATTCAATATTCACAGGTACTTCCGACGCTGAATCTGCGGCGTCATTTTCCTGAGTTAATTCAATCTCCGCCGGCACTTCAGATTCTTCACCGGAGCATTCAATATTCACTGGGACTTCCGAAGCTGTATATGCTGCGTCATTTTTCGGAGTCAATCCAATCTCAGCGGGCTTTTCGGATTCTTCACCGTCATAATTTCCATTATTTACAGCGTTACCATGTTCCGGCTCCCGGGCATCCGTTCGATCTTCCTTTACTCCGTGAAACTTCTCCTCAATTTTTTCCCACTGCCTCGCCGCTATTTTCCTTAGTGTTTTGTTCTGTGCTTCTTCAGCCCTTTTCTTTGCCTCGAGTTCTTCTTCTCTGCGTTTTTCTTCCTCCGCTGTAAGCTTCGCATGCCGTTCCCTGTTATAATCGAGCATCAGTGACTGAAGAGCCTGTGATTTTGACAGAATACGGATAGCGGAATTACACCAGCCTATCGTAGGATTATCATAAAGATTTCCGATAATATCCGGTGAGAGACCCCTTCCCTGGCGTACACGCTCCGCCTCCCGGTAAGCCTTTGCCGGAGGCACTCTTTCTTTCAGTAGCACACGGAACAGATCATCGAAAAATACCGGTACAACATTGAGGGAATAACCGAAATCATCCAGTGTATATATTGTATCTTCAAAACCGTCAGCCTTTATCACCGTCATTTGATTGTTGATTTTCGACCAGCTGCTCCGCGTAAGCCCGTACATCCTCACAACGCCGTAGAAAGAAGTGGGCTTTACACGTGTCTCGGGATCCAGCTTCAGTATGGACATGTAGTTTTGCAGTACATAAGACCTCATGTCTTCGGACTCGATCTGACTGAACCAGAACCCGCTCTGTTCCGGCAGGGTCATACTGCCTACTATAAAAAGACTGCCGCACCTGTAACCGATTCCGTTGATACCTTCAGTCTTGTCAAGGGAGGCAAGAAGCGGATATGTTTCAAGAAAATCCTTTACACGCTCATAACTTCCGACCGGAAGTCTCATGGCAATCCCGGGAATCCTTTCTGCGCCGTCCGCACCGGAAATCCCCCAGAACATTTCCATCGGCATATCATGACCGTCCCTCAGCATATCTCTTCCGCATGAACACTTCTTCCGGGGAAGATCAAAACCATCGCGGGCTCCGTCAGAAAACTCGATTTTTCTGCAATAAGGGCAGTAATAATGCGGCGGCAAAGGATTGACCCGGGTCACATCCAGAAGGTACAGCAAAAATGAAGAGGCGGCGTCGCCCGCTACCGAGAATGGAATATTCATATCATGAAGACCGATTGAAAGATCTCTCACCGCGAGAAGCTGATCCTCCATTCCCAGCTGATCCATTCTGTCAAGTTCCGCCGCGGCACGATTCCGGATATAAACAGGGGGATTGTCACCATATAAAGCAAGGATTCTTCTGTCTATACAATTTCTCATAGAAAACTCCCTCTTATACATAAAACTACGCCGGTATTCTATCATGATTTCGCAAAAATAAAAACAGGATGCGCCTGCGGAGAAATATCTCCGTTCCGTACCCTGTAAATCAGTGCGCGATAAGGGACTTGAACCCATACGGTATTACCGCCAGAACCTAAATCTGGTGCGTCTGCCAGTTCCGCCAATCGCGCCCGTCACATAACTCGTTTTAAAGACAAAAAAACAAAATGACTCCATCGAGAATCGAACTCGAGTTACCGCCGTGAAAGGGCGGTGTCTTAACCTCTTGACCATGGAGCCATATATTAAAAAACTGAACCGGCAGTGCCCTACTTTCCCGGGCAGTCGCCCGCCAGGTATCA
>CAZTIY010000005.1:0-32756 GCA_964613765.1 uncultured Eubacterium sp.
AACACTGCTGCGGAAATTTTCCGCAGCTGAGCATGCAGTTTCACGAAGGAGCGAGAAAGTGAGCGGCAAGGCGCGGGGTTTAAGCGCAGCGGTTTAACCCCGCGCCCCGCAAGAGGCAAGCGACTCGTAGAAACTGCGCGAAGCGAGGACCTTTTTTCGCAACGGTGCTATGCCGCCCGACCCTCAAATACCATGTGTGAACTGTAACCTATATTACTGGTTACGCCGGTCATTATTATGATCATTTTCCGGTATATTATCCCCGGGTATTGTCCCCTCGAGACGCTCCTCCTCCCACTCCATGTTACGGACGAGGTCACGTTTCGCGCCCTGTCTCTGCCGCGCGTAAAGCTGCGTGGTCGTAACCTGCTGATGATCAAGAAGAGCCGCGACATCATATATCGACTCTCCCCTTCCGATAAGGCTTGTGGCCGCGGTCGCGCGCAGTTTATGCGGGCTGTAGCCTGCACGCTGCGAAGTCTTAAGAGCTATCGCCGTATATTTTTTCACGAGTTCCCTGATCTGTCTCTCAGTCATCCGTTTTCCCTGAAGCGAAAGAAAAAGAGCGTCTTCATCACTCTTCGAAGCGGGCTGAACGAGATTTCTCTCATTGTCCACATAATCTGAAAGAACTCCTGTGACAGACCTGTTCATGGGCATGACGGATTCTTTTCCCCTCTTCCTGTAAATCGTGAACTCTCCCCTGCCAAGGTTGAAACTTGACAGATTAAGCTGCTGGAGTTCCGACAGTCTGAGCCCGTATGTCAGGAAAAAAATCAGGATCGCCTTGTCTCTTTTTTTTGTCTTCTCCCAGTAGGAAAGCTGATGCGGGCTCAGGCCCTCGCCTGTCGACACCGCATCCAGCATGACCATGACTTCATCGTCCTGAAGCGCCTTTATCGGTTTATCGCCCGCTTTCTCCACACGGATCGGATCGAATCCGTCCGTTATATTCTCCGGAACCGTGCCTCTTCTGTAAAGTTCTTTGAAAAATACGGAAAGGGACGATTTCTTCCTCGCGAGCGTTTTGTTGCCGTTTTCGTAAATAACCGTTTCGTCGCCGTTTGTTACGGCATACTTTCGGCAGCGGTCGAGATAAAGATTTATATCGGACGCCGTGACACGTGAAAGTTCCTCTCTTGTGATATTCTTTATATTCTCCGCCTGTGAAAGTTCCGGATCTTCAGTCATATACTCAAGAAACGCGCGAACGTCCTTAAGGTAATTGAGCCGCGTTGCGGGGAGCACATTTCCTTTGAGATAGATAAAATATTCCCCGAGGAACCGCGGCATTTCCCTTTCTATGGCATCGCAGGCAATGAATATGTCGTTTTCTTTTTCTACGATATTATCGGGTCTTCCGCTCTTATTATGCGTCCTTACTTTACTCCCCGCCAATTTCTCCTCCTGCCAAAAGTTCACCGACCGCGTTCAGTATATCATCCTCAGTCATTTTAACGGCGGGAATAAAAGTGTCCGCAGGCACGCTCTCCGCCCCGTCCTCTGTTCCGTTTTCCGGAACGTTTTCTGATATATCAAACCAGTGTGCGCCTTTATAACGTCTGAACCAGGTCATCTGGCGCTTTGCGAAGTGTCTCGTGTTTCTCTTTATCAGTCTTACGGCTTCATCAAAATCGTATTCTGAATAAAGGAAGCCCGCGATTTCTTTATAACCGATGCCCTGCATAGAAATATTATCTCTGCCGAGCCCCGCCGAAAGGAGACCCCTTACCTCTTCCGCGAGACCCGCTTCAATCATCTTATCCACTCTCTTGTCTATCCTGTCATATAATTCCCTGCGGCCGCGTGTAAGTCCGATTATGACGGGGCATAATCCCTCCCGCGGCCTGAGATCCTTTGAGAAATCCCCCAGTTTCCGATCAGCTTCAGAAGCTTCAATGGCTCTGATTACACGGCGCACATTATTCGGGTGAATCCTTGACGCGGCTTCCGGATCTGACTTCCGGAGGATTTCGCAGAGTTTTACGGGCCCGTCATCACAGGCGGCGATTTTCTCCAGTTCGCGGCGCCTGTTCATGCTCTCCTCCGTCGGAGAAAAACTGAAATCCATGTCAAAAAGAATCGAATCAAGATAGAGTCCCGTCCCGCCCGTTATTACGGGAAGTCTGCCCCGGTTCATTATATCCCGGATTGCCGCGAGTGCGAGTCTCTGATATTCAGAAACAGAAAAAGCCTCCCGCGGATCTATTTCGTCGACAAGGTGATGAGGTATTCCTCCCTGCTCTTCCATTGAAGGCTTCGCGCTTCCGATGTCCAAAAATTTATAAAGCTGCATTGAGTCGCAGGAAACTATCTCTCCCCCGAATCTTTGGGCGATTTTTACGGAAAGCTCGGTTTTTCCTACGGCGGTAGGTCCGATAACGCAAAGAATCCGTCCGTTATTCACAGGCTACACCCGCTTGAAGAATCTTTCTATATCATGTCTTGTAAAACGAATGAATGTCGGTCTTCCGTGCGGACACGAAAACGGATTGAGGCACACGGAAAGTTCGCTCATCAGTGCTTTCGCCTCATCATAAGTAAGATGATCGTGTGCCTTCACGGCCGATTTACAGGAATTTGTTATCAGCCTGTCAATTATGACACGGTTCTCTGTTTCCGTTTCGTTCTCTGCCTGATCCAGAAAATCACGGACAAAACTCTCGGCCTCACCAAGTCCCATGAAAGCCGGAACTGATGTGATCCTCAGCGTATCAGGCCCGAAAAGATCAAGTTCATATCCGAGTCTTCTGAGATGCGGTATCCACTCTTCCGCTGTCTCCGCCGTTTGCGGAAGCACATCTATAAGAATTGGAACAAATATACCCTGGGAATGTTTATCGTCACTGATATACGCAGAGACAAGCCTCTCATACAAAATTCTCTCGTGAGCCGCGTGCTGGTCTATAAGATAAAAACTGTCCCGGTCAGTGCAGGTAATATATGTATCGAATATGCTGCCTGTAACAGTCAGATCTTTGATATCGAAAGGTGCGATTCCGTCCGTAGAAATATCGAAACCGTGCAAATCCTCCGCATACGCCGCGCTCTCAGATTTTCTTAACTCACCGTCATTTACACAGGACGCACCGGAAAAAGCGCCTTCCCGCACGGCTCCGTATTTTTTGAGGTATTCCGAAGCATCGTTTTCCGCACATTTTTTTATTTCTTTTGCTTCCTCGTCTCCTGTTAAATCCCCGTTTCCGGCGTGTCCGTTCTGTACCTCACGTTCCGTTCTTCTGGTTTCCAGTATTTGTTTTATGTCTATCTGTTCACCGACAGGTATCTTTTCCTCTCCGCGTTTTTTTTCTTCATTCCTGTAGTAATCCTGAGCGCGTATTACCGCGTCAGGCCCGGCAAGACGGTTCTGTATCATCTCAGTAACGAATGTCCGGACGGCGATCTCGTCATGGAAGCGGACTTCGCGTTTGCCCGGATGGATGTTGACATCGAGCATGTCGGGTTTGCATGTAAGAAGCAGAAAAATCACAGGATGCCGGCCCGCGGCCAGCCTTTTCCGGTATCCCGCGCTCACCGCGTCTGAAAGAAGCGTGCTGTCCACGACTCTTCCGTTTACAAAGAAGAACTGTTCTCTTCTTGTAGATCTCGCAAGTGACGGACGCGATATGCAGCCTTCCACTCTGTACAAAGGGGTTTCGCCTTCAAGAAGCAGAAGATCCTTATATTCCTGCTTATGGTAGACTGAGATCAGAGTTTCTTTAATGTCGCCGCTTCCGCGTGTGGAGAACACGGTTTTTCCGGATGAAATCATACGGAATCTCACGGTGGAAGCCGCAGCAGCGAGTTCGGAAACAAGTTCGATTATTCTTCCCGCCTCCGCACTGTCCGACTTGAGGAATTTCCGTCTCGGAACAGTATTATAAAAAAGGTCGCTCACTATTACTGTCGTTCCGTCGGGGCAACCTACGCGGGACTCTTCTATTATTTCGCCGCCGTGTATCACTATCCTCGTTCCTGTCCGCTCTTCACGTGTCTTTGTAACCATTGATGTCCTTGTGACAGAAGCTATGGAAGGCAGAGCCTCCCCGCGGAATCCCAGCGTTTTTATCCCGTTAAGATCCTCCGCGGTTTCTATTTTGCTCGTCGCGTGTCTTACGAAAGCGAGGCCGGCCTCGTCCGACGGTATGCCGGAGCCGTCATCCGTGACGCGTATAAATGATTTGCCGCCGTTTTTTATCTCGCAGGTAATTGAACCGGCTCCCGCGTCGAGGGCATTCTCCACAAGTTCCTTTACGACAGAAACCGGCCTTTCTATGACTTCACCCGCCGCTATCTTATCGGAAACATTTTTATCTAATAAACGGATCACTTTAACCTCCGTAAACAATTATACATGATGACAGTAATAATCAGGCTGTCCCGCATTGTTCAGGTATATTCTCAGTCCGCGCCGTTTCGGAAGAGTCCGCTGTGAAATGTTTACGTCTGATCAAGCGAATCTTTAAGTTCGGTCAGTATCTGTATGGCGCCCGCCGGTGTTAAATTCATTATATCAAGATTCCTGACCTTCGTGAGCACCGGATTTTCCTCCCGGAAAAACGAGAGCTGTACAGGTTCCGGTGCGGGATTAGTGTTTTCGTATTTCCCTGTTTCTCCGATTTCTGACGCGAAGGCGTCCGAGACATTGGAATTCACGCCCTCTTCCTCAAGTCTCGCCAGTTTCTTCTCAGCGTTTTCAAGGAGCGGCACCGGAACGCCGGCGAGCCTGGCAACATGGATGCCGTAGCTTCTGCTCGCCGGGCCCGGAACGATTTTATGAAGAAACACTATGCTTCCGCCTTCGTCCGAAACATCTACATTGAGATTTCTGACACCCTCTCTTCTGTTCTCAATCTCAGTAAGCTCATGGTAATGCGTAGCGAAAAGAGTCCTGATTTTTTTCCCTTTTCTGCTCAGATATTCCACGGTTGCCCAGGCGATGGCAAGGCCGTCATAAGTGCTGGTCCCCCGTCCTATTTCGTCAAGTATTATCAGACTTTCAGGCCCGGCGTTCCTGAGTATGTACGCAAGCTCGCTCATTTCCACGAAGAATGTGGACTGCCCCTGCGACAGATTGTCTGAAGCGCCTATTCTCGTAAAAATCCTGTCCACCACGCCGATTTCGGCAGAGTCGGCGGGAACGAAGCAGCCTGCCTGGGCCATAAGCACGATAAGCGCCGTCTGCCGCATATACGTCGACTTCCCCGACATGTTAGGCCCCGTGATTACGAGAAGAGAACGGTCAGACGTATTAAGCTCCGTGTCGTTCGCGACGAACATTCCGCTTTTGTCTGCCTGTTCGATCACCGGATGTCTTCCGTTACGGATTTTCAGTTCAGTTCCGCTGTCAACGTGAGGTTTGACATATCCGTTCTTAAGGCTCACGGAAGCGAAAGACAGAATTACGTCCAGCGCGGCTACGGCATGGGAAGTACGCTGTATTCTTTCTATTTCGAGACCGATCTCATTACGAAGGGAAGTGAACAGTTCATACTCAAGCCTGTTAATTTTATCTTCCGCGTTCAGTACCAGATTCTCCGTTTCCTTGAGTTTCGGCGTAATGAAACGCTCCGCGCCCACAAGCGTCTGCTTCCTTATGTAATCATCGGGCACCATGTCAAGATTGGAGCGGCTGACCTCTATATAATAACCGAAAACTTTATTATATCCGACTTTAAGATGAGTTATGCCTGTCCGTTCTTTTTCAGACCGGTCAAGACTCGCTATCCAGTTTTTGGCGTCCTTTATAGAATTTTTCAGACTGTCAAGCTCTTCCGAGTAGCCTTCCCGGATGATTCCTCCGTCTCTTATCGTAAGAGGAGGATCATCCCGGACGGCCGAACTGATTTTTTCATATATGTCATGAAGATCATCCGTACCTTCCCTGATTTCCTCCAGAAGTTCCGAACCTGATCCTTCAAGCGCGTCTATGATATCGGGGAGACTTCCCGCGGTGTCGCGAAGCGCGATGAGGTCCCTGCCGTTCGCGTTTCCCGAGGCTGCCCGGCCTCCGAGCCGTTCAAGATCATATACGCTCTTCAGAGCTTCGGAAATATTATTCATAAGGAGAGGAGAACCGGTAAGAGTTTCTACAGCATCGAGCCGGCCGCGTATCCTGACGGGATCGTTAAGCGGCTCACGGAGCCATTTCCGTATCATCCTGCCGCCCATGGCGGTCTTTGTCCTGTCAAGCACACCGAGGAGCGATCCCTTTACACGGCGGTCAAACAGCGACTCGGTAATTTCCAGATTCCTGAGCGAAGCTTTGTCTATGACCATACGCCCGTTCAGTTCATAATACTGACAGTGCGTTATCTGTTTTATATCCTGCTTCTGTGTATCAAGAACATAAGCAAGAAGCGCTCCCACCGCCCTCACGGCAAAAGGTCTCCCCTCAAGTCCGAGCGCCGTAAGACTGAGGTCGTTGAATCTCGCCTTTATGGCCTCTTCCGCCGCGGCCGGAGAGTAATAAGTCTCGTCGAGAGCATCTACAAATGCCCCCGTCAGATTTCTCAGTTCGTCCGCGTCATGGTAATTCAGCACGGTCTCATTGACAAGGATTTCTCTCGCGCTTACATTCACGATTTCATTTATCATATCGTCAAAGAGGCTTTTCTCTCTGACTTCCTCCGTGACCCTGAGTTCTCCCGTGGAAAGATCGCATACCGCTACCGCCATTCCGTCTCTCTCTAAAACGCATGACGCCAGATAATTGTTTTCATTTTCCTTAAGTATACGGTCCGAGGTAACCGTCCCGGGAGTTACAACCCTGATGACTCCCCTCTTCACCATTCCCTTTACCGTAGCAGGATCTTCAAGCTGCTCACATATAGCGACCTTGTATCCCATATCCACAAGACGTGAAATATATGAATCCGCCGCATGAAAAGGTACGCCGCACATAGGCGCACGTTCTTTCTGTCCGCTTGCGTGACCGGTAAGCGTAAGTTCCAGAAGCCGTGAAGCCAGGACGGCGTCGTCAAAAAACATTTCATAGAAGTCGCCCAGCCTGAAAAACAGAATACAGTCGCTGTATTTATCCTTGATTTCCAGATACTGGCGCATCATGGGAGACAGATTTTCCCTGTTCACGTTTTTCTCCCCTCCCGAAGAGCCTCATGGGATGATCTGACGAGTCTCTCTATTTCCTCGGCGCCTGTGCCGAAAGTGATTATTCCGGTGTCCGTTTTTTCCCCGTAAGAGGGTTCTTCCGTGTTACTTTCATTATGCGGGCGTTTTTCGAAGTAAAGAAGATATTCTATATTCCCTTTTGAACCTCTGACAGGTGACCATGTAAGAGATTCGGGGCATAAATTTTCGCCGCGGGAAAGAGACAGCACCCTGTTTATCACTTTTTCCTGAACAGCGGGATCGCGCACCACCCCGCCTGTTCCTTTCATCTCTTCGCGTCCCGCCTCGAACTGGGGTTTTATAAGAGCGACCCCGTTTCCACCTTCTTTCAGCAGCCTGTTTACGGCAGGAAATATAAGACCCAGTGAAATGAAAGAAACGTCAACTGTAATGAAATCGACCTGCCTGCCAACGTCACTTACTGTCAGGTATCTTGCGTTACATTTTTCCATGACATTGACTCTGGGATCGTTTCTGAGCCTCCAGTCAAGCTGACCGTAACCGACATCGACGGCATATACCGGGGCGGCGCCGTTCATCAGCATGCAGTCAGTGAAACCGCCTGTGGAGGCGCCTATATCCATGGCTGATTTCCCCTCTAAACAGATGCGGAAAGCTTTCAGTGCCCGCTCAAGTTTGAGACCGCCGCGTCCTACATAGGGATTATTTTCCTCCCTGACCTCAATCAGGGAATCACGGTCCACATTCATACCGGCTTTGTCAGTCTTCTGACCGTTTACGTAGACCGTACCCGCCATTACAGAGCGCTTAGCGCGTTCACGGGAAGAAAAGAATCCTTTCTCTGTCAGGAGAACGTCAAGCCTCTCTTTTTTTCTCTCCTTCAAGGTGTTCTGTGATCCTTTCCGCGATCGAACCGGCGTCAAGACCGTATTTTTTCCTGAGGTCGCCTGTACTGCCGTGCTCAATGAACATGTCGGGCCATCCGAAATTTATTACGTGAGTTTCGCACGGAAGAATGCTTTTAATGTGTTCGCCGAATCCCCCGGAAAGTGTTCCGTCTTCTATCGTACAGACAAGGCCGGTTTCCACGCGGGGAAAAGACATATCAAAAGGTTTAAGCAGCTTTATCAGGACTATGCCGGCAGAAAATCCCCGTTCCGAGAGTATGTCCCGGACGGCTGAAGCTGTCGCGAGTTCTGTTCCCACAGCCCATATATCACAGTCACTCCCGTAACATATTCTTATATTCCGGACCGTTTCTCCCTTTCCCGCGTCTTTTGAACGGCTTTCTCCGTCCTGTCCGGGTCCCGCTTCTGCTTCCTCTGTCTGCGGCGCATCGCAAAACGCGTCCGGACTCCGGAGATTTTCCGGAAGCACATCTCCGCCCCTCGGATACCTGATTGCGCACGGCCCGTCAAGTGTCACGGCATACCGCAGCACAGCCCTGAGATCATCTGTCGAAGCGGGGGCCAGCACCTCAATGCCGGGTACAGACATAAGATAAGCGATGTCATACATTCCGTGATGTGTCGCACCGTCAGGCCCGACGCAGCCGGCTCTGTCGACCGCAAAAATTACCGGAAGGTTCTGGAGACAGACGTCTTCAATTATCTGATCATATGCCCTCTGAAGAAAAGATGAATATATGGCCGTTACGGGCCGCATTCCACCCTTCGCGAGGCCAGCCGAAAATGTGACCGCGTGCTGCTCCGCTATACCGACATCGAAATATCTGTCCGGATAAGATTTTCTGAAATCCGAAAAGCCGACACTCGTTCCCATGGCAGCAGTCACGGCGCATATTGAGGGATCGTCCTTCGCGAGCAGTACAAGTTCTCTTCCGAGAGACTCTGAGAATGAGGGTCCTTTCTTTACACTCAGAACAGTTCCTGTCTCGGGCTCGAATTTATCGATACCGTGAAATTTCTCGGGATCTCTCTCCGCGTTCCTGTAGCCCTTGCCTTTTTTTGTGATTACATGGACGATTACGGGCCCGTTTATTTCTTTCACGCGCGAAAGAGTGGAGACAAGCGTGTTTACATCATGTCCGTCAACGGGACCCACGTAGGTGAAACCGAGTTCTTCGAAAATTATTCCTCCGGGATAACCGGACAATATGGAATATTTCACCATGTTCTTTGTGTTGGATATCACGCGGGCGGCGCCGGGACCTATTAACGGTATGTTTTCAATGAAACGCTTCGTGTTATCTCTGATATTCCTGTACTGTCTTGAAGTGCGGAGCCTGGCCAGATGTTCGCTTAACCCCCCGACATTGGGAGATATGGACATTCCGTTATCATTTATTATCACTATTATACGCGACTTTGAAATGCCTATGTTGTTCAGGGCCTCAAAAGCCATGCCTCCGGTAAGCGCCCCGTCCCCTATAGTCGCGACTATATGAAAATTTTCGCCCTTCAGATCTCTTGCCGCGGCCATGCCCGCTGCGGCTGAGAGTGACGTGCTGGAATGACCCGTGTCATATACATCATGCGGGCTTTCGGAACTTTTAGGAAAACCCGCGAGTCCCGAAGTCTGCCTGAGTGTACCGAATCTGTCAGCCCTTCCCGTAAGTATTTTATGAACATATGACTGGTGTCCCACATCCCAGATCAGCTTATCGGAGGGGCTGTCAAATACCTTGTGAAGGGCCACCGAAAGTTCTACAACGCCGAGATTGGAAGAAAGATGTCCCCCTGTTTCAGAAACATGCGAAACGAGGAAATCCCTTATACCTGCGCAGAGGAGTTCCAGTTCGCGCGTGTCCATGGATTTCAGATCAGCAGGAAAATCATAATCCTCAATCTTTTTGATTTTATTACTCACTTCGGATCCTCCGCTACATTCAACGGGACCGGTTTTCAAGTTTTCTGACAAGCTCAATAAAGAATCCGCCTCCGCGAAGAGATCTTACAGTTTCAGCGGCTTCTTCAGTCAGCCGGTGAAGCATGTCCCTGCTGTTATCGAGACCGTAAAGTGAGACCCATGTGAGCTTGTCGCGCGCTTCATCCGCCCCGGGGTTTTTCCCCAGTTCTTCGACTGTTCCGGTCACATCCAGAATATCATCGGCAATCTGGAAGGCGAGGCCGAGCTTTTCGGCGTATACCGTCATGGGATCAATAATCTCATCACCCGCGCCCGCGCGGAAAAGACCGGCGAGTATAGCCCCTTTTATCATGGCCCCTGTCTTATTTCTGTCTATGAAAAGAAGGGCGTCCTCGGACGGTTCTTTTTTCTCGTTCAGAAGGTCGGCGGCCTGTCCGGAAACCATTCCGGAAACCCCGGCGCCGTCCGACACGGCTTTCATGGCGCGTACCGCCCGCATGACCTCCTCAGACCCGTCAACAGATGATTTTATGACCGCATCTGTCATTATATCAAAAGCGAGTGACAGAAGTCCGTCACCTGCAAGTGTAGCCATGCCCGCCCCGTATACCGTATGATTTGTGGGTCTTCCCCTTCTGAACTCGTCATCGTCCATAGCGGGGAGATCATCGTGTATCAGAGAATATGTATGGATATACTCAAGCGCGACGGCAAACGGGACAGCGTTCCGGATATTCCCTCCCGCCATATCGGAGGCGGCGAGTGTCATTACGGGACGGAGCCTTTTGCCTCCCGCCGTCAGACTGTATTTCATGGCCTCGAACAGCACTTCGTCTTCTGTTCCGCCGTCAGGCATATAAACAAGGAGATTGTCTTCGATGATTTCTCTGTATTCTTCAAATGTTTTCATAATTTACCGCCTTAAAAACCGGACATAACAGGCAAATTTACTTCACGCCGGGTCTCAGATATCCTCATTGCCGCCGGCCTCAAAAACTCTTATCTTCTGTTCCGCTTTATCAAGGATTCTCCTGCAGGCCTCGTAATGCTTCATTCCTTCTTCATAACAGCGGATTGCCTCCTCAAGACTCGTGTTCTGATCCTTTATTCTGTTCGCGGCATTCCTGAGAGCGTTCAGGGAGTCTTCAAACGAACCGGGTTTATTCCTGATTTCGTCCGGCGCTGCGTCCGCTCCCTTATCATTATCCGAAGAGCCGGTCTCCGTTACGTATCCTGTGTTAATTTTCTTCTTTTCTTCTTCAGTCGGGTTCATTAAGTACCTCCCGTAAAATCCTGCCGCAGCATGACGCTGTTTATCGTTGCCTCAGCTTCACCGTCCCGGAAAACGATCCGGTAATCACTTCCGGGACCCGCGCCGGCCGCTTCCGGTACAACTTTACCCGATGAATCCCGGATAACGGCATACCCCTGTTCCAGAATGTTCTGAGGGTTCTTATATTCAAGTGTCATTCTCAGCCTCTCGACCGTGTCATCCAGTCTTTCCTTACAGGACCTGAGATCAGCTATCATACCGTCCTTAAAGGCTTCAGTTCTGAGGCTCATAAAGTTCAGTCTGCCTTTCAGTTCTCTCAGGAGCCCCTCACGGAGTTCTTCCAGTCCCGCCGACAGTTCACGGGTGTCAGGGACAGCTCTCACGCCGGCCTTTGTGGGTGTCTCAGCGGAAACATCGGCGACAAAATCGCAAATGGTATGATCGATTTCGTGCCCGACCGCGGAAATCACCGGTATAGAGGATGCATATACGGCTCTCGCGACGCACTCCTCGTTAAAAGCCTGAAGATCCTCCGGTGATCCTCCGCCTCTGCCTACTATCAGGATATCGGTATCGGGAAAATCCCTGTTTACCTTTTCTATCATGGAGGCTATCTTTCCGGCAGCGCCCTCCCCCTGCACGGGGACGGGATACACCGTGATATTGCAGCATTGATTCCTCTCTGATATGTTTTTTATTATATCCCTGACGGCGGCGCCTGTCTCCGATGTGATGATTCCTATTTCTTCCGGAAACGATGGAAGCGGTTTCTTTGTCTCCTCACTGAACAGTCCCTCTCTGTAAAGTTTCTCTTTCAGTTTTTCGAAGGCGATCTGAAGCGCTCCTGCGCCCACCGGCTCTATATCTTTTACAAGTACGGAATAAGTTCCCCTTGCTTCATATACGCTGACACTTCCGGAAACTATGACATCCGTTCCGGATTCTATGCGAAAAGGAATACCGCCGGCGTTAGACCGGGGAACGAAACATCTGACTTCACTTTGTCCGTCCACGAGAGAAAAGTAGATGTGACCGTTTCTGTTATAGCTTACCCGCGACGTTTCGCCCCTTACCCTGACAGAAGATAAAAGAGGATCAAGAGTGACCGTTCTCGCTATGTAGTTGTTCAGCATCGTTACACTGACCGGTTTCAGCGGCATAAGCCTTTCCTCCGAGAATCGCCGTACCTACCGCGTTATCAGACGAGAGCGAAGGACTTCCGTACAGAATCCTGACATTCCCGCCCGCGGTTAATTTTTTTCTGAGATACTCGCTTGCGCTTACTCCGCCCGTAAGGAGCGCGTATCCGGCGCCGGTTTTTACGGCCGCGTCGTTTATAAGAAGCTTTACTCCCTGACAGACAGAATCCATCACGGCGGCGGATATCATCTCGGGACTTTCACCCTCATGTATTCTTCTCTCAGCCCGTGTTTCAATCCCGGACAGATTGAGAGATCCGTCTCTCAGACGGAGAGCCGGGAGAGGATTGACTTCTCCCGTGAATGAAAGGGCCGCCCTGTCAATGTATTCTCCGGCGGGAAAAGGATATCCCGCAGAGACGCCGGTTCTGTCTATAAGCTGCCCGAAAGAAATGTCAGAAGTTCCGTTTATTCTCTCTATACGGAATCCGCCGCAGGTCCTGTTTACAAGAAGCCCCTCCGTGGTTCCGCCGGAAAGATGAAACGCAAGAAACCGTGTGACATTCTCGGGCACCGCGACGCGGGCGCAGGAGGCTATATGTCCCTCCTGATGAGAAAACTCATAATACGGAACATCCAGAACACGGGATATAATACGGGCCGCGCTTACACCCGCGGTAAAAACCGGCATATAAGAACCTTCTTCCGGACGCGGGCGCGCTGACGCGGATACCGCGGAGATTCCGCGTTTCAGATCCGGATAAAGCCCGTCGAAAACGCGGCCGATTATAACGGGCAGCTTCTGTATGTGCTGAAAAAAGGCCTCCTGCTGTCTCAGACCTCTTTCGCCTTTTCTTACTTCAAGAAACTCCCTTTCGTCTTTTATGATTTCCCCGTTTTCCGAGACGAGAGCGCAGGAAGTCTTATAATTGCTGGTATCGAATCCGAGGAAAGTCCTCATGATCCGCTTCCTTCCTTTTCTTTGATTATTCTGCCGAGTATGGCGTTTATAAAACGCGGGGCATTATCGGTTCCGTACTTTTTCGCGAGCTCCACAGCCTCATTCACCGATACGGAATCGGGAATATCATCAAGATACATAATTTCGGCGGCGGCAACTCTCATGATCGCTATATCAGTTTTAGCCATACGGGAAGTCTTCCTCTTAAGGCTGTATTTCCCGATCTCGGCGTCAATTTCTTCTCTATGTTCATTCACGGAATCAAAGAGCCTTTCACAGTATTCTTCCTGATTTCCGGTCTTCACCCCGTCATCACCGAAAAACTCCCGCAGACCGGCCTTTCCGAACATATTATTTACATCTAACTGGTAAACAATCTTCATCATCATTTCCCGGGCGTCTTTTCTGTTCATCATATTTTATTCCCTCATTTCCACACCTTCCACGTGAATGTTGATCTCCGCCGGAGAAAATCCGAATGATTCAAGAAAAGCATCTTTCACGGCTGTCTGTACCTCCCAGGCAGCCTCCGGTATCTGCGTTCCGTACAACACGTTAAGGTAAATGTCCAGAGATGTTTCGGGATAATTCCCGGAAATTTTCACGCCGCGGGTCTCGGGATTAACGCTTTTAATAGTTGAACGGAGAGCGTCCCCCAGTGTGGCGCTCATGCTGCTTATTCCCGGAACCGAAAGAACCGCGTGCACGGCCGCTTGCGCCAGCGTCTTCTCGTCGGGAACTGTGATCTCACCCGAACGGTCAGGTTCTTTTATATTATTTTTCTCTGTTCCTCCGTCATTCATTTTCCGTCCGTTACCGGTATCAAAAACCGGTATATAAATTCGGGTTTATAACATTTATATCGGCATATTGCCTCTCACACGGGTAAATACGCTGTATCAGGAAAAAACCGCCGAAAACCTGTCCGGCGGTTCCCTGCCCTGTTATCAGGCAAAACACATATCACTGATATCAGCTTTGCTGCTTTTCCTTTGCTTTAGCATAAGCCTCCACATCTTTCTCAAATGTCTCTTCATCGCTTGAGAATTTACTCTTTCCGTCCAGAGAGTCATCAAGCACGAAATAGAGATAATCCGTATCGGCCGGATACAGAGCGGCTTCTATCGATTTAAGCCCCGGACTGCAAATCGGTCCCGGCGGAAGCCCTTTATGCAAATAAGTATTGTAAGGCGAGTTATACCCGGTATCGACATTGGTGAGATCAAGCTTTTTATCGATACCGTCCAGGCTCATCGCGTAATTAACAGTGGAGCACATCTGCAACGCCATTTTCTTCTCAAGACGGTTGTATATAACACTGGCTATTCTGGCTCTGTCCCCGTCATCCGCCGTTTCTCTCTCTATAATGGACGCTATTATCACCGCCTGGTTTATAGTAAGATTTCTTTCAGCGGCACGGTCTCTGAGATCCTGAGTGAAAGCCGCGTCAAAACCGTCCAGTAAAGTTCTTACTACATCTTCTTCAGTCGAACCGAGGGGAAGCTCGTAAGTGTTCGGGAACAGGTAACCTTCCAGTCTGTGTTCGCCCTGCTGCGCATCTGAGAGAAAGTCATAATCTCCGGTAAAATCTTTTTTTTCTATGATGTCCCTGAATTTCGTCTCGTCAACAATGCCTTCCGCTGCGAGTTTCGCGCCCGTCTCGTATTCCTGATATCCTTCAATAACGACAAATTTCTGATTATTGGTCTTTCCGGAGGCAATGATTCCGGCGATTTCACCGACACTCATGCTGCGCTGAAGACTGTAGGTCCCGGCCTTATATCCGGATGAGAGTCCGTGAATCCTGCTGTACAGCGAAAACGCAAGGCCGGAATTGACCACTCCGGAGTATTCCAGCTGCTGTCCGATAGAGTCCGCCGACGTTCCTTCAGGGACAGTCACCGCGATATATTCTTCATCCTCGGGATTTCTGGGCCCCGTCATGATCACATAGGCGAACAAAACAGAAGTCATCAGGAAAACGAGGATAAGAAACACAAGCTTCCCCGCGGACATACCTTTCTTTTTGCGTGCCGGTTCGGATGAACCGGAGTTTAATCCGGCCCCGTTATTCTGAACGGGCTCATCCGTCTGAGTATCATTATTCATAGACCACCCGGAGTTTACTCCTTCGACCTGCTAAGGTATTCGCCGCTCCTCGTATCTATCTGTATTCTCTCGCCCTGCTCTATGAAGATCGGCACCTGCACGACCGCTCCGGTTTCTACCGTGGCGGCCTTTGTCACGTTAGTCGCGGTATCTCCCTTGACACCGGGCTCTGTCTCTATCACTTCAAGATCCACGAAATTAGGCGCATCTACCTGGAAAGGCTTTCCCTGGTAAAACCTTATGGTCACCATATCATTCTCACGGACAAATTTGATTGCGTCCTTTACTTCCTCATACGCGATCGGAATCTGTTCATAAGTCTCCGTATCCATGAAGTAGTAAAGTTCTCCGTCATTATACAGATACTGCATCTGCTTGGTATCTATATGAGCCTGGTTGAACTTTTCGCTCGGGTTAAAGGCATCCTCCCTGGTTGCTCCGGTAATGATGTTCTTATATTTTGTTCTGACGAATGCGGCGCCTTTCCCGGGTTTCACATGCTGGAAGTCTATTACAACATGCGGTTCCCCGTTAAGTTCGAATGTCATGCCCTTTCTGAAATCTCCTGCCGTGATCATGTCTGTCGTCTCACTTTCTTCAATCGCAGTATCCTGTCGTGACCATATGCCCTGTTTATAAATTTAAGGGATTATTGAGCGGATATAAACAAATTTCCGCTGACATACGGCCTTTTATCCTTGAATTATATCAGATTAGTGAAAATATTCCAACACCCGCTCATACTTCCAGAAAAACGGGCATGATAAGCGGTGTTTTCCGAGTTTTACTGAAGATAAACTTTCTGCAGTCTTCCCGCACGACACTTTTAAGCGACTTCCAGTCTCTGAATCCGGAAGCGAGATTCTTCTCTATCGCCGATTTCGCTATCATCTTCGCTTCTTCCATCAGCTCTTCATTCTCTTTGACATAGACAAAACCTCTTGAAATAAGTTCAGGTCCTGATACAAGAGCTCCTTCCTCAATATTGACGGCCGCCGCTATAAGTATGAGTCCCGCCTCTGAAAGAAGCTTACGGTCTCTCAGAACTATATCTCCTATATCGCCCACGCTGAAGCTGTCGACCATAATGTCATCAGCGCTTACTACATGCTTGAACTTGATTGCCCTCTTCTTGTCCACAGTAAGCTGGTCGCCGTTCGACAGAATGAAAATGTTATCAGCCTTTTCACCCATATTCCCGGCGAGCCGCGCGTGCATGACGAGGTGCCTGTGTTCCCCGTGCACGGGCATAAAGAATTTCGGCTTTATCAGCGCGTGCATGAGTTTAAGATCTTCCTGACAGGCGTGTCCCGACACATGTATATCCGCCACGTCATTATAGATTACGTTGACTTCTTTTTCATACAGTCTGTTCACTACATTCGATACCATTTTCTCATTCCCGGGAACCGGAGTGGAAGACAGTATCACTGTATCGCCCTTTTTCAGCTTAATGTCCCTGTGCTCGTCCGCCGCCATTCTGGCGAGAGCGGACATGGGTTCGCCCTGACTGCCGGTGGTTATTATGGTGATCTCGCTGTCAGGCAGACTTCTTGCCTTATCGAGCGTTACAAACTCTGACTGCGGGAACTTAAGGTAACCGAGTTCAACGGCAAGTTTTACGACATTTTCCATGGAACGGCCCGAAACAGTAAATTTTCTTCCGTGCAGGATGGAAAGGTCAATTATCTTCTGCACCCGGTGAACGTTGGAACTGAATGTCGCGATTATAATTCTCTTTTCTACATTGCGAAAAACATCGTTCAGTGTTTCCCCTACGACCTGCTCCGAGGGAGTGAAACCTTTACGTGTGGCGTTCGTGCTGTCCGCAAGAAGAAGGTCAACGCCTTCGTTTCCTATCTCGGCTATTCTGCCGAGATCTATAGGATGACCGTCTATCGGCGTATAGTCCACCTTGAAATCACCCGTATGAAAGACTTTCGCCGCGGGAGTCTCTATGAACAGAGAGAGCGCCCCCGCTATGGAATGTGTAGTATGAACCGCCTCCACCTTAAAATCACCGATTGTTATCACATCCCCCGGCCTGATCTCCCTGAGATCCGCCTGCATACCGTGTTCATCAAGCTTGTTTTTTATAAGTCCCAGCGTCAGAGCCGTACCGTATATGGGAACACTGAGTCTTGTAAGGAGATAAGGCACTCCGCCTATATGGTCCTCATGACCGTGAGTTATAACAAGCGCGAGTATTTTTTCCTGATTTCTGAACAGATAATCGAAATCCGGTATGACCAGTTCCACACCGTACATTTCATTATCCGGAAAAGACATGCCGCAGTCTATGATCAGTATCCGGTCCTTATATTCCAGCACTGTCATGTTTTTTCCTATTTCGTCCAGCCCGCCGATCGGAATCACTTTAAGACTTTCCGAAAGTTTACGGCGGGCATTCTTATCAGGCTCTTTTATATTTTTCTGCAAATTGTCTCACTTTACCCTTCTACCCGACGACGAAATTCACCAGTCTTCCCGGAACGGCAACGACCTTTGATACATTTCTCCCTTCAAGGATAGCCCTTACTTCCGGTGCGTCACAGACTGCTTCCGTGAGAGCTTCTTTGTCGAGACCCGATGCAATCATAAGTTTAAGTTTAAGTCTGCCGTTCAG
This sequence comes from uncultured Eubacterium sp., assembly GCA_964613765.1. GTDB lineage: Bacteria > Bacillota > Clostridia > Peptostreptococcales > Anaerovoracaceae > Aminicella. The sequence goes on from CAZTIY010000005.1 coordinate 18,030, forward strand.
CTGAACGACGATCTCCTGCTCATCCCTGACGAGGGCTTCTTCAGACCATTCCGGCCAGGGCGTGTTCACGAGAGGAACACTGTGTCCGAGGCCCTCCCACATTTCCTCACATATGTGGGGAGTGAACGGATCGAGCAGAAGAACAACCATATTGACCGCCTTCATAAAAAGACCGGGCTGAACCTTGTTCCCTGATTTGTATTTATATAGCACGTTGACGAGTTCCATTACGGCGCTTATGGCTGTATTGAAATTGAACCTGTCAGCAACGTCCGAAGTGACTTTTTTGATCGTCAGATTTAATATATAATTCAGATATTTATCATCTTCCGTCGTAATTTCAAACGGTATATCCTCCGTGCCGTAAGTTTCGCAGGCATCATACACCAGTCTGTAGACCCTGTTAAGGAAACGGAAACTCCCTTCCACGCCCTCATCGGACCAGTTCAGCTCCCTGTCCGGCGGGGCCGTGAAAAGTATAAACAGCCGCGCCGTATCCGCCCCGTACTTTTTCATGATATCATCGGGACTCACGACATTCCCGAGAGACTTGCTCATCTTGCGGAAAACGCCGTTCTTATCGGCTTTGTTTACCATCCCCTGCGTAAGAAGATTCTCAAACGGTTCATCCATGCCGACAAGATCGAGATCATGCAGCACCATCATGAAGAAACGTGAATAAAGAAGGTGCAGAATGGCGTGCTCAACCCCTCCGGTATACTGATCCACATTCATCCAGTAGTCGACTTTCTCACGGCTGAAAGCCTCCTTTTCATTATGAGGGTCGCAGTATCTCAGATAATACCATGAAGAATCGAGGAATGTGTCCATGGTATCGACCTCGCGGCGCGCCTTCCTCCCGCAGCGCGGGCATGTGCAGTTCACGAACGATTTGGACGTTGTAATCGGAGATTCTCCCTTGCCGGTGAACTCAACATCTTCAGGGAGCAGAACAGGAAGATTCTCATCTTTCTCCGGCACCCACCCGCAGCTTTCGCAGTATATCATCGGAATCGGTGTGCCCCAGTATCTCTGACGCGAAATAAGCCAGTCACGAAGTTTGTAATTTACAGTCTTTTTCGCTACGCCTTCATCGTCCAGCCGGTTCACTATTTTCTCCAGCGCCTCGCGGTTGTTCATCCCGTCGTATATTCCGGAGTTTATCATGATTCCGTCCGCGACAGATGCCTCCTTAAGATCGTTTACATCAATCCCGGGATCATCCGGTTTAACGACAGGTATTATTTCGAGCCCGAATTTCTTCGCGAACTCAAAGTCTCTCTGATCGTGCGCGGGAACGGCCATTATGGCGCCCGTTCCGTATCCCATAAGTACATAATCAGAGATATATATGGGGATCTCTTTACCGTTGACCGGATTTACGGCATAGCGGCCTATGAATACGCCCGTCTTTTCTCTGGTGGTCGACGTTCTCTCTATATCGTTAACATGTCGCACCTTCTCGATATAATCCGAGGCGGCTTTCTCGTACTCTGTTCCCCTGATAAATTCCGCGACAAAAGGATGCTCGGGAGCCATTACCATATACGTCGCGCCGTAGAGTGTGTCGGCCCGTGTGGTAAAAACTCTCAGAGTTTTATCCGTGTCTTTCACTTTGAAGTCCACATCGGCGCCGACCGAACGGCCGATCCAGTTTCTCTGCATCACTTTGACCTTGTTAGGCCATCCCGGCATTCTGTCAAGGTCGTCCAGGAGCCGCTCTGCGTAGTCCGTGATCTTGAAATACCACTGTGAGAGATTCTTTTTCGTCACCTGTGTGCCGCAGCGTTCACAGCATCCGTCGATGACCTGCTCGTTCGCGAGAACCGTCCGGCAGGAAGGACACCAGTTCACCGGATTTTCTTTTTTATACGCCAGACCTTTATTGAAAAACTGAATAAAAATCCACTGCATCCATTTGTAATAGTCGGGGCTGCATGTCTCGACCTCTCTTTCCCAGTCGTATGACAGACCGAGACGCCTGAGCTCGCCTTCCATCTCACGGATGTTATCCCGGGTCCATCTGTCGGGCGCCGCGTTGTGGTTGATGGCGGCGTTCTCCGCCGGAAGTCCGAATGCGTCGAATCCCATCGGATGAAGTACGTTATAACCCTGCATGGTCTTGAATCGCGCTATGACATCTCCGATAGAATAATTCCTGACATGTCCCATGTGGAGTTTTCCGGAAGGATACGGAAACATGACTAAATCATAAAACTTCTTTTTTGAAGGGTCCTCCTTTACATGGAAAGAACGGTGATCCTCCCAGTATTTCTGCCATTTGCTTTCAATTTCGGTGAAATCATATTTTTCTTTCATTCTCCGTTCCTCCCGAAGTCCAGACGTTCACAATCGCCCCATATATCTTCCAGTCTGTATTTATCGCGCATATCCTGCGTAAGAATATTGATCACGACGCTGTTATAGTCGAGCAGTATCCAGCCCGTCTGTCCTCTTCCCTCTATGCCGAGCGGCTCCAGACCGAGCCCGGCCAGCTTTTCCTCCACATCATCCGCAAGGGACTCAGACTGACGGAATGAACCGGCGGTCGCGATCACCAGATAATCGGCGAACGCTGACGCTTCCGAAACATCTATCACAGTGATATTCTCACCCTGTTTGCCGTCCAGAACTCCGGCGGCCGTTAAAGCGAGTTTTCTGCCGTCCGTATGAAGGTCCTCCTCCTGACCTCCCTGTTTATCCTGATGTTCCGTGGCCCTGATCCTGTCTTCAAAATATTTCGCCGCTTCAGGTTTCTTTTCTCTTTCCGTTTCCCTGACATCCGCCGTGTCTTCCATGAAAACGTTTCTCCTTTATTTCAGACACGTCTCCGATTTCTCTTAAGCATGAGATGCATCAGATCTGATTTTTGATCTTTTCTATTACGATTCTGTCATAATATTCAGCCGCTTCAACAGTATCCGGATCCATATATATCCCCTTTTGCCGCACATACCCGACAGTGCGGCGGAGAGAGAAGAGGCATGCTCTGTCAAGATCTTCATACATGAGGCGTCTTAATTCGTCGACTCCCGGATAATCTCTCTGAGGTTCCGCGGCATCGGCAAGATAAAGTATCTGTTCAAGTCTCGACATCCCGGGACGTCCCGTGGTGTGAAAACTGACGGCGTTTATCATGTCCCGGTCCGTAACCGAAAGATCACGTTCCATGATAGCGGCCGCAACTTTACTGTGCGCAAGATTCCTTTTCCCCTTGTATACTTCCGGGAGCCCCAGTTCCTCAACAAGGCCGTCCAGATCTCTTTCTTTGAACATGTCGTGGACAAGCGCGACCTCTCCTGCCTTGACAGGGTCTTCGCCCCAGTATTCCGCCAGGCTCACAGCCGTCTCCCTGACTCCTTCAATATGTTTTCTCCTTTTTTCGGAAAGATTTTCTTTAAGATATTTTTTTATACAATCCGTGTTCATATATATAATCTTCGACTTTAGCAGGAACAAGCCCCCGTACTGAAAGTCCCGCCGATACACGTTCTCTTATCTCTGTTGAAGAGACATAAACAGGCTTTCCGTTCAGCACGGTTATCCTTGCCCCGTACAGTTTCACAAATTCATTTATTTTACTTCGCAGAACGTTTTCATCACAGCCGGGTCTTCGGCATATGCCGAAGGAAAATGTTCTCAAAAGCTCTTTACCCCTGTACCAGGTGTCAAGAGTTATAAATGAATCCGAGCCGGTGAGAAAATAAATCTCCGCTTTATCCTGTCCTTCGGAAAGCGCGGACAAAGTGTCCCATGTATATGAGACGCTTTCTCTGTCCGTCTCCCATGAAGAAACCTCGGCAAGAGGTATGAGTTCAGCCGCGAGTTCCGCCATGGCGAGACGGTCCCGATCGGAAGCCCACTTCTCAGTCTTGAACGGACTTATATGCGCGGGCATGATTATCAGTCTGTCCGGGGCGAGCTCTTTCGCGGCAGCCTCAAGAACAGAAATATGCCCGTAATGAACGGGATCGAACGAGCCTCCCAGTAACGCCGTTTTCATTTTTCTATAAGAGCTATGGACAACTCCTCCAGCTGCCCGTCATCCACGATTCCCGGCGCCTCGCTTACAAGGCACTGGGCGTTCTGGTTCTTCGGGAATGCCATGACCTCCCTGATGCTCGATTCCCCGGCAAGAAGCATGACCATCCTGTCAAGACCGTACGCAATTCCGCCGTGAGGCGGCGCTCCGTATTTAAAGGCCTCAAGCAGGAAGCCGAACTTGGCGAGGCTCTCCTCACGCGTTATTCCGAGAACGTCGAACATTTTCTGCTGTAACGCGCTGTCGTGTATACGTATGCTGCCGCCGCCGAGTTCCACGCCGTTAAGAACTATGTCATAAGCGTCCGCTTTGACACTGAGAGGATCTGTATCGAGAAGCGGTATATCCTCTGTCTTCGGATGAGTAAAAGGATGATGCATCGCGGTTATCTTTCCTGTATCCTCATCTTTCTCAAACATCGGGAAATCAGTGACCCAGAGAAGATTGAACCGGCTGTCGTCAAGAAGCCCGGTTTCACCCGCGATGTGCCTTCGCAGGAAGCCGAGAGTATCGAAGACGACCTTATCCCGGTCAGCGCAAATCAGGATAAGATCGGAAGGCTTCGCGCCAAACACTCCGGCGATCTTCGCAAGCGATTCCCCGTCAAAGAATTTTCCGGCGGACGATCTGAAAGAGCCGTCTTCCTCCGCCCGGATCCATACGAGCCCTTTAGCGCCGTACGCGCGCGACAATTCTGTGAGTTTATCGATTTTTTTCCTGCTGTACAGGGGCGAACCGCCGTCTATGCAGATTCCTCTTACACTTCCGCCTCCGTCCAGAGCCTCCCGGAAGACACGGAATTCCGTGTCTCTTACAGCCGGAAGATCGCTCAGATCTTTCAGTTCAAATCCGAATCTCGTGTCAGGTTTATCCGAGCCGTACCGCTCCATAGCCTCGTCATAAGTCAGCCTGGGAAGCGGAGTTTCTATCTCAACGCCCATAAGTTCGCTAAAGAGTCTTTTAAGAAAACCTTCCTGTATCTCTATTACATCGTCCTGATCTACGAACGAGAGCTCCATGTCGATCTGCGTAAATTCAGGCTGCCTGTCGGCCCTGAGATCCTCATCCCGGAAGCATTTCACGATCTGAAAGTATCTGTCCGTCCCCGCCACCATGAGAAGCTGCTTGAACAGCTGCGGTGACTGCGGGAGCGCATAGAACCTGCCCGGACTTGTACGGCTCGGGACAAGGTAGTCCCGGGCCCCTTCCGGCGTGGAACGGACGAGCATCGGGGTCTCCACTTCCGTGAATCCCTGTTCGTCAAAATAATCGCGGGTTATCCTGCATATTCTGTGACGGAATGTGAGGTTCCGCTGCATCTTAAGCTTTCTCAGATCCAGGTAGCGGTATTTAAGTCTGAGATTATCATCCGCGTTATCATCGTCTCTGATATAGATGGGCGGCGTCTCCGAGGTATTGTAGATTATAAGGTCTGTCGCTAAAACTTCTATATCTCCTGTCGGAAGGTCGGGATTTTTTGACGAGCGTTCGCGGACCGCGCCTTTGACGCCTGCGACATATTCACTTCTTAAAGAAGCGGCCTTTTGAAAAAGTTCCCTTTCCGTTTCTTCATTGAAAACGATCTGGATTATCCCGGTTCTGTCTCTGAGATCGACAAAAATAAGATTCCCCAGGTTTCTCTGCTTCTGTACCCAGCCGTTAAGGACGACCTTCTTTCCGGTATCACCTGTAGTGAGATCGCCGCACATGCATGTTCTCTTAAATATTTCTCCCATATCCTGTACGCCCCGTAAAATTCAGTGATTTTACAAAATTTCTTTTCCGGAACCGGAAAATCCGAAAGAGCTTAACGGACAGACTCGGATTAAAAAGCCGCTCCGTGAAAACGTAAGTAATATTCCCCGGGCGGCGGCCGTTGTCACACGCCTATTTTTTTCGTCAGCACGTCAGCTATTTCAACTGCCGGAACCTCCGTCTGATCACGCGTCTCCATATCCTTCAGAAGGACCGTGCCTTTATCGACTTCGTCCTCACCTATGACGACAGTGTATTTCGCTGCGAGACGACCGGCGAGTTTTAGCTGCCCTTTCATTCTCCTCTGAAGATCGTCAGTCTCGGCTTTTATCCCGAGTTTTCTCAGTTTACGTAAAAGAGAAAGTCCTGTCAGCCTCGCTCTTTTACCGAGGGTGGCAATGAAAACGTCGGAGGACGGAGGAAGCGGAATCTCTTTGCCGTTTTCCTCCATTAAGAGAAGGAGTCTCTCGATACCGAGCCCGAAACCGACGCCGGGAACCTCCGGTCCTCCGATTTCCTCAATCAGACGGTCATATCTTCCCCCGCCGCAAACTGTCGACTGGGCGCCGATACCCGATGACACGAACTCAAAGGCCGTCTTTGTATAATAATCGAGTCCCCTTACTATCCGGGGATTGACCGTGTACGTTATCCCCATAGCATCGAGATTTTCCTTCAGATCGTCAAAAGAAGTCCTGCAGTCATCGCACAGGTAGTCCAGTATATCCGGAGCGTCCTTCGCGATTCTCTGATCTTCTTCAGATTTACAGTCGAGAATCCTCATGGGATTCCTCTCGAACCTGTCTTTGCACGTATCGCACAGTTCATCATAATGAGGTCTGAAATAATCACGGAGCGCTTTCCTGTATTCCGTTCTGCAGTCAGGACAGCCGACGCTGTTGATTTCAAGAGTGACATTGCCTGTCCCGAGATCGTCAAGAAAATCTTTCGCGAAACAGATAACCTCCGCGTCAGCGGTCATATCCGGCGCGCCGAATATCTCAAGCCCGAACTGGTGAAATTCCCTCAGTCTTCCGGCCTGCGGCTTTTCATAACGGTAGCAGGGAGTCTCATAATAAACTTTTGTCGGCTGCATATCAGCGAACATCTTATGTTCGATGAAGGACCTGACAACGGGCGACGTGCCCTCCGGCTTTAGAGTAATGTCCCTCCCTCCGTGATCCCGAAAGGAGTACATCTCTTTCTGCACTATATCCGTCGTGTCTCCGACACCGCGCCTGAAAAGCTCCGTATGTTCAAACGCAGGCGTTCTGATTTCCCGGAATCCGTACAGGAGACACATCGACCGGAACTTTTCTTCAACGAACTGCCATTTATATATACTGTCGGGAAGAATATCTCTCGTGCCCTTCGGCGCGGAAACCGCCATCGCATGACTCCTCTCTCGTACTGATAAACTGATAAAATCAGGAAAAGAAACTCTGTTCTTTCCTTTCGCACATTTCATCTATTCTTGAAATATACTGCTGATAATTCGTCACGTTGGGCGTTCTCGTAAGTCTGTTCAACGACGGTTCATACTTCTTTGAAATGCCGCCCGCGCCGAGTGCCAGTATGCTCTGATGTTCATCCATGATCCGCATGTTATAAAGCCCTTCCGTCCCGGGAAGAGCGTATCCGGTATTCTCAAAATTTCCTGCCATGTGCTTCTGCCTGTAAAGATAATAAGGCAGGAATCCCGCGGCGTCAAGCATCGCGCGGCTTTCGGAGAGCATCCGGGATACTGTGCCGGCAGCTTTATAGTGATAGTTCCTGTCAATGTCCATGAGCCTTGATGCCCTCTTTACCGACAAAGTATGTATCGTGATGTTATTCGCCCCGAGAGAAATGATCCTGTCAAGCGAATAACTGAAATCTCCGGTATCTTCCCCGGGAAGTCCCGCTATGAGATCGGCGTTTATAACGGAAAATCCGGCGGAACAGGCTTTTTCAAAAGCCGTTTCAATGTCTTCCGGCGTGTGGCTTCGACCGATCCTATCAAGCGTTTTCTGCTTCATGGACTGGGGATTTATGCTTATTCTGTTCACTCCGGCGTTCTTAAGAACAGCCAGTTTATCCTGATCTATGGTATCCGGCCTTCCCGCCTCCACAGAAAATTCGCGAAGACTGTCCGCGGAGAAATTCAGCAGTATCTCTTCCATTAGACGGTCGAGTTCCTCCGCGGCAAGTGTCGTAGGCGTGCCGCCCCCGACATACACGGTTTCTGCGGTAAGCCCGAGATCTCTCATCCTTTTCCCGCAGTAGCGGATCTCCGTGAAGAGAGCCGGAATATATCTCGCGATCTCTTCATGCGGCACCTGATTGGAAGCGAAAGAGCAGTACAGACACCTTGTGGGGCAGAACGGGATGCCTATATAGATCCCGAGAGAGTCCTTAGGCGCTTCACCCGCCCATTCTCTCTGCCTCTCCGCTATTCCCGTGACAAGGTCTGCCTTCTCCGGAGTGAGCAGACGCTCCTTTATAAGTATATCACGCGCGGTTTCACTGTTTCCGTATCTTTCCTGAAGTTCGGCGGCGAGTTTAACGGGTCTTACGCCGGTAAGTGTCCCCCACTCCGGTCTTATTCCTGTTCTCCCGCTTAACGCGGAGAAGAGTTCCCTGTTAATTTCTTCTTTGTCTTTATCTCCGGCGGGATCAAGTATTATATCGGGTATACCCGCGGTGCCGGCGCCGTTCCCGTTCTCCGGTTTCTCCGTGTTCCCGGTATGTTCGGGCGCCCCGGGATTTTCCGGATAATATCTCTTAATCGTTCTTTCCGAAGCGTCCGCGCCGGAGCTGATCATTTCATACTCATCCGGCGGGAGAAATTCGTCTGCCAGTTCCCGGAGAAGCGGTAATTTGAGACCGCCCCTGACTTCTATTATTATTTTTTTCGCATCAGGGTCTGACAAACGGATTATGCTCCCTTTCAAGTTCTATTGTGGATTCTTCCATATGACCGGGAAGTACGCTCGTTTCCGGCGGAAGCTTATAGACTTTTTCACGTATACTCTTTACGAGCGTTTCATAGTTTCCGCCGTAGAAGTCCGTCCTTCCTATTGACAGGCGGAAAAGCGTGTCTCCGGTGAAAGCGAACCCCGGAGTGTATATCACCTGTCCCCCGGGTGTATGACCGGGTGTTGATATGAACGTGAACTCTGTATTTCCTATTGTCATTTTCTCGCCGTCATCAACATACCTGTCGCACGTGATTCCGAACGGCTCGCTTGTGTAGTCAACGAGTCCGTTATTTACCGGATTCAGCAGAAACTCTTTCTCTTTAACGCTCGCGAGGACTTTTATTTCCGGGAACTCTTTCCTGAAACCGGGGATTCCGGCAATATGATCGCCGTGACCGTGTGTGAGCAGGATCCACCCTAAATGTATTCCTTCAGATTTCGCGCGATCGGCAAGTGATTTACTGTAACCGCCGGGATCGACTATAAATCCCTCTTTTGTCTCGTCGAACGCGAGATATGTGTTTGTCTGTATCGGTGAAGTAAGATATCCGTATACTTTTAACATCGGTCGACTCCTTTCGGCATACAGCTATGCCTGAGATCTGTAAACGTTCATCACACTCGGGATACTCCTGAGCGCTCTGAGAACCCGCTGCATTTCTTCAGTATTAACGATTGACAAAGTAAGAATTATACGGACTTTCCCGTCTTTCTGCACTCTTCCGTTGAGGCCCTCTATGGCGATGTCCATCTCATCACAGACTTTTGAAATATCCGACAGGAGTCCTTTTCTGTCACTGCAGACAAGGGCAAGCTCGGCCTGGTATGACTTTCCTTCCTCAGGTTTTTCCCAGAAAACCTCTATGCATCTTCCGCGTTCTTCCGGAGGAAGTGATGTCACGTTTGAACAGTCTTTTCTGTGGACGGTTATTCCGCGCCCCTTTGTTATGAATCCTGTTATCTCATCCCCGGGAACCGGGTTGCAGCAACGGGCGGTCCTTATCAGAAGATTGTCCGCACCTTTAACGTAAAGACCGGAATCGCTCTGTCGGTTGCCGTTCCGGTTCTTTCCCGCGGCCGACTGCGCCTGTTTCAGAATAGCTTCGGCCTTTTCTTCTTTGCGCTTTCTTTCTTTCTCTTCGTCTTCTTTCTTCTGATCTATGAGAAGGGAGCCGAATTTGCTGAGGACAGTTCCGCCCTGCGAAATCTGTTTGTACGCCTCATTAAGGTCGTTAAAATTAAGCTGTTTCCACGCATTATTGAGATAGTTTGCGCGAAGTACGGTCTGCGGCTCATAGCCTTTCTTCCTTACATACTTCTCGAGCGCTTCTTTCCCTCTGGCTATCTCGTTGCCGCTGTTCTGGCGGTTCAGGAACTGTCTTATCTTGGCCTTCGCTGTCGAACTCTTCGCGATCTTAAGCCAGTCGACGGAAGGCCCGGAGGAACTCGCGGATGTCACTATCTCGACTATATCTCCGGAACGCAGGGGATGGTCTATCGTGACCATTTTACCGTTCACTCTGGCGCCGACGCATTTTAACCCCACATCCGTATGGATTTTGAACGCGAAGTCGAGCGGCGTGGAACCTGCCGGAAGATCCAGAACATCTCCCTGAGGCGTGAACACGAAAACCTGTGAGGAGAATAAATCGACTTTAAGAGTCTCCATGAACTCTTTAGGGTCTTTCATGTCCTTCTGCCATTCCAGAGTCTGACGGAGCCATGACAGTTTCACGTCTTCGCTGTTCTGAACCCCGGATGTGTCACCCTTCTTGTATTTCCAGTGGGCGGCTATACCGTACTCGGCGACCCTGTGCATTTCATAAGTTCTGATCTGGATTTCGAACGGCTGACCGCCGGCGGCCAGGACAGATGTGTGAAGAGACTGGTACATATTCGGCTTCGGCATCGCTATGTAGTCCTTGAACTTTCCCGGTATCGGTTTCCACATCGTGTGTACCTGCCCGAGAACCGCGTAACAGTCCCTTACAGTGTCAACTATGACTCGGACAGCTATAAGATCGAATATTTCGTCTATCTGTTTCTGCTGGATGATCATCTTGTGATAAATACTGTATATCTGCTTCATCCTGCCGGATATCTCATAATGCATGCCCATCTTGTCAAGAGCAGCCCTGAGTTCCTCTATCACCCCGTCGATAAACCCGCCGCGGCTCAGTTTCTTTTCGTTCAGGGCCTGTTCTATCGCTTCATATTCAGCCGGATGAAGATATTTAAGAGCCGTGTTTTCCAGTTCGTTTTTCACGGTATATATACCGAGTCTGTCGGCCAGAGGCGCATATATGTCAAGCGTTTCCTGCGACTTTTCAATAACTTTTTCCGGGGTCATGTATTCTATCGTCCGCATGTTATGGAGACGGTCCGCGAGTTTAATGATCAGTACCCGGATATCCTTCGACATGGCGAGGAACATCCTCCTGTAGTTCTCCGCCTGCTCTTCCTCTTTACTGTCAAATTTGAGTGTGCCGAGCTTTGTGACCCCTTCAACGAGAAGCGCGACTTCTCTCCCGAAGTCTGCTGTCAGCTGTTCAATAGTATAAGAAGTGTCTTCAACCGCATCGTGAAGAAGACCTCCCACAAGAGTCTCGTCATCCATGCCGAGTTCCGCGAGAATGATCGCGACGGCAACCGGATGAATGAGATAGGGCTCCCCGCTCTTACGGAGCTGCCCCTGGTGAAGCTCTTTCGCCTTGTCGTAGGCCCGGCCTATCAGTTCCGTATCATAATTCTTATTATATTGTAGGATTTCCTCCAGAAACCTGCTCTTTGTTTTCATGGAACCTGCCTGAGTCGACGATCCTTCTGTCTGTGACTGTCGCAATCTTATGAATGACCGGGCAGAGTCTGCCCGGTCCCGCTGTTTGACCGATTGTTAATTGAACCGTAAAGAGATCATAACCGAGGCGTCACGCGCGGCGCGGCCATGTGTTCGTCGGCACTTTTTTAATGCTTTTTCTTCTTTTTCTTTCCTTTACTCTTTTTCTTTTTGCCTTTATTTCCGTGATTTGCGTTCGTATTACCGGAGGCGCTTTCACCCGGGTTCTTCTTTCCGGAAGACTTTACGTTTTCTGCTTCTTCCGCGCCGGTACCGGTCTCATTCACCGCGCCGACTGTTCCGGTCTCGTTCTCAGAATCCCCCGTGAGATAATATTCATCCGGCGCTTCGGACGGAACAGCCGCAACTTCTCCTGATTCTTTAACGTAAACGTTGTTTTCCGCCCTGTCGGTATCGATACCTGACCTCTTCTTTCCGCCTTTATTATCTGACTTCTCCGTTCTTTTCTTTTCCTCCGCGCTGTTATCAGCCTTCCTCTTTTGCTCCGCTTCCTCTTTCGCTTTTTTCTTCCGGGCCGCTTTTCTTGCGGCTTCCTTCTCTTCCTCGCGTTCTCTTTTTTCTTTTTCTTTCCTCGCTTCTATACGCCTGCCGGCCTGCTGCCTGCGGCGGTACTCAGAAATTTCCTGCCTTTTGCTGAACTCATAGAACAGAGGACTGCAAAGAGCTATGGACGAATAAGTCCCCACTGCAACTCCGACCATGAGCGGAAGCACGAATCCCGCGAGTGAAGACGATACCATGACCATAAGCGGGATTATGGCGACAAGAGTCGTAAGAGAAGTCATGAACGAGCGGCCCATCGTCTGATTGATACTCCGGTTCAGAATATCGGCGACCGGCTGTCCCCTCATGAGCCTCATGTTCTCTCTCACCCTGTCGAACACGACTATCGTGTCGTTTATCGAATAACCGACTATTGTGAGAACAGCCGCGACGAACGGGTTGTTCATGGTAATTCCGAATACGGCATATACACCGAGGAGCACCAGAACATCATGAGCGAGTCCCGCCACTGCGGCGACGCCGTATTTCCAGGAGCGGAACCGGAGTATAATGTAGACCAGCATGCCAAGAGCCGCGATCAGTATCGATTTCACCGCGTTCTGTCTGAGACCTTCACCGAAAGTGGGCGAAAATTCTTCCGAACTTATCACGGCGTCATCTTTAAGATTGTATTCCTCTGAAACAGCGTCCTGTATCTCTGAACGCGCTTTGTTATCAAGCGCCTTCCCCGTCTGTATTATGACCTGATGCTCATCCTGACCCGCGTAGATGACAGTGGGATCGAGTTCGAATTTTTCTATCGTCTTTTCAACGGAAGCAATCGGAACTTTCTTCCCGAGATCCATCTGTATCATCGTCCCGCCGGTAAAGTCTATTCCGTAATTGAAACCGCGGAACCCCATGAAGAGTATGCCCGTTATTATAACGGCGGCGCTTATAATGTAGAATATTTTCCTGTGTTCTATGAACTTAAAGTTTCTGTTGAAAGCATGTTTCGGCGTTCCGTCCTCATTGCAGCCGAGATACGCCGGCTTCATTTTCGGACTGTCGGCGAGCGTTCCCACGAAAAGCTGCGTCACTACGACAGCTGTCAGTATGGAAACAAAAATGCTTATCATGAGCGTGAGCGCGAATCCTTTAACAGTGGCGGATCCGAACTCATAAAGTATCACGGTCGCTATGAATGTAGTAATCTGCGAGTCCAGTATCGTAACAAGGGCGTGGCGGAATCCCTGATCCACGGCCATACGTATGGATCTGCCCTGTCCCAGTTCTTCTCTAATCCTCGCGAATATAATCACGTTAGCATCAACCGCCATTCCGATGCCGAGTATGATACCCGCGATTCCCGGAAGCGTCAGAACGGCGTTGAGCCCGACCATTGCCCACAGGACAATCAGCACATACAATGCAAGAGCTATGTCAGCGAAAAGCCCGAGCACATTATAAGTGACGAGCATGAGTATAAACACGAGAAGAAGTCCGATTCCCCCGGCTATAACAGATTTGTCAAGTGCGTCGGAACCCACCGTCGCGGTCTGCACCGAGGAGTTAACCTCTTTAAGAGAGAGGGGAAGGGCACCGCCGCGTATCAGGGCCGACGTTTCCGTGGCCTCGGTTTTTGACATGCCGCCTCCGCTCTGCGTTATCTCGCAGGAGTCGCTGTCGATCTTTTCCGCGGCCGCCGGAGCGGTCAGTATATCATCATCAAGCCAGATAACAACAGAGTTTGCGCTTACATATGTGCCGTCCGGGAATGTCACGGCCGGTACGACGTTTCCGGAGGCCGCGAGTTCGGTAGCCTTCGCGAACTTTGAACGTCCCTCATCCGTAAATTTCAGTACGATTTTATAACCGCCGTTTTCATTATCAACATCAGCTGCGGCGGAACTTACATCGGAACCGGTCAGATATATGGTTCCGTCTCCGAGTGTGAATTTAAGCTGCGCAGTCTGTCCGATACGCTCAATCGCGGATTCCGCATCCTCAACGCCGGGCATCTCCACTCGGATCCTCTTATCCCCTTCTATCCTTACGGTAGCGTTCGCCACACCCATTGCGTCAACGCGTCTTTCAAGAACCTCCCGGGTCTGTTCCATGGTACTTGCCAGCTTGCTCCCCGAGAGGCCTTCGGTATCAGCCTCCATGACAACATTGACGCCTCCGTTGATATCAAGCCCGTATTTGAGACTGTCCTTAATGTTTTTCACCGGACCAAGCCCGAATACAGAAATGATCCATCCCGCGACAACTGCCGCCGTGATCGCTATACTTAGAAATTTACGTACAGATGACTTCATAAAAAATTATCCCCCGGCCCGTACCCTGTGAGCGGGCTGCTAAACCGATAATTGCTCAGCAAAGAAAATACTGTAACATTAACCGTAAAGTCTTCACAGCTGATAATAAATAAAATCCATGGTATGTCAGCGCATATACTATACAAGATTATACAACCTGCGTTCATCTTTCGCAAGACAAACTAAGACCCCGGAGACAGCTTCTCCGGGGTCTCTGTTACTGTTCAGAGGGTAAGTGAACATAGGCAGCTATCGGCGGCGGCATAACACCGCTGCGGAAATTTTCCGCAGCTGAGCATGCAGTTTCAC
>CAZTIY010000006.1:0-32721 GCA_964613765.1 uncultured Eubacterium sp.
GCGGCATAACACCGCTGCGGAAATTTTCCGCAGCTGAGCATGCAGTTTCACGATGAAGCGAGGAAGTGAGCGGCAAGGCGCGGGGTTTAAGCGTAGCGGTTTAACCCCGCGCCCCGCAAACGACAAGCGACTCGCAGAAACTGCGCGAAGCGAGGACCTTTTTTCGCAACGGTGCTATGCCGCCCGACACTTAAATACCATGTGTGAACTGTAACGACGCATCTTCCAGGAAAGATCTTCGCGGTTGAATCTGCCGGATATGTCCGGCAGATTTTTTATTTAATAAAGACTATTGATTTTTCCGCGATTGTCTGCTAACACTAACAGTTGACGGCGGAATCTTATTTTCACCCGGAATTTCAGATAACGGATTTCGGTTACGGTATTAAATACACGGAGTACAGTATATGAAAACGAGACCCACAATCAAGGATATAGCGGCGCTTGTAGGAGTTTCACCCTCCACGGTATCCTACGTGCTGAACGACAGCGCGAACCATAAAATTTCCGATGAAACGCGCAATGCTATTCTGGATGCGGCAAGAACACTGCAATATATTCCTAACGGCGCGGCGCGCGCGCTCAGAAACAATTCCAGCCACTGCGTGAGTGTCGCGCTGGAAAAGACACTTACGCAAACCAGATTCGGCACCATCCTGCAAGGCATCAGAAATGTGCTCCGCACTGAAGGATACTGGCTCATGCTCTTTGACTTCGAAGGCCGGGGACATCTGTATCCTGAGTTTATCGAGAGCGTACTTCAGAGCCGAAGTGAAGGAATAATCTACGTGTCGTCCGACGGCACCGATCCCAGAAAAGAATGGCGCGATACAATAATCGAGAAGAATCTTCCCTTTGTCGCCTGCGACTGCTGTCCTCCCGAGGAAAGCCTGGCTTCGGTCAGCTTCGACTATGAACGCGGCGCCTTCGAAGTGGGATGCCGTCTTCTCGGCGAAGGCGCGCGCAGGATTCTATATTGGCGTCCGAGTATCGACACGGATCAGGAACAGTACCGCGAGACAGGTCTTCGCAGGGCCGCCGCGCGCTACCCCGGAACGGAAGTGATTATTTCGCGGCTTCCTTATGAAGCTTCCGAAGAAATAACGGAGACGGACCGTCAGGCCTGTTTTGACCGCATTTGTAAACAGCAGCTCGTTCAGGACATAATTCCGGCAATCGCTGATTTCGCTCCGGAGGATGCTGTGGTCTGCAGCTGGGGAATTATGGTAAGGCATATCACTTCCGTTCTGAACGTCAACCGCAGAACAATCAAGATCGCCGGGCTGTCCGCGAGCGATATTCCGCTTCTTCCGGACTCCCGCATACTCGTGAGCCGCCCCCGGTTTCTACGCGGCGGGGAAGAGGCCGCCCGCCTGATTATAAAGCAAATCAGGGGCGAGACAATACCGGACAACCGCATAACTCTCGCTCCTGATCCGCCCCAGTATATCGGGCTGTGACATACTGCGTCCCGCCCGGTTATTTACGGTTTCAGCTCTCTTTTTCCCAGTCGGGGTTACTGATACGATATTTCCTGATTTTTCTGTCGCTCAGGAACGCGCATACAAGACCCAGAACCGATGCCGCGATGCAGCACATAAAGATATACTTATATCCACCGAGCCCGTAGGTCTCAAGCCAGCTTCCGCAAAGCGACGTGAAGAAGGTATCGGGCAGGAAGCCGATGATAGAGGCGATTCCTATCACACTTCCGACCATTTTCTTGGAAATGCCCGACTCGTCAATCGTGGCGTAATACAGCGCGCGGAACACAAACGTACCCATTGCCGCTACCACCATGATTATCATCAGCGGCCACATCACGGCCGCCGAAGCCGGAATGAACACAAGCAGGGCGAAACTGACAATGAGAACAACCCCCGCACCGATCATGGGAGCGGAAGATCTCTTAAGTTTAACCGCAAGGAACGCCGCTACGGAAGCACCTATAAGTCCGCAGATTGTGGCGCGGTAACTCGCGAAAATCGAGGTTATGGTGGAACTCATACCGCATGCCTGCTCCAGATACGGAGAATAATATGAAGCGGATGCAAGGGTCATACTTCCGCAGAATATCATTCCCGCGAGAAGATAGGTGGCCGGCTGCTTAAAAGCGTGTCCCATGGCCTTAAAAGTGTCAGAAATGCTGGTGTTGGTGGCATCCTGATTCTTCGCCTTCGGAAGGAAGATTGCCATCAGCACGCCTACTATAATCATGACTACACTGACACCGCCCACTACGACCGACATCGCAAGTTTGCTGTTCTTCGCGAGAGAAGCGAAAACAGCGGCGATTGCCGTAGTGATAATGAGCCCCACAATGCCGCGTCCGGCCTCAAGTGTCCCGAACATACTGCCCTGCTCATCCGAACCGGCAACCACATTGATGATTTTGATCGAAGCGGACCAGTACGTTAACACGGTGGTAAAAGCGAACAGGACAAAAATGACCATCAGCATGTAATAACTCGGGAAGGTCGCCTCCCACAAACCGAGCAGTCCCGTGCCGATCATTGAGAATACCAGAAGCTTCTTGGAGTCGAACTTGTCGGCAATCCAGCCGCCGGGTAAATAAAGGATGACGTTAGCGATACCGTAAACGTTCAGAAGAAGTCCGTAATCAGCGTCGCGCCCTATCAGACCCATAGCTTCCTGTAAAGGGGTGTAATAGTAGTACATAAGATACGGGAGCTGGTAGATCGTATTTAAAGACAGCATCATCAGAATGAGCGTTACGATCTCGTTTTTTCGATTTTTACGAAGAGACATGATTCTACCTCCTTTCTATTGCAGAATCGTTTTATATCAGGTTTTTCGTATAACCAGTATAACAGATAGACATTTAAAACACAAACATCACATTATCATTTTCCGCCCCTGTATCCGTCAATTTTCACAAATTCTCAATGCCCGGTTAACGGAAAAAGGCGATTTTAACGTAAAACTGTCAAAAATAGCTTTGAGCCGGGAATGAGAAATGTCCGCGGCAGCAGTTTTAACGTTAAAACGAATACCGCCGGATGTAAAAAACCGCCCGCGTAATTTCGCCCCGCGGGCGGTCGATGTATAATCGGTCGCGTCAGAAATATAAAATTTACAGGTATAAAACTTACAGCCGTGAATCAACCGCCGGCAATCGTTCTCATGAATTGATTACCGATTTACAAAATTCACCGCTTCTCTCAAGACACTCCGCCGCCTCATCCATCATGCGGCCGTAGTGCATAAAGGCATGAAGCGCACCGGGCACTATATCGCACACAGTCTGGACGCCGTGAGAGCGCAGGATACGTTCCAGAGTTCTGGTGTCATCCTGCAGAGGATCAAGATCGCCGCAGCAGAGATACGACGGAGGAATTCCGTAAGTAAGATCGTTATTCAATGTTACAAAGTACGGGTTCTCCTCATCGTGGGACTCCGGATCGAGATAGCATGAAATGTAATACATCAAGTCAGCTTTACGCATTCCGTCAAGTTCTGTGCCGTAGAGACGTATGGAAGCGGAATCAAGGAGTCCGTATGAGCCGTAGTACAGAAGCAGCGCCGCTATATAATCGTTTCCGCCGCAGACATCCCTGAGATAAAGATTGGATGCGAGAGCCAGGTTGGCCCCTCCCGAGTCACCGCCTATCGCCATCTTATCCGGCAGGATTCCGTACTCTTCCCCGTGCTCATGGAAGTAGCTGATCACCGCCACGGACTCATACAGTGGTATGGGAAATTTCGCCTCGGGAGCGAGATGGTAATCAACCCCGATCACGGCGCAGCCGCTTGAGGCCATGACTGACCTCATCATACGGTCATGGGTCTCTACACTTCCGACCGTAAAGCCGCCTCCGTGGATAAAGACAAGTCCGTGATGCGCGGGCGCGTCGTCAGGATAATAGATACGGACCGGTACCGGACCTATGGGACCGTCCACTGTCATTTCTAAGGTCTTAAAGGCTTCGGGACCGCCTTCATTCCAGAACCGGCGCTCCTCCACATACTTCGCGCGAAGCTCATCCCATGAACAGTCGGTAACAAAGGCGTCTTTCGCGTGCTCCGCCTGATAGTCGATCACCCTGCGCATTCCGGCACTTAAAAGCGGATAAGGATTCTGTTTATTTACTTCATAGTTCACTTTATACTCCGGCATTTTAAATTCCACGTTGCTTCACCTCCCCTGTGAATCGTTAAACTTATATTATTATATTTCAGATTCTGTTGCAACATTTTCATTTAAAGCAGGCCTTTTGTTGAAGGAATCTCATCCTCATGACCGTTTTCCACGGCGCACGCCGCCTTCATGGCACGCCCGAAAGCCTTAAACATTGCTTCTGCCACATGATGAGTATTCTCGCCGGAGAACTCACGGAAGTGGAGGGAAACGCCCGCGTTACGCGTAAACGCCGTAAAGAATTCCTTTACGAGTTCTGTATCGAACGTTCCGACCCTGGCGGAAGGCATCGTGACCTGATAACCGAGATAAGCGCGTCCCGATATATCCACAGCGCACATCATGAGAACTTCATCCATCGGAAGCACTATATCGCCGTAACGCCTGATACCGCGCTTATCACCCAGCGCTTCCCGGAACGCCTGTCCGAGCGCGATGCCGATATCCTCTGCACTGTGATGATCGTCCACTTCTATATCGCCGTGACAGGCGAGGCTCAGGCCGAATCCGCCGTGACTCGCGAACAGTGTCAGCATATGATCGAGAAATCCTATACCCGTATCGACATCAATGTCCCCTCCCTCGAGAGAAAGCCCGAGCCGTATGACCGTCTCCGCGGTGGTCCTCTGTATTTCAGCCGTTCTCATGTTAAATCCTCCCCAGTATTTCCCGGATCGCCTGAATAAGTATGCCCATCTCCTCTTCGGTGCCTATGGTTATCCGGTTGTAGTCGCTTATATCCCGACGGTCAAAATGCCGGACGAGTATATTCCTTGCTCTAAGATCCCGGTAGAGTTCCGTGCCTCCGATTTTGTCCGTTCTTACGAAAATAAAATTGCTCTCTGACGGTATCACGCTGAATCCGAGAGCCTCCAGTTCCTTTGTTGTTTTTTCTCTCGTTTCCGAAATTTTCCGGCAGTTTTCCCTGTAATAGTCATCCTCCAGTACAGCCGCGCATCCCGCCGCCTGCGTGATCGAATTCACATTATACGGATTTGTGGAATATTTAAGACGCTCGAGATCACGGATAAGCTCACTGTCAGCAATCGCGAAGCCGAGTCTCGCGCCCGCGAGGCTCCTCGACTTGGAGAACGTCATCGTCACGAGAAGATTCGGATATTCTGAAACAAGCGGGACACATGACCCGGCGCCGAAGCCGGCATACGCCTCATCGATAAGAACCACATGATTTTTCGTTTTTTTCAGTATCTCTTCTATATCAGAAACAGGGAGGGCCCTTCCCGTCGGAGCGTTCGGATTGGCGAGAACCGTCATTCCGGCATCCCCCGTGTAGTCCGCGGGTTCTATCCGGAAACCGGGTTTGAGCGGCACCGCGGTATACTTGAGTCCGTGAAGTTCTGTGAACACCTTATAGAATCCGTAACTCACATCCGGAAACAGCACCCCGTCACTTCCGAACGCCTGAAACGAGAAATTCAGTATATCGTCGGACCCGTTTGAAACATGGATGTTTTCCGGTCCGACGCCGTACTTTTCCGCCAACAGGCTCTTAAGTTCCGTTGCGTCAGGATCGTTGTATCTGCGAAGACCCGCCGCGAGGGCGGCGTCCGTCACGGCGGCGAGGGTCCGCGGTCCGGGGGGATACGGCGACTCGTTCGTGTTGAGTTTAATCAGGCCTTTGATTTTCGGCTGCTCGCCGGGCGTATAAGGCTCAAGATCTCTGTATCTCTCCGCTAAAAATCTGCTCATTCCGCCCTTCTTTCCGCCTCTTTCGCGAGAGCGTCGCGAAGAGCGCCGATCTCTCCGCGCATAAACTGGTAAGAAGACTTGTTCGCTATGAATCTCGCGCTGACCGGCGCTATAACCTCAAGCACGACCAGGTCGTTCTGACGGAGAGTATTCCCCGTTTCAACTATATCAACGATTACATCGGAAAGTCCGGCTATCGGAGCGAGCTCGACAGAACCGTGGAGTTTGATCATATCTATCTCCCGGCCCTTTGACCTGTAATATCCGCTCGCTATATTCGTTAATTTTGTCGCTACCCTGAGCGTCTTCTCCTGATCCTCACGGAAATCTTTCTTTCCCGCAACACATACCCGGCATTTCCCTATTCCGAGATCGAGAAGGTCATATACATCGGAACCATATTCCATCAGAATGTCTCTCCCGCAGATGCCGACATCGGCAGCGCCCCTTTCCACATACTTCGCGACATCAGAGGGTTTGACCTGAAAATACCGGATACCCTTTTCAGCATTCTCAAAAATGAGCTTTCTGGAGCCGCTCCTTATCTCAGGGCACTCATAACCCGCGAGAGCCATCATGTCATAAACTTCATCTCCCAGTCTGCCCTTAGGGAGCGCGACAGTAATCATATTACCCATAATAATCTCAAATAAGTTAAACCTCAGAAAATTTCCACTCTGCGGGTCCTTATCCTGTCCGGAACTTTTTTCTCCGCAAGGACTGTCTCCCCGCCCGCCGTTATGGCTCTCACCCTCTCAATCACTCGCCGGGGATCATCCTCTTCCGAATACAGAAGAAGGCAGTCCGCGTCAAATCTTAACTCATTACTCTCAGTACCGCCGGATCCGTCATTTGATTCGGGACTGTCCAGCTCATCCAGATAGACCGCGAATCCGAGCGCACCGCCGCGCCTCTCCATGGCCGCCATCAGACGGTCATACTGACCTCCGGAAAGAACGCTCCCGGGTATCCCCCTGACGTATCCCCGGAAGAGAAGTCCGCTGTAATATTTCATACTGTTCACTATTGAGAAATCGAGCCTTATATTTTGACCGTAGCCTATGTCATTCAGAACCGCGGCCACCTGACAAAGCTCATCGAGAGCCTTCCGCCCGGCCCCGGTCAGAGGCAGACGGCCGAGTTCCTCCGCCCCTTCAGCGTAAGTCCCGCTGAAAGAAATCAGCTTTTCCAGAGCCCGTATTATCTCATCGGGCACTCCTCCCTCTTCTCCGGTTCTTCTGAGATCGTGAAGATTTTTTTCGCCCGCCGAACGAAGCATCGCCTTCCGCGTTTCCTCATTCCCCGCCCGGGAAAGGAGATCCTCAATCACGCCCATGTGTGACAGGAGAAGAATAAAATCATCCGAAATCTCTCCGAGACTCGCAGCGGCGAGCATGCTGACCTCACTGAGTACGGTCGTATCCGTATCACCGAGACATTCAAGTCCGGTCTGCATAATTTCCTTATGAACGCGGGAAGGACGGACACTTCTGTATACATTCTCACTGTAAAACAGTTTCTGAACATAACCTTCGGAATAATTATAATTTTTTACGATAGACAGCGTGAGATCGGGCTTTAGCGCGAGCAGTCTTCCGTCCGCGTCGTTGAATGTTATGATGCTGTCCGTCTCGAGAAATTCCCTGTGCCTGAGATAAAGTTCGTATTCCTCGAACTTGTTCATTTTATACCGCGTGTAACCGTATGTTCTGTACAAATCGTGCAGCCTCAGCATTACCCGCTCCGACTCGCTCCTGCCCGTGTACGCGAATGCTTTTTCCGTCACTCCGTCCGTGATCCCCTTCGGTATTCCGTTACAAACACCGTAAGCCGGGTTCGCGTCCGCCGGGCCCCGGTCAGTGCCCTTATCCGGTTTCCGGACACCTGCCGTTCCGTTTACGGTTCGTCTGTCCTCATTCTTTATATTCATAAATTTCTCCCCGTTTACGGGACGCGAGCTCCTCAAGTTCGGCGACTGTCCTTCCGCAGGAACCGGAATCGACCGGATTCTCTCCGGCGCTCTCCATATCCGGTCTCATTGCCGACATCCCTCCGCACACCTGAAAAAATTTACAGCCGGCGCAGGCAAGATCACTCTTGTCCCAGGCAGGATCATATCCGTGCCGTTCGTTTTCTTTCTGACTGGCACGGCCCGCGATCACCGTTACGATACCAAGAACCGCCATAAAGAGCCCGCATATCAGGACATATCCTATATGACTTATGAAATATTCCATTACCCTGACCCCTTTCACGAACATCTACGTTTATTATACCACGGCGGTATTGTTAAAAATCGAAAAAATCACACGCTCCCATGATACCGGGATAAATGCGCCATTGGTTTATATCCTTTTAACCCTCATCCCGGGACTTCCGCGAAAATTGTTAAATTCGTGGGTCAGGCGTCCGCGCGACCGTCCGGTAAGGTGAACCGGCATGTTCTTCCGGTATATATCATATAAAAGAGAAATATACCCGCGAAAAGAAATATCACGGACGATACGGCGATCCCGTGTGCCCCGGCGTCAGTTACCCCTGACGCCGGGGCGTACCCCGCCCCCGGTTCCGCCCGCCGGAATGTAATAAGCATAACAAGGGCGTTATATACCGCGTGAAGAAACATTACATAAAAAAGACTGCCCCGCACTTCATAAATAAGGCAGAATGCCATGCCGAGAAGAAAAACCGTGATGAACTGATACGGATTGCGGTGCCACGCCGCCCAGAGAAAGGAAACGGCCGCCGCGGACAAAAAGAATGAGAATCTGTTCCTCAGCGCGGGAAAAAGTATACCGCGCATCATGACTTCCTCAAAGAACGGCGAAACAGCGCAGACGCCCGCTATAATAAGCGGAAGACCAGTACCGCCGAAGAGCGGGCCTGTTCCCCCGTCTGTCGCCCGTACAGCTTCCGCCGCCATCAGCACCCGGTTCAGCGTATACGTAAGGCAGATCCCGGCCGCGGCTAAAAGAGCGGTCAGAAGAGCCGCCGTCAATAAAAACCGGGCATCGCTCTTAATATTCCGCATAATCCGGCGGAATGAAAACCGTCCGCGGCCACCGTCCCTGTCCCGGAACAGCAGAAACAGCGCGATACCCCCGAAAACCGATTCCAAAAATATCCGGAACGCGTAAACACCGGAAGGACCCGCGTTCGAAATATTTCCGTAAAGTTCCGCATATGAACCGGGCAATAAGAAAAAGGCGGCAATGATAATCGCCGCCGTTCCCGCGGGCAAAGCGGATACCGGACTGTTTCCCGTCCTGACAGGACCCTTTCCCGCGAAAATACAGGGTGAATTATTAAACCGCCTGAAAATCGAATCCATTTTTTCTTCCGGAAACGGGTGCGTCCCCTCGTGCCGGTTCCGCCGGTCCTCCGCCGGGATGCCCCTCACACATTCACCTATATGTCAGTATCACTCCCCGGACTGTACCCCGGCAGTGTGACCGCTCTCCTTCCACAGTTCATCTGCTACGGGCGCCCAGTTCCGCGCGTACTGTTTACATTTTTCGCAAAGATGCTCCGGAGATTCCGGAGCCTGCAAATCTGTTGATTTCGCACCGCTTTTACGGACAAGTTCCGGGAGAATATCCGGGTTTTCAAGCATGGGACAGGGTCTCAGAAGGTTGTCGTTAAACGGCTGGTTCTCGTGATATGCCATGAACAGCGGCGATTTAAGAATCTCGATGAGAGTATTATCCCTGATATTGGCATTGGAATAATGTATGAACACGCATGGCTCCGCGTCGCCGTTCGCGTTGATATGGAAGTAGTTCCGGCCGCCCGCTATGCAGCCGCCCACAAATTCCCCGTCATTCTGAAAATCGAACGCGAACATTCCCTTTCCGTCTTTCATATTACGGAATTTCCTCAGACGGTGATACATATACACGCGCTGTTCCTTCGTAGGCATGAGTTCGGGCGACGCGTCCATCCCGACAGGCATCAGATGGAAGTACATGGAGAATTTCACGCCCTTGCTGATCTCCAGATCGAGGAACTCGTCACTCGTCACATATTCTATATTATTCCTGGTATATGCAATGGACGTGCCGAATATACATCCTTCGGCCTTGAGAAGATCCATCGCGTGCATTACTTTCTGATAGACGCCCTGACCTCTCCTCTCATCGTTAGTGTCTTCAAACCCCTCGAGACTTATCGCGAGATAAAGATTGCCGACCCTCTTCATCTCACGGCAGAATTCCTCGTCGACAAGTGTCCCGTTTGTGAAAGCCACAAAAGCGCAGTCGGGATGCATATCACAGATCTTAATGAGGTCATTTTTCCTGACAAGCGGTTCGCCGCCGGTATACATATAATAGTAAATCCCGAGTTCATTCCCCTGATCTATTACACTGTTCATCTCATCTGTCGTCAGGTTCAATTTATTTCCGTATTCAGCCGCCCAGCATCCGGTGCAGTGAAGGTTGCAGGCGCTCGTCGGATCCATGAGAATGAGCCAGGGAACATTGCATCCGTATTTTTCTCTCGCTTCGCGCATCACTTTCGTTCCGCAGAACATCGCCTCATACAGGAAATTTAGAACGAATGTCTTCAGCACATGCGGATCGGTCTCATCTATGATCCTGCTTACATACCTGTAAAGCATACTGTTCTCGTCATTAAAACATTCCTCGAACCTTGACAGGTCAACGTTGACATTAAGCGTCTCCACATATTTTTTCGAAAGATTGAATATGTCGAGTATGGCTTTTTTTCTGTCTGTCTTTATGTAACTGTACGCGACGTCAAAAGCCTTTGAAAAAGCGGCGCGTCCCACTTTATGTTTTACCGTTGCCATAACTGATACTCCTCATCACGCACTTTTGCAAGGAGCAGGCACAAACAATCTGATTCTGCCTCCGGGGATCAGATCCCGTTCGTGTCCTCTGTCTGAGCCTGTGCGTTTCTGTATGCCATAATCCTGTTGATAACAGTCGTCGCGACTTCAGCCTTCGTCATCTTCTCCAGCGGCTCGACGCCGTTTTCTGTTATAAGCGTAACGACATTCGTGTCCGTTTCAAACCCGGCCCCGTCAACCTTGAGGTTGTTCGCGACTATCATATCGGCGCGCTTGTTTTCAAGCTTGCTCCGTGAATTTGAGATAAGATTCTCTGTCTCCATGGAAAAGCCGCACAGATACTGGCCTTCCCGTTTTGTTTCCCCGAGTCTCGTCAGGATATCCATAGTGTGACGAAACTCAATGGATATCATACCGTCTTTCTTCTTTACCTTTTCATCATAGGTCGTGAGCGGCGTAAAGTCGGACACCGCCGCCGCCATCAGAATTATATCGGCGAGAAGCGACCTCCTCGTAACTTCACGGTACATGTCCGCGGCGCTCACCGCGTCCACCACGTGGCAGAAGGGAGGCGGATCGACCGCTGCCGTCGCTTTGACGATTATAACGTCCGCTCCCCGGAGCATACATTCACGGGCAAGAGCGAAACCCATTTTTCCCGAAGAGTGATTGGTAATGAATCTGACAGGGTCGATTGCCTCTCTGGTGGCGCCGGCGGAAACCAGCACACGTATGCCCGACATATCCTTTTCACGGGCGATTTTCCGTTCTATATGACTGAAAAGGACTTCAGGTTCGGGCATCTTGCCCGGACCGTTATCACCGCACGCGAGATGACCCGAGGCGGGCTTTACGACCTCCACGCCGAACTCCTCAAGTTTGCTGAGATTGGCACGGGTTACCGGATTCTCGTACATTCTCGTGTTCATCGCGGGAACGACGATTTTCGGCGCGTCGCACGCGAGAAAAGTAGTGGTCAGCATATCATCCGCAAGACCGTTCGCGACCTTCGCTATGACATTAGCTGTTGCCGGGGCTATCATGAACACGTCCGCCCTTCCTGAGAGCGCGATATGCTCTACTTCCGACGGGTTGCTCCTGTCAAACGTGTCTGTCAGACATCTGTTCCCGCTAAGTGTCTCGAATGTGATAGGATTCACGAATCTGCATGCGTTCTCTGTCATTATGACATGGACATCCGCCCCGTCCTGCGCGAGTCTCGACACCAGTGTGCATACTTTATATGAGGCTATCCCTCCGCTCACACCGATAATGACGGTTTTATTCTCCAGCATGTCAGTACCTCATGTTCTTCAGATAAAGGACTTCCCGTGTGTACCCGCAAGTAAAATGATGTAAGGTCAAATGCGTATACATGGGAGACTCAATCCCCCACTCATTAAAACGGCACGTGCCCCGCCGAATACGCCGTAAAGTCTGATACGGGACCGGGTCAGAGCGCCGCCTTAGCCGTCTCGCAAAGCGCTGTGAAATCTTCCGGATTTGAAATCGCGATTTCCGAGAGCATCTTTCTGTTGATATCGATCCCGCTCTTCTTAAGTCCGTCCATCAGACGGCTGTAGCTAATGCCGTTCATACGGGCGGCGGCGTTGATACGCGCTATCCAGATTCTCCTGTATTCCCTCTTCTTGAGTTTTCTTCCGATATAAGCCGATCTCAGGGAACGCATCACCGCGGGTTTTGCCGCCTTATATACACGACCTCTGGCACCGTAAAATCCCTTAGCCTGTTTCAGTACTTTCTGATGTCTTTTATGGGCGTTTACGCCTTTCTTTACTCTTGCCATATTGCTTACCTCCTGATCAAAGCTTACCTGCTACTTAGCCATGGATCTCAACATTCTCTTCTGATCGGCAGACGTCAATATGGCCGCCTTGCGGAGACCCTGTTTTCTCTTCGGGGTCTTTTTCGTGAGAATATGACTCTTATATGCTTTATGACGCTTGATCTTTCCGGATCCGGTCAGTTTCATTCTCTTGCACGCGCCCCTGTGGGACTTCATCTTGTTTTTTGCCATTTCTTTCTCCTGTTCCGCCGGATCTCCGTCCGGCTGTTTCATAGAGACACCGCGCGGTACGACGCTTTTCGTCAATACCGCGGGTGCCGGCTTCTGACTTCCGTCCGCCATAAGGCGAACTTTTTCTGACGCTCCTGAGACAGAACCCGGCCGGAAACCGCCGGAGATGTGCCGCAGACACAATCCGCTCACTCCGGACGCTTTCCCCCGCTTTCCCGTAACAGAATCTCTCCGTCATGTGATGTCCGAACAGCCGCCGACTGCCGTACCAACTTACGCGGGAATCTTTCGCCGTTTCCGGTAACGGAACCGGCTCCGTCATGTGATGTCCGAACAACCGCCGGTAGCCGTACCAACTCACGCGGGAATCTTTCACCGTTTCCGGTAACGGAACCTGTTGCGTCATTCCGGAGCGGGCGCGGATTTCTGACTGCCCTTAGAGGAACCTTTTTCTTCTTTTCTGGGCGAAATAAACATCGTCAGACTGCGTCCCTCGAATGTCGGTTTTTTGTCTGCGACTCCGACCTC
The DNA here is from genome assembly GCA_964613765.1 of uncultured Eubacterium sp. Lineage (GTDB taxonomy): Bacteria > Bacillota > Clostridia > Peptostreptococcales > Anaerovoracaceae > Aminicella. Next base: position 13,246 of record CAZTIY010000006.1, read on the forward strand.
GCTCACGGCTTCGGCGAAAGCTTTCATGACTTTCCGGCCCGTATCGACATAGTCTCTCTCACGGCCGCGGAAACGGAGGCTCACTTTCACTTTATCGCCTTCTGAAAGGAATTTTTCGGCTGTCCTGGCTTTCACCTGAATGTCGTGATCTTCTATGAAAGTGCTCAGCCTGATTTCCTTAACCTGGATCGTCTTCTGCTTCTTCTTCGCTTCTTTCTCCCGTTTCTGCTCCTCATAACGATATTTCCCGTAGTCAAGGATTTTAGCGACCGGGGGAACGGCGTTCGGAGATATCTCCGCCAGGTCGAGATTCCTTTCCTCTGCCAGTTTCAGCGCTTCATCGAGACCCATGATGCCGACCATCGTACCGTCAGAATCAATCACGCGCAGTTCGTCCGCTCTGATCTCCTCATTGATCCTAATCTGTTTCTTCATTTTCCTCCCGCGCAATAAAAAAACGAATACATAAAGTATCCGCTCTCAGACACGCAAAATAAAACTTTCCGGAAAGAACCAGCAGACAGACGGTAAACCGCCGCCGGAAGGTGAGAAGCGGATAACTTCTTCTTGAATACCGGGATAGTATGCGCCATTTCAGGCATATTGTCAACCGGAACTTCACAAAAACCGGTACAAACTTCACAAAAACCAGGAAAAACCGGGATCGGAGCAATGAAAATGTTACAGTCCCCACATGGTATTGAGGGACGGGCGGCATAGCACCGTTGCGGAAAAAGGGAAGTCTCCGGATAGAGTGTAATACGGGGTATCAGCCTTCGGACGGCCGCGCGTTTCTGCCCGATTCGGCTAAATAATCGAGAATTGAATGTGCGGCGACATTGCCCTCGCCGACCGCTTTGGCTATCTGATAAGGTCTTCCCGTACAGTCTCCGGCGGCAAAGCAGCCTGCTTTGTTCGTACCGCATCTCCTGTCAACAGCTATATGCGGACCGTCCGTCTCAAGTCCGCGAAGAAGCGCGGAAGGCGCTACGGAATTTCTCATGAAGAAGACACCCGAAACGGCTATTTCGGTTCCGTCCGCAAGCAGGATGCCCTCCGCTTTCTTTTCGCCCGAAACCTTTACGGGAGGACTCTTCAGCATCTCCACTTTGGGAAGAGATATGCCGCAGTCATTATAAGGAACATACAGATAAACTTTTTCCGCTATATCCGCGAGGTATTCAATCTCGGGCTCGTAGCGCCGCGACTGACAGTACGCCGCGATCGTTTTACCCGCATAGAGGAATCCGTCGCAGGTAGCGCAGTAACTGACTCCGCTCCCGAGAAGTTCCTCCTCACGTTCTATCCCCTTGCCGGACGAGGCGCCGGTCGCAAGAAGCAATGTTTCTGCCTCATATATCTCATTACCGGCAAGAAGCATATAACCCTTCTTTGATGAAGTTATACTGGTGACCATCCTGTCTGTAAGTTCAAGTCCCGCGTCCCTCGCCTGGTTCAGGAAGCGGTCGTTAAGAGCCTTTCCGCTCAGGGGAAGAAGCCCCGGATAATTGGCGATTTTCTCCGATCTTCCGACCTTGTCGCTTAGTCCCGCGGAACCGAACCAGATGATGCTTTTCCCGCGGAGTTTCAATGTCAGCGCGGCTGAAAGCCCCGCGGGGCCCGCGCCCACTATGGCGGTATCATACATGTATATTACCCCCTTCCCGGATTCCTTGACGATCGTACTGTTCAATGAAAAAACAGATTCTCTTTATAAACCGGTTACAGTTCGCACACGGTATTCGCGGGACGGGCGGCATGGCACCGCTGCGAAAAAAGTCCCCGCTTCGCGCAGTTTCTGCGAGTCGCCTGTCTCCTGCGGGCGCGGGGTCAAACCGCTGCGCTTAAACCGCGCGCCTTTCCGCTCACTTCCCCGCTCCTTCGTGAGACTGCATGCTCATCAGCGGAAAATTTCCGCAGCGGTGTTATGCCGCCGCCCCGATAGCTGCCTATGTTCACTTGTCCTCTGAGCAGTAGCTTAAACCGCGCGGAAACATTACGGCCTTCCGTCAGGCGACTGTTCAGCCGATGAAACGGAAAACTCCGCGGACCCGGCCCTGTATCCTTACATCTTTTACGATTATCGGTTCCATGTTGTCATTCTCAGGCTGGAGCCGTATGTGATCATCTTCTTTATAAAATGTTTTAACAGTGGCTTCACTCTCATAATCATCTGTGAGCGCCACGACGATATCGCCGTTATCGGCTGTCTCCCTTTGTTCCACGAGAACGAGGTCACCGTCCATAATGCCGCTGTTTATCATGGACTCCCCGCGGACCTTAAGCATGAAACAGGTACCGCGCACATATTCTGACGGGACAGGCATGGTACCGACTATATTCTCTTCAGCCGTTATCGGAAGACCCGCGGCGACATCACCGACTACCGGTACGTCGATCACATCTGTTCTGTCTGCCCCGTCGTTCCTGTCACCGGTCCCGTGTGAAGATGAAATATCCCCGGTAAGCATGACCGCCCTCGGCTTGGATGGATCCTTCTTAAGAAAGCCTTTCTCCTCCAGCCTGTTCATATCCTTATATACCGTGGATGTCGAACGTATGCCGACAGCCGTGCAGATTTCCCTCACTGTAGGCGGATATCCGCGTCCGGAAATCTCCACACGGAGAAAATCGAGGATCTTCTTTTCTCTCGGGCTAAGCTCTCTTTCATCCATCGTAAAATCCTCCGTAAAACAACCTCCGGCGTTCCGGGCCGTATCAATAAGTGCCGTGCTGTGTAATAACATATTTTCTGTTTGAACAGCCCTGCGCCGGAAGTCCGTCATCCGTCCCGATACCGGGACGGCACCGCACCGTCCGCAGTATTTCCGTAACGGGGGAAAAGTATGTCATCCGTCCGGATTCCCGGAAATTATAGCACAGCGGGCAGAAACTGTAAACGTCTGTTCGCGGCATCATATTGCGGAACTCGCGTTCGCCGTGTATAATCCGGATAAGAGGGAACGGCTCTAAGCCGCGGCATTAACCGTAAGGCGTCTCATTCAACATTCTGAGGCGCGAAAAGAACAGTCCTCAATTACTGTATTAACCGTGAGGCGGCTGATTCAGCGGACGGAACCATGGACAGAACGATTCTTCATTGTGATATGAACAGCTTTTTCGCTTCCGTCGAGCTTCTTGATCATCCTGAGCTCAAAGACGTCCCCGTAGCGGTCGCGGGCGATCCTGAGAAGCGGCACGGTATTATTCTGGCCAAAAATCAGGCCGCGAAGGAGTACGGGGTCAAAACCGCGGAAACAGTGCGTCAGGCTGAACAGAAGTGCCCCGGCATCGTTTTCCTTCCTCCGCATCATGAAAAATACCGGGATTATTCCCGTAAAATAAATAAAATTTATCAGGAATACACCGACATGGTGGAACCGTTCAGTGTGGACGAATCCTGGCTTGATGTCACCGCGAGTCATAAACTCTTCGGAACGGGAAAAGAAATCGCGGACACAATACGCGAACGGGTGAAAAGGGAACTCGGTCTCACGCTTTCCGCGGGAGTGTCTTTCAACAAAATTTTCGCTAAAATGGGAAGTGAATACAAGAAGCCGGACGCGACGACAGTGATAACCCGCGATAACTATAAGGATCTGCTGTGGCCGCTGCCCGTAGGCGACCTGTTTTTCGCGGGATTCGCGACCGCGGAGAAACTCCGCTCCATGGGCATAATGACGATCGGTGATCTCGCCCGGGCGGACCGGGACGCGCTCTCGGCGCGTCTCGGGACCCAGGGTCCCCTGCTCAGGTCCTACGCAAGGGGCGAGGACCTGAGCCCGGTCCGCCCGGGCGACCAGAAACGCAAAATCAAGTCCGTAGGACACGGCATCACGTTTACCCGTGACCTAACAGGGGAAGAAGACATAATGACAGCGCTTACAGGGCTTTCCGACATGGTCGCCGTAAGACTTCGCCGTTACGGTCTTATGGCGCGCGGAATCCGGGCAGAGATAAAAAGTCCCGACCTTAAATCATTTACGCGCCAGAAAAAACTTGCCTCCCCGACCGACCTCGCCGCGGAAATAAGGACGGCGGCGATGGAACTGATAAGAGAATCCGGGTTCACGGACCGCCCGGTACGGTTACTCGCAGTTACAGGCTTCGATCTCACGGACACGGAAGATCCGGTCCAGCTTTCACTGCTGACGGCGTATGACAACTCCTATCACGAGAAAACGGCATCCGTGGAGAAGGCGATGGACGAAATCAGAAAAAAATACGGAGACGGCGCGATAGGCTACGCGGGTCTCCTCGGAAACGACATAGGTGTTGACTTCTGACCTTCTTAATCTGACGGAATCCCGCCGCGGAAACAAGGGCAGAAGTGACGGAACTTATAAAGGCTTCAGGTTTTATCCTGTTTCAGGATCTTTCCCCTTCATCCCTCTCAGGCGGCTGGTTACCGCCGTTCTTACTTTCTCCGGCCCCGGCGGCGTTCTCCTTAAGCACCGGCTCTCCCCTCTCCGCGCGGATTATGGCGGCGGCTATAGGTCTTATATACTTTCTGTCCACGAGATTGCACCCGTCGTCTATATACCCTAAAAGAGTATCCCCGAACTCATTGGCTCCTCCGTCGACTATCATCTTTCGGGTTATCTCCATGAGCTTCTTGTCGACGCCGGAAACCGAGGAAGGATCATACGCCCCCGGAAGATACCAGCACGGAATATGCTCCATCTTCTTCGTAAAGTTGATAGAATCGGCCTGCTGTTTATTCGCGTCGTTAGCGACACTTATGCCCACAGCGAAACAGAGAATGATTTTATCCTTGAATACATTCTTAATTCCCTTGCGTATAAAGTCGATTCCCTGTATGCCGCCTCCGTAGATGCCGCCTCCCATGACGATGATATCATAATCCTTAAGATCTCTTCTGTGTATTTCCTCTCCGTTGAAAAGATCCGCGCCGGTTTCATCGGCTATCCAGCCGGCATATTTCGCTGTCGAACCGTGCTTTGAAAAATAAACGATCGCTGTTTTTTTCATAATTTTCCCTGTCCTTATAAATCCGAAGCCGTCAGAGCGCCGTCATTCCGGAATCTCTTTTTTTCCCGGATGCGGCCGGCCTCCGCCGCGGAATCCGTCCGTGATAATTACGCTTTTTATTCCCTGTTCCCGCCCGTTCTGTTAAGGCTTCTGACATACCGCGGCGAAATCTGTCAGTGGCCCTCTCTGAGTAACTGTTCAAATTCCTTCTCAATTTCCAGGGGTGTCCGGCCTTCCGCCGCGGAATCCCCGTCATATCTTTAATTTTTTATTTTGCGAGCACACCGATGAGATCGACCATGTCACGGTCTGTTTCTTTCTTCTGCCGGAGGGCCTGTTCAAGATCGAATGCCTCTATATGCCCGGACACGGTACCGATCGCCTTGCTTTGCGAGTCGTTCGCGAGAAGCTCAACCGCCTTGGCCGCGGAGAGTGTGGCAAGAAGACGGTCTCTCATCGTCGGAGAACCGCCTCTCTGAAGATATGAAAGCACCACAAGACGCGTTTCACGTCCCGTCTTCCGTTCTATCTGCTCCTGCAGATCCTTTGATGATATGTCCACGCCCTCTGCTTTGATTATGATATTATGCTGCTTTCCGCGGTTCATACTTATGACTATCCTGCGGCAGAGATCGTTAACGTCATAAGGGAGCTCGGGAATAAGGACGGCTTCCGCTCCGCCCGTGAGACCGGAATAAATCGCGATATCCCCGCAGCGGCGCCCCATGACCTCTATTATGAACGCCCTGTCGTGCGCGCTTGATGTGTCCCTGAGCTTGGAAATCGCGTCAAGTACAGTCGTGACTGCCGTATCGAACCCTATCGTAAAATCGGTATAAGCGAGATCGTTGTCTATAGTTCCGGGAAGTCCCATTACCGTAACGCCCCGCTTTGAAAGCTCGACACCTCCCGCGAGAGAACCGTCCCCGCCTATGACGACCAATCCCTCTATACCGAACGTATCGAGAATCTCCGCCGCTCTGTCCACGCCTTCCGGTGTCATAAAGCGTCTGCTTCTTGCGGTCTTAAGAACGGTTCCGCCCTGCTGGAGTATATCACCGACATCACTTCTGTACATCTGCCTGATTTCGCCGTCAAGAAGTCCTTCATATCCCCTTTTAATGCCGTACACTTCAAAACCGGCCTCAATACCGCTTCTTACGACCGTCCGGATCGCGGCATTCATACCGGGGGAATCTCCTCCGCTTGTCAGCACACCGATTCTCTTCATGTGATCCACACTCCCGAAAAACATCTTACAATCCGTCCGCCCCGCGGATCTGCCCTGACATTACCGGCTCTTCCGCGGTCGGAATACCGGCAGGGCTCACGAATCTTCCAATAATATTACGCCAATCGTACCGTTAATTCAATTCGTTTTCATTTTGACATTGGATTCTCCCGTAAGGTTTACGAGCGCGCGTTTAAGACCGGGACACGGATCCGCCCCTTTTTCTGCCCCGGTACGGATCACCCTGCCTGAAGGAAGATAGATAATAACAGCCGCATCTCCCGGATAACGGGAAATAAGATCGCGGATCTCGGCAACCGAAGCCTTTTCATCCGTTCCCTGCGGGATCCTGATTTTTATCAGTTCCTCCCCTTCTTCAGGCTTTTTCCCCCGCTTCATCTCACGGCCCCCGGAATTTTTCTCTCTGTCAGATAATGTCATGATGCTGTCCGCGAGTATCCTCGGTTCTTCATCTTCCTTAAAACTGAGTCTGCCGTCTACAGCCAGTACCTCTTCACTGTCAAGGATTCCGTGCAAGTTCTCATAAAGTCCGGGAAAAACTATGACTTCCATGGTTCCGTACAGATCCTCCAGTTGTATAAAGGCCATCTGCCGGTTACTCCTCGTAAAAATCACCCGTTTATCCCTCACAAGTCCGCACGCGACTACCTTCTTCCCGTCATAAAGTCCGTTTCTGCCCCCGGACGCCGCGTTATATCCTGTCACGGATACGCTCCCGGTCTCTTCATCCTCCCGGTTTTCCCCTCCCGGAGTGAAAGAATTAAAATCCTGACCGGTTACCGTAGCAAGCTTTTCTATTCTGTCCGCGTACTCATCCAGAGGATGCCCGGAGATATAAATGCCGAGCATCTCCTTTTCCATGGCAAGAAGTACGCTTTTTTCGAAATTCGCGACACGCGGCAGGCCTGACCTGACGTTACCCTCTTTCATCCTGTCGCCGTCGGTACCGAAAAAAGAAAGCTGTCCTTCGATGTTCCTTCTTGCGTCAAGCTGGGCCGCGTCCATAAGTTCTTCATAGACCGTAAGAAGCGCCGCTCTGTTTTTGCTCAGGCAGTCCATGGCCCCCGCCCTGATCAGACTTTCTACTGTTTTTTTATTTACGATACCGACGTCGATGTTATCTATGAAGCCGAATATATCCTCCGGCTTTCCGTTTGTCTCTCTCGCGCGGACTATCTCCTCCACCGCGTTCTGTCCCACATTCTTCACGGCAAGGAGACCGAATCTGATTTTCCCGTCTTTCGCGGTGAATCCCGCGGCGCTTTCATTCACATCCGGCGGAAGGACTTCTATACCCATGCTGCCGCAGTCCCTTATGTATCTCGCTATCTGGACGTTCCCGCTCTCTCCCGTTACGCTCGACATCAGAGAAGCCATGAATTCAACGGGATAGTACAACTTGAGATAGGCAGTCTCAAAAGCGAGCACCGCGTAGGCCGCCGCGTGCGACCTGTTAAAAGCATATTCGGCGAACGATTCCATGTCGCTGAATATCTTCTCCGCCGCTTCCTCAGGAACGCCGTTTCTGACGCAGCCCGGTATCTCGACTGATCCGTCGTCAGAGAGTTTTCCGTGGATGAAGTACTCCTTCTCCATCAGCATGACATTTTTCTTCTTTTTCGACATGGCTCTTCTGACAAGGTCGGACCGTCCGTAACTGTAGCCGGCGAGATCGCGGACTATCTGCATTACCTGCTCCTGATAAATGATACAGCCGTATGTCACGTCGAGGATAGGCGCGAGATGCTGATCCGTGTATCTTATCTTGGACGGGTCTTTCTTGTTTCTGATGTAATCCGGTATGGAATCCATGGGCCCCGGTCTGTAAAGCGCTATTCCGGCGACGACATCCTCAAAACAGGTCGGACCGAGTTCCTTCATGAAATTAGTCATGCCCGCGCTCTCAAGCTGGAATACGCCGTCTGTATCCCCCGAAGCTATCATCCTGTAGACCCCCGGGTCGTCGTATCCCATCCTGGCGAAATCTATATCTGCTCCTTTGTTTTCCTTTATCATGGACAAAGTGTCCCTTATTACTGTCAGGTTCCTGAGACCGAGGAAATCCATTTTAAGAAGCCCCAGTTCCTCGATCGTTGTCATGTTGAACTGTGTAGCTATTCCTTTGTCCGAATTATAAAGCGGGACATATTCGTCAACCGGGAGTCTTGATATCACAACTCCCGCGGCATGTGTCGACGCGTGCCGGGGCATGCCCTCGAGAGCTTTCGCCGTATCTATGACTTTTCTCGTCTGCGGCTCTTCATGATACATCTTTCTGAGTTCCGGATTGACTTCAAGCGCCTTGTCAAGCGTAATGCCGATGCTGTCAGGAACCTCTTTGGCTATCCTGTCAGTTTCCGCATAGCTTACATCAAGCGCTCTCCCTACGTCTCTTATCGCGGCTTTCGCTTTGAGAGTCCCGAAAGTTATTATCTGGGAAACGTGATCCTCGCCGTATTTTCTTTTGACATAATCAATTACCTCACCGCGCCTCTCTATGCAGAAATCCACATCTATATCCGGCATGCTTACTCTCTCCGGGTTCAGAAAACGCTCGAAAATGAGATTGTATCTTACCGGATCGATATCCGTTATCTTAAGACAGTAAGAAACAAGGCTCCCGGCGGCGGAACCTCTGCCGGGGCCTACCATAATCCCGTTCTCTTTCGCGTAATTGATGAAATCCCAGACTATAAGGAAATATTCGACATATCCCATGGACTCTATCACGGAAAGCTCATATTCCAGTCTTTCACGAAGTTCGGACGTTACTTCCTCATATCTGTTCTCAAGTCCGGTGAAGCATAGCGACTTAAGATACTCCGGGTTGGTCATTCCGTCAGGCGGAATAAAATCGGGTATATGATACTCTCCGAATTTAAACGTAACATTGCAGCGTTCCGCGATTTTCTGAGTATTATCACAGGCCTCGGGCAGATAATCAAAAATCTCCCTCATTTCTTCTTCGCTCTTCAGATAAAACTCATCGTTCGGAAAGCGCATCCTGTCCGGATCATTCACACTTGTGACGGTCTGTATGGCGAGAAGAACGTCATGGGCCTCCGCGTCACTCCTCCTGATATAATGGGTGTCGTTGGTGCAGACAAGAGATATGCCGAGTTCTTTTCCGAGTCTTATAAGTTCGGGATTGATGAGTTTTTCTTCTTCAAGGCCCTGATCCTGAATCTCAAGAAAAAAATTATCCCGTCCGTATATATCCCTCAGTTCTTCCGCCTCTCTTTTCGCTCCGTCATAGTCCCTTTCCGTGAGGCAACGCTGCACTTTTCCGGCGAGGCAGCCGGAAAGGCAGATGATTCCGCCGCTGTGGGCCCTCAGAACATCTTTATCAACCCTCGGCTTATAGTAAAAGCCTTTTGTGAATCCCAGCGAAACGATCTTTATCAGATTATGATAGCCTTCATCATTCTCGGCGAGGAGTATGAGATGACTGTAGTTACGGTCCTTTTCAGGATCCTTGTCTTCCATCTTTCTCGCCGCGAGGTATACTTCACAGCCGATTATCGGCCGGACGCCCTGCGAAAGACATTCCTTATAAAAATCAACGACGCCGAACATGACGCCGTGATCCGTTATCGCGAGTGAATCCATGCCGAGTTCCCGTGCCCGGCCGACAACTTCCTTTATCCGGCACGCGCCGTCCAGAAGGCTGTATTCCGTATGGACATGAAGATGTGTAAAAGCCATGTCATTCCTTTCTCACGTACAGCCGCAGTGCAGGATGCTCATCCTCCCCGCCGGTACTCCTCAAGCATGTCCGCTATCCTCCGCCGGGTTCTTTCCTCTCCCATGATCTGCTGGACAGCCCACACGTCCGGAGATTCGGAGCGCCCCGTAAGCGCAAGCCTGATGACGGTCGCCACGTGGCCCACATGCCCCTTATAATCTTCCGGATGCTTTCTGAAATCTTTAGGTTTGATCGCGTAACCCGTTTCGGCCGCGATTTTCCGTATCTTTTCGAACCAGACAGTGTTATCATCGCTGTGATCGTACGTCGCGAGATACCTTGCGAGTATCTCCGCCGCGTCCTCATGTGAAACTTCAGAGGGCATACGATCTTCTATTCTGAAAAGATCATCGAAGAAATAACTGATGAATTCCGCGATCTGTCTTCCGTAAATAAAGTCCTTCCTCGGCTTCTTATCATGTCTTCCCAGATCGAGTATCTTAAGAAGATAATCCCTGTCTCGGAACATGACCGCGAACTCCGGGGCGTACTCACCGCTCCATTTTTTCAGAAAATCATAAAGCTCTTCCGCGGGTATTCGCGAAAGTGTGTCCTTGCTTACATCGTTAAGCTTATCAAGGTCGAAAAGAGCGCCGGAAGATCTCATTTTAGAGACAGAGAACGGAAATTCATCTGAATCCGAATCCGGATGCTCCCTTCTCCATTCTTCGTAATCGGAGTTAAGTATGGTGAGGAGATATTCTCTCACAGCCTCGGGATGATAACCGCACCTGCTGTAATATGTGAGCGAAAGTTCGGGGTCTTTCCTTTTCGAGAGTTTACGTTTCTTACCAGTCTCTTCGTCCGTCTTCATGAGCTGGGCCGTATGGCAGTATACCGGCGGCTCCCAGCCGAGCTTCTCAAAAAGCTCAATATGGACAGGCAGCGACGAAAGCCACTCGGCGCCTCTTACGACATGAGTCGTCCTCATAAGATGATCATCTATGACATGCGCGAAATGGTAAGTCGGGATTCCGGTCGCCTTGAGTATGACGGTATCCATGAAATTCTCAGGCATTTCAATAACACCGCGTATCGCGTCATTTACGCGTATCCTTCGCGAACCTTCTTCGCCGCCCTTATCCGGCGGGACTCCGCCTGACTTCAGCCTTATAACAAAGGGTTTCCCGCTTTCGACCGCCTCCGCCGCCTGCTCCGGTGTCCAGTCTCTGCACCGGGCGAATTCCCCGTATATACCCGGCGTAATCTTTTCCCGTTCCTGGCGCGCGCGTATATCGGAAATCTCATCCTCCGTGAGAAAACATGGGTAGGCTTTCCCCTCTTCTACAAGTTTCTTAGCGAAACACTGATATACCGGACCGCGCCTGCTCTGTGTGTAATCTCCGTAATTTCCGGTATCTCCGTCGCGTCCCGCCCCCTCGTCGAACCTGATTCCGAAGTAATCCAGGGAATTGATGATCACATCTACGGCCCCCTCGACGTACCGTTTATCGTCCGTATCTTCTATACGAAGAAAGAATACGCCGCCGCTCCCGTGCGCAAGGCGTTCGTCAACAAAAGCGCCGTAAAGATTCCCGAGATGCATGAACCCGGTAGGACTCGGTCCGAGTCTCGTAACCATGGCACCCGGGGGAAGGTCTCTTTCCGGATAAATAATCTCATAATCCTCAGGTTTTTTATCCGCGTCCGGGAATAAAATATCAGCTAACTGTTTCCGGTCCATTTCTTTCTCCGGTCACCTCATGATTTCGTCACCGATAAGTTCGGGATCATAGATGGCGCGCTCCCCTCCGATATACTTGGGTCTCGTCCTCGCGCACGTCACATGCGCCTTTCCTATTTCTTTAACGTTTATTCTGATCGGAACCGCCACCCGCCTGAGATGCATACCTATCAGAGTATCTCCTATATCGAGGCCCGCGTCCGCTCTGACTTCCTCAACTGCCACAGGATCGTCCGCTTCAAGATAGAATGTCGTCGCGAAAGAACCGCCCGCGTGGGGTTGCGGCACGACATTCACGATTTCCCAGTTCTCCCGGAGAGCGCTCCTCTCGATAATTATCGCCCGGTTAAGATGCTCACAGCACTGTGCGGCGAGATATATCCCGCGCGGCCTCAGAACGTCAAGTGCGCCTTCACAGACCGCCCTCGCAGTATCGTAGTCCGAGCCCTCGCCTATGTGAAATCCGTTGATCTCACTTGTCGAACACCCGATCACGAATATATCGTTCTCCTTAAGCACTGCCTGCTCCAGGACTTCTTTTACCGCCTTCGCCGTCTGCTCTTTAATGTCGTCATAAGTCATGAAATATACCTCTCTGAACAGAATCCTACTCTACCGTGACAGATTTTGCGAGATTCCTCGGCTTGTCTATGTCCTCCCCTTTGAATTTCGCCACATAATAGGCGAAAAGCTGGAGGGGGATCACCGTCAGGATCGGGGTTACCTCGTCGTCGCAATCCGGTATAAAGAATGTCTCAGGGCATTCAGCGGTGATTTCGGACCGGCCCTCTTTAGCGACGGCATTTACAATCGCGTGCCTCGCTTTAATCTCCTTAATATTCGAAAATATCTTTTCGAACAGAGCGTCCTGAGTGGCGAGCGCGATCACAAGCGTTTCAGGCTCCATCAAAGCTATGGTGCCGTGCTTCAGTTCCCCCGCGGCGATAGCGAAGGAGTTGATGTATGAAATCTCCTTGAGCTTGAGCGATCCTTCATAAGCGACGGAGGCATCGAGACCGCGTCCGATAAAAAATATCTGATCTTTGTCGTAGTATCTGCTCGCGCTCTTTTCTATCAAATCCGAATTCTTCAGTATCTTCTCTATCCTGACGGGCATTTCTTTAAGTTCCGACAGAATATGGTCATAATAGTCTCTCGTAACAGTCCCGAGAAGATCTCCCATGTATAACGCTATCAGATACATGCAGACAAGCTGTGTCGTATACGCTTTCGTAGATGCTACCGCGATTTCCGGTCCCGCCCACGTATAAAACACATCGTCGGACTCGCGCGCGACGGAACTTCCGACCACGTTCACGACCGACAGCACGCGGGCTCCGGAAGCCTTTGCCTCTCTTAACGCCGCCAGGGTGTCCTGGGTCTCGCCGGACTGGCTTATCGCGATGAACAGTGTATGATCGTCCATTATCGGATCTCTGTATCTGAATTCGCTCGCGACATCAACTTCCACCGGTATCCTCGTCATTTTTTCTATGACCGCTTTTCCTACGAGCCCTGCGTGATATGCCGTTCCGCAGGCAACGATATATATACGGGATGTATTCTCCAGGTCTTCTTTTGTAAGAGATATCCCGTCCAGTCTGATTTTTCCGTCATCTCCGATCCTTCTCTCCAGAGTCTCTTTAACGGCCTTCGGCTGGTCATTAATCTCTTTCAGCATGAAATGGTCGAATCCGCCTTTCTCGGCGTCCTCTACGCTCCAGGTGATTTTCATGATTTCACGCCTGACTTCATTCATATTCCTGTCGTAGATTTTGATCTCATCCGGTTTGATGTCGACCATCTCGTCATTCTCTATCAGGATGACATCGTTCACGTATTTAAGAAGAGCGGGAATATCCGAGGCCACGAATTTGCATCCGTTCCCTACACCCGCGATAAGAGGCGCGTCTTTTCTGTAAGCCACGATCTCGCCCGGGGAATTGTCCGCGACTACCGCGATAGCGAACGTGCCCTTCAGTCTGCTCACGGCGGAGTGAACGGCCGCTTTCAGATCACAGCCGTTTTCCTCATACAAAAGACCGATAAGTTTTGCAATAACCTCAGTGTCGGTCTCTGAATAAAACGAAAGGCCGTATTTTTCAGTGAGCTCATCCCGGAGCCCGACGTAATTCTCGACAATTCCGTTATGGACGACGGCGACGTCACCGTTCGCGCTTAAATGCGGATGTGAGTTAATGTCGTTAGGCGCTCCGTGTGTGGCCCAGCGGGTATGACCTATTCCCGCGGTTCCCGGCAGTTTCTCGTCTCCTATGAGCTTTTCAAGATCGGCGATCTTCCCCCACTTCTTACGGACGGTTATACTTCCCGCATTCTGAATTGCGACGCCCGCGGAATCATAACCTCTGTATTCGAGTCTCTTCAGTCCGTCGATTATAACGGGCTCAGCTTCTTCATATCCTGTATAACCTACAATCCCGCACATAATTCCTCCTTTGAAATTTTAACAGTTTATGCCGCGTCTTCAGAGGCGCCCGCCTTAACGATCTTTACCGTCACTGTATCCGGGCTTATCTCCCAGGACACTCCCTTTACATTCGCGGTCACAAGAACCGGCACCGAATGAGTCCCTTCTTTCAGCCCCTTGAGCGCGGCGGAAAGTTTAACGTCGCTTTTTTCTAAATCGCGCAGCGCTTCCTCATCGCCGCGAAGCGTCACAAGAACAGTCTCGGTCTCTACAGAAGCCTGAAGCCCGCTGTCGATATCTCCCAGCGCTATATCACCGCCGCTGAATTGCAGTTCCTTCACCTGATCTTCTTTGGAATGTACATCGACGGAAATCTGAAGTTTCTCCGCCGCAGCGAGCGGAAGAACTTTCTCCGGGAAGACCGGCTCTATCTCCACCGTTCCCGATTCCGTCATTCCGGAAATATCTATGTCCTTCGCCTTTATTTCCTTTAAACTGTCAAGGATGCCGGAAGGACCCTTTACCGTAATCGAATCGGGAGCATCCACGGTTCTTTCGTAACCGCCGGCGTCCGCCCCCTTCACAGTGACATTAAGCGGCACTGTCTTAAGTTTATAGAGAACGGAAGTCACATCGGTATAATCCTGGGAGAGCGCGACGCCTTCGACATCTTTTCCGGAATCGTCCACAGGCGCCAGGGTCGCCGTCGATACGGTCTTTTCCTCAAGGTCAAGCGTTTTCTTAACCGTGGCGCGGACATGTGAAACATTCTTCACGACAGATGCCGGACCCGATACCGTCACCGACTCCGGGTCCATGGACAGCGTCGTGGGCTCCTGATCATTCGGATATGTTCCCAGATAACTTACCTGGATCTTCTTTTGCACGGAAACAAGTTTCTCGACACTGACTTCCACGCTCTTGATATCCTGCCTTGAGATCTCTACGCCCTGGGGAGTCGTCAGTTCTATGTCGAGAGTATTCTTCCCGTCTCCCGCGCCCGACAGATCGACGACCGCCTTTATGTCTTTGTCATCAAGTCTTGAGACCCTGCTCCTCTTCCCGACCACGGTTACGGACAGTTTCTCCGCGCTCACACTGAACACGGCAAGTCCGTTATCGGCGAGTGTCTGCGTATTGGTAAAAGTGATCGGCACATTACGGAAAGATTTTCTCATGTCGGGATTCATGTTTCCGACCACGTACATCCACAGGACAATCGCGACTGCGACCGAGAGCACAAGGTCGATTTTCCTATTTCTCCCCATGTTTCTTACCCCCGAGCCCCAGACGCTCAAGGAACTTGGAGAAAAGGAATGATTTTTCCTCCTGTTCCTCATCTATATATATGCCGCGCAGAACCTGATCCACTTTATCCTCATCCAGAAATCTCGTCAGCTTCCCGTCTTCCGCAACAGAAATAATGCCTGTCTCCTCACTTACGATGATGACAAGCGCATCGGAATTCTCGGTTATTCCTATTCCCGCTCTGTGACGTGTACCGAGATCTTTGTTAAGATCCTTGTCCGATGTAAGGGGAAGTACGCATCCGGCGGCATATATCTCGTCGCCGCGTATAAGCACAGCCCCGTCGTGAAGCGGGGCCCCCTCATAGAAAATGTTTCCCAGAAGCTGCTGCGAAATATCGGCGTTTATTACTGTACCCGTTTCCACTATGTCCTCAAGAGTTATTTCACGCTCAAACACAAGGAGCGCGCCCGTCTCGGTTTCGGAAAAAGCGGATACGGCATTCCTGATTTCTGACACCACGTGCACAGCGTGGTCATAATCAAGACCCCGCATACTGTTTATTCCGAGTTTGCTTCTTCCCATAAACTCAAGACCGCGCCTGAGTTCAGGCTGGAATATCACGACTATCGCGAAAAGACCGAACGTGAACACGCCCTTAAGTATCCAGTGTATCGTATTAAATTCCAGAAAATCAGACAGGAGATAGGCAAGCATCAATAACAGCAGACCTTTCACAAGCTGCTGCGCGCGCGTCTCTCTTATGAATCCGAGTAACTTATAAATAATAAAAGCTGTGATCAGAATATCGATTATGTCTCTTACTCCGATCTCGCTGAATATGTTCGAGAAAAAAGCCTGCATCCCCTGTCCTTCCCCTTATAATGCCGCTTTCATTCCGGTATTCTCATGCGGTCCGGTCCTCCTTCGCCGAGCGGGAAACACGTAATATTCGGCATTCGTGTCCCGGTTAATCCTTTTTCTAATATCTCGGTTCGAGGAGACCGTATGTGTTTCCTTTTCTCTTATACACGATATTCACGCTGTTCGTGTCCATATTAAGAAAGACAAAGAAATCGTGCTGCAGCATCTCCATCTCGAGTATGGCCTCCTCAACATCCATGGGCATAAGGTCAAAACTCTTTGTTTTTACGATGCCCGTCCTTCCCTCTTCGCCGGATTCATCATCATCTTCATCTTCAGCGGGAAGAAATTCGAATTTAAGGGCCTTATTATCCTGATACCTCTTCTGAAGCTTGCCTTTGAACTTCTTCATCTGGTTGGCGAGCTTATCGACTACGAGGTCCACACCTTCATAGATATCGTCAGTCACCTGCTCGGCTCTGAACAGCATGCCTTTGGCGTTGACTGTCACCTCAATCTTGTCCCTGTCTCTTTCACGGGAAAGGATTACATTACTTGAGACATCATCCGAAAAATACTTTCCGAGAAGTTTGTTCAGCTTCTTTTCTATATGCTCGTTCAGTCTGGGATAGGTCTTGAAATTCCTGCCGGTAATATTTATATTCATTGTAAACCTCCTTAAAGTCTGCAGTACTCATCAGCTCCGGCATATCTATACATTCATTATAGTTTTCTTTTCCTTCTATTTCAATGGCGGTACGGCTAATCCTTAAGCCGCGCCCCGCAGGAGGCAGGCGACTCGCAGAAACTGCGCGAAGCGGGGACCTTTTTTCGCAGCGGTGCTATGCCGCCCGTCCCCCAAATACCATGTGTGAACTGTATCCTCTGAACTGTAACGGTAAGTACAGGTTCCCGCGAAATATTCAGTTCTTCCTCATAAGAACTTTCATCGCCTGCTCTATTCCGTCCCGTGAAAGGTGAAACATCGGGAAAATCCCTTTCAGTTCTATATGTGTCTGGTTCCAGTACCCGTTACGGACCGGCGCGGGCTCGGGATTGAGCCAGACACAGTGCGGATATTTTTTCAGTATAAGTCTGAATTCATCTATCCCCGTATTCTCGCTGAATGACCTTGTACGCCAGTCATAGTTTTTCCCGTGAAGTTCATAGGGATCCATCATAGCATCGCCGACCAGTATTACCCTGTACTCCTGACCGTAATTATGCATGATATATTCCATCGGGACTCTGCCGTCGGGTCTCAGTGTCGGCTCCTCATATACCTCGTCATATATGCAGTTATGAAAATAATATGTATGAAGCTCTTTGAAATTTCCCGATTTCACGGCAGCCTGGAACAGCATGCTTGAAAGTCTTGCGTAGAAATCCATGGAACCCCCCGAGTCCATGAACATAAGCACCTTGATGGTGTTTTTCCTCGGAGGTCTCATGCGGATTTTAAGGTATCCGGCGTTATCCGCCGTGTCCTGTACAGTCCCGTCTAAATCGAGTTCCCTTTCCGATGTGTCCGTCTGCGCCGAAAGACTTCTGAGCGTGCGGAAAGCCTGTTGAAAGCTTCGTGTATCGAGTGTGTTGTCCTTTCTGAAATCGCGGAATTTCCTGTCTCCCGCGACGGATCTGGCCGTCCTGTACATGCTCCCGCCGCCGATCCTGACACCGTGGGGACTCCATCCGGAATTCCCCATCGGCGTGTATCCGCGGGTGCCTATCCATTTATGCCCGCCGTCGTGCTCCTCATGCTGGGTCCTGAGTCTGTCCTCTATCATGTCGAGTATCTCTTCCATTGTCTGAGGCGGCACATCGAGAAGCGACAGATCCTTAACGACTTCCTCCATATCCGTTACAGGATGCTCGAGCCATTCACGGAACTCATCCGGAAGCTCCCCCGTAAATTCCGCGTCCTTAAAGAACTCCAGGAATGCCTGATCGAATTTATCGAAATCTGACTCATCATGGACGACAACGGCCCGGCAAAGGTAATAGAAACCCGACAGCCCCGACTGATGAAGTCCCTTTTCCAGTCCTTCAAGAAGCGACATCCATTCGCTCAGGGATACATTTATGCCCCTTTTCCTTAAAAGGAAGAAAAAAGCTATGAACATTTTTCTCTCCTGTTAACGTCAGTTAACACCTGTCCGAACATATCTGTCTAAATATGCCTTTCCAGTATTTCCATGTCTTTATCCTTCTTGAGAAGCACTCCCGCGAACGGAATCTTTTTCCTGATCGCGGAAGCGGGCACGCCTCCCGCCTGAAGTGCGCGCACCCAGTCGATAAGTTCGGAAGTGCTCGGTTTCTTTTCAAGCGCGGGGAGCTGCCTTACGAAATAAAACGCTTCCAGAGCCTGGTTAAGCAGGTCTTCATCCAGATTGTCGAAATGGACTTTCAGGATTTCCTCCATTCCTTTCTCATCCGGAAATTCGATATAATGGAAGATGCAGCGGCGCAGAAAAGCGTCGGGAAGTTCTTTCTCGGCGTTTGATGTTATGATTACGACGGGTCTCTGTTTCGCTCTGACTGTTTCTTTTGTCTCCGGAATATAGAATTCCATCCGGTCGAGCTCCCAGAGAAGGTCGTTCGGAAATTCCAGATCGGCCTTATCTATCTCATCTATAAGAAGGACGACCTGATCCTCTGACTGAAAGGCCTCTCCGAGCTTTCCCATCCTGATATAATGCGAAATATCATCCACCTCATGCCCGCCGAACTGACTGTCGTAGAGACGCTGCACGACGTCATACACATAGAGTCCGTCCTGAGCCTTTGTCGTCGACTTAATATTCCATGTGATGAGCTCCATTCCGAGCGCGTCGGCGACAGCTTTCGCGAGCATTGTCTTTCCCGTGCCCGGCTCTCCCTTGACAAGAAGAGGCTTCTCAAGCGTCATCGCTATATTAACCGTCATCATAAGTTCCCTTGAGGCCACATAATCCCGGCTTCCGCGGAATTTTTCATCCATTTCGATTCCCTCCGGCACCTGCCGCTAAATACTCTGTGCAACTTTAAATGACCGTCCGGCTGACCTGGTCTTTGACCCCACACCCGCCTTGACCGGGATATCCCCGAGGACTTACTTCTAAGACGCGCCATGATCGCCGGTAATGCGTACCGGCTTACGTGGATCCTTTCGCCCGCGTCTGGCCTGGACTTTCAACCACAGACCCTGAACGGCCATCCTGTTCAATTCTATCAAATCACGGTCCGAAAATCAAAGCATGCGAGTTACGGGACGCGCCCCGTGT
>CAZTIY010000007.1:0-28326 GCA_964613765.1 uncultured Eubacterium sp.
GGATATGAGGAGGACAGTGAAATTGCCGGAAAACGGTCTGAGGGAATATTCGCGGGGGACGGTTTTGCCATAAGTTCCGCTCTCGTTACATCCACCGTGCTTTTCCTGGTATATACAAAGTACAGCGGGACTGTAATGGTCAATCTGATGAATCCGGTCGTGCTGGTCTCGCTTCTTCTCGGTGCAATGGTTCCGTTCGCTTACATTTCTCTTACCGTGAATTCCGCTTATACCGCGTCACGTGTCATAATAAAAGATACAAGGAAGCGTTTGCTGAAAGAAAACCGGAAAGGCCATTCTCCGGAGGAATCAGATGTGAAACTGGTGAAGAAGGTCAGTACGGAGACCCAGTCAATGCTGAAAAGCGAGATTGTCCCGGGGCTTCTCGTAATTATACTTCCTGTCGCGGTCGGACTTCTGTTCGGAGTACAGCCGGCGGGCGGATTCGTGGTCGGAAGCCTTACTTCGGGAAGTATGCTCGCTCTTACTCTTTCACGTCTCGGAGGGAATCTGAGGAAAACATCAGAATCGGTTCTGAATATTCTGATAAAACTCATAGCTGTTCTGGCGCTTGTCGCAGCTTTAACGTTCGGGCACGGGGTAATAGGGTAGCTTCGCTTTTCTTGTATCGCGGTATTTTTAACAGAATCTTAAATAAATTTATAAGAATCTTAATGGATTTATTTAACGTGACAGGTATAATCAGCTTTGGCGGGTTACATCAGGGTGTCATGCGGTCGGCCGGTCATTTTCAGGGGAGCGAAATCCGGGTTTATGGGGAAGAAAAAAGAACAGTTGACAAACGCTGTCAGAATATGCCGGGAGGCGGGGCTTGATCCGGTCATACACGCATATGACGCCTCTCACGGTTTTACGGACGGACTGTCCGTATCTGCCGCGTTAGGAATTGAACCGGAAAGATGCTTTAAAACGCTCGTCCTTACCGGAAACACCGGTGATAATTTCGTGGCAATCCTGCCGGTCAATGAAGAGCTCGATTTAAAGAAGACCGCCCGTCATTTCGGCCTTAAGAAAATTGATATGCTGCCTTCGAGAGAGATCACGAGGGTAACCGGTTATGTCAAAGGAGGCTGTTCACCGGTAGGCATGAAGAAGCTTTTTCCCACGGTTATAAGTGAGTCGGCAGGGGCATTTGACAGGATATTGGTGAGCGGGGGAAAAATCGGTCTTCAGATGGAGATCTCACCTGCGGATCTCGCGCAAATTGTTCACGCGGAATTTAATGACATTACACGTGAAGGAATCAGGCTGACGGCGGAGAATAAAAAATGACGGTCCATTACTTGAAAATATTGTTAGCATCTATGATTCCCGTATCGGAACTCAGGGTCGCCATCCCCGTTGGAATCGCTTCGGGACTTGATCCGTTTCTGACAGCGGTCTTCGCGATAATCGGCAATATGATACCGGCCCCGTTCATAATACTGTTTATCAGGAGGATATTCAGGTGGCTTAAAAGTCTGAATCCGTGGCTTGACGATAAAATTTCACACTATGAACTCAAGCTGGATGAAAAAGCGAAGAAAGTGCAGAAATACGAACGATTCGGCCTGTTTCTGTTCATAGCGGTACCTCTTCCCGGAACAGGCGCCTGGACGGGCGCTGCGATAGCGGCGGTTCTGAGAATGAGGCTCCGCTCGGCTCTCCCGTCGATTTTCGCGGGGGTGGTTTCTGCGGCAGTTATAGTGACATGCATATCACTCGGGATATTTCATTTTTAGCCTATTGAAAAAAGGCGGCAGGATGCCGCCTTTTTCTGCGGATTAAATTACTTCTTATTGACGGCTTTCGCGAGGGTTACGGCAGGAGGGCCGCGCCGGTTATTGCGAAATTACCGATGCTGCAAGTATGCACGCTGTTTGCATCACGGCAGGAGAGTCGCGTCTGTTGTTGTGCATTTATCGCGAAATTGCCCGGTACCGTGAAGTGAGCATAATAAGCACAAACTGTGCCTATCTTTCTCTCCATTCAGGGGAACGCTTTTCCAGAAAGGCGCTCATTCCCTCATCCTGATCTTCTGTCGCGAAACCGAGACCTGTGAGCTGTCCCTCGAACACGGCCGCGGATTTCATATCCATATCGTAACCGTTGTTTATAGCGACTTTAGCGGTCCTGACAGCGAGAGGCGCTTTGGAAGCAATCAGTTTCGCGAGATCCTCGGCAGCGTTCATCAGTTCTTCCGGAGCGACGACCTTCTGTACAAGCCCGATTCTGTAAGCCTCTTCGGCGCTGACGTTCGCGGCGGTGTAAATCATATATTTAGCCATGCCTTTCCCGACCAGTCTCGACAGCCGCTGGGTTCCCCCGAAGCCCGGAATTATTCCCAGATTGACTTCCGGCTGGCCGAATACAGCCTTTTCTGACGCTATCCTGATATCACAGGCCATCGCGAGTTCACAGCCGCCTCCGAGAGCGTAACCGTTCACGGCGGCTATGAAAGGCTTGGGATTATAATCGATCGCGTTCATCACCTCATGTCCCCTGAGCATAAAATCGCGTCCCTCGATTGAACTGAAATTCCGCATCTGTGATATATCCGCGCCCGCTACGAACGCGCGTCCTTCTCCGGTCAGAATCGCTACGAGGACATTTT
Organism: uncultured Eubacterium sp.; assembly: GCA_964613765.1. Taxonomy (GTDB): domain Bacteria; phylum Bacillota; class Clostridia; order Peptostreptococcales; family Anaerovoracaceae; genus Aminicella. The sequence goes on from CAZTIY010000007.1 coordinate 2,615, forward strand.
CGTCTTTAGCGACTTCACATGCGGCGTCTTTAAGTTCCTCAAGGACATCGTAATTAATCGCGTTAAGTGACTTCGGCCGGTTGACGGTGATATGCGCGACACGGTCCTTTACTTCATATTTCAGCGTTTCATACATGGGAATAATCTCCTCCTTTACATACTGTACTGTGATTTTTACGCGAAAACGGGTTTTATTTACGGAATGATACCGCTCATCGCGGCAGCCTCCTTCATGCTGATACTGACGTTTCTGATAATCATGTCCGGGAAACAGGCGTGATCAGGATTGTGTTTTTTTCGGCATCTTCATGCGTCGTTAGACTGTATGATGATAAGTTTTCCGGTTCTGAACGTAATCAGCGCGTTCTCCCCGGGCATAATCTCATTACATGCGCCCCGTGTCGTATCGGAAGAAAGCGTGAAATCCGTAAGCGGATATGCCACGCCTCTCGTCGTAAGCCCGGTGACTTCGCGCGTCCAGGCGGCGAGTCCGAGATATTTAAAGCGGTCCTTTTTTATAATGAGAGGTGACCCGGGCGCTGAATCATCGCCTGTCGGCCCGGACATGAAAACGCGGTTGAGTCCGTCCTCCATGCCGATGTAACTGACGATATCCGTGTATTTTGCAAGAATCCCGAGATTTCCCACGGTATGATCAAAACGTCCTCCGAGGCCTCCCAGAACCGTTATATACTGAAATCCGAGGTCGGCCGCCCTGTCGATCGCGGCTTCGCTGTCTGTCATGTCTTTATGTGTGGGCAGAAGAATCAGATTGTCGCAATCTTGAGGAAGTTCCGATGAATCAAAATCGCCTATCAGGATGTCGGGAACAATTCCCAGTTTCTCACAGTTCACATATCCGTAATCCGCGGCAATCACGCAGTCGTAACTGTCTCTGCATTCGTCCCTGAACTCACTTATAAGGACATCAAATCTGTCTATAAATGACGTAACTATCAGACACTTTTTCATTGAAATTCCTTTCCGACTGCCTGTCCCGACTGTCTGTCATCCGTGTATTCGGCCGAAGTTCAGAAAGATCCCGTGATTTTTTGATTACTTAACTGCGTTACTTTTGTAAACCGCGTGCGGTAATCAGATACATTTTGTACTAAGGTCTGACTGTCCGTATCTGCCTGACCCGTTAATCGCTCCCGAGGTTACTGTACGGAAGGCAAGTGAACATAGCAGTTGCTATGCCGCCCGTCCCTCAAATACCATGTGTAAACAGTAACCTCCTGAGAATCATATTTACACGTAAGCAGCGTTATTGTAAGACCCCGCCGCTTATTATATAATAACTTCGGAGAAGATATAATTCAGAAATTGATAAGGAGTTAAAATGGATCAGTTTCCTGTGATGGTTTACCCGCAGAAAGTTATCCGGGACACGGCGGGGAAAATAACAGCCGGACGTATTATGGTTTTTACCGGCGCCTGCGCCCTGTTTCTCTGCCTTACGGAAATAGTTCCCGCGATATTTACATATTTTGTTCAGATGGGGCAGTTTACACAGACCATGCCCGGCACGAATATCACTTTGAGGTATTCTGTCATCGCGAACCTTTACAAGGTATTCATGCAGGGCGCGTTTTCGTGCGGGCTCATGCATTTCTTCCTCGCGGCGTTCCGGATGAAGAACGAAAGTTTTTCATCGCTTTTCAACGGATTCTCCTGTTACTGGAAGTGCCTTTTATTAGATATCATTATTTCCGCAGTCACATCGGTCGGCATGTTTCTGTTTCTGTTTCCCGGTTTTATCTTCTATTATCAGTACAGTCAGGCGTTTTATATTCTTGCGGAATCTCCGGGTAAAGGTGTAATGCAGTGTCTCAGGGAAAGCACATTCCTCATGAGAAGGAATAAATGGTGGCTGTTTGTCCTCGATCTTACATATCTTCCGTGGTTTATTCCTTACATGGTTGCTTCCGCCGCGTATGCTTATTTTAATATGGACGGCGATGTCACAACAGCTTTTGTGCTTTTCATTGTCTCGGTCGTTTGTGAAGCGCTCGCTCTTGCGAAGTGTCAGGCCGGCAGGACAGTCTTCTTCGATGTCATAACGGGGCATCTTAAAATATATCCGGAAAAAATTTCGCCCGGACAGATATCTTCAGGAAACGGCGGGAGTGATTTCGGCGTATGATTCGCGCCTCATCGAGACCGGGGACATATACACAACGCAGGAATATATAGTGATTTCTGCGTATGATGTACGACCGTCCGCCGTTTCACCGTTTGCATGATTGTATAAAAGAAATACGTTTATTGAACCCGGTCACCCGTGAAAGCGGACCGCCGGGTTCTGTATTTATTATGCCGATCCCTTTCACGCTGTGATTTATTACGGTTGCTTATTCTGTCCCGCTTCGCTCTTTATTTTCTTAATGGCGTTTTCCATGTCCCGGGGGAGAGGACAGTCAATCACAACAGGACGGGCGCCGTCAGGTGCAAGGAATTCTACGCGTGATGCGTGCAGCGCCTGGCGGTCTATGAGCCCGGGGCACTCCCGGCCGTACAGAGGATCCCCCAGTACGGGGAAACCGAGATAGGACATATGTACGCGGATTTGATGTGTTCTTCCGGTTTCTAATCTGATAGAGCAGAGAGAAAAACCGCCGTATCTCTCCGCGACTTTTACATGCGTTACACATTCCCGTCCGGTGCCGTCAAGTATGACGGCACGGGCGGCCTGACCGGGGTCGGGCATCCCTATGGGCAGGTTTACGGTAAATTCATCCTCTTCCGGTTCTCCGTCGGTAAGCGCGAGATAATATTTTTTGAGTTTCCCGGAACCCATCTGCCGGATGATCTCATCCTGAGCGTGCGGATTCTTCGCGATTATCAGTATACCGCTGGTGTCCATGTCAAGACGGTTCGCGAAGCGGATCTTGAATTTCTGTCCGGTGTTTTCCATATAACACATGAGACCGTTCGCGATCGTGTGGTCAGGATGCCCCTTCGTGGGATGGACGGAATAGCCGGCAGGTTTGTCAATTATCAGTATATCCCCGTCCTCATAAAGCGGCCTTATAGGTATATCCTCGGGAATGAAATGACTTTCCTCTTCAGGCAGTTTCACGGTGATTTCGTCACCGGCTTTTAATTTCATCCATCCCTGAAAAGGCTCCCCGTTTAAAAAGACCGTTCTCAGGGCCTTTAACCGGGCGAGGAGCCTCGAACTTAACCCGAGCCGTTTTCTCAGAAGTTTTCTGATACCGAGTCCCTCGTCTTCTTCTCTTACCGTGAACCTGAATTCTCTCATGTATCTCTTACCTTGAAACCGGAGCCTCTCATACACTTAAAGGAATTTCTCCTTGACCTTCTGCCAGAAATCATAGCCCGCAAGTGTTACGCTCCTGAGTTTTCTGCTTCCGTAGGAAATACGGATTTTACGCACATCGGTAAATTCATACATGAATCCGTCTGTCGTGAGGCGTATGAGCGGACACTGCTCTTTATCCGGTACTATTTCAAGCGTCTGATCGGGAGGGAAGAGAAGACTGGATGTAAAACATCGGTAAGTGCGGTTGTTCATGGGCGCAATGGGCGTAAGCTGCAGTATGTCGAGTCTCGGATCCGCAATACTGCCGCCGAGGGCGTAGTTATAGGCAGTGCTGCCGGCCGATGATGAAACCAGTATTCCGTCGCCGCTGAATGTCTCTATGAAATTTTCCCCCACAGAAATGTTAAGATGAACTATCTCTCCGGGCCGGCCCTTTACGACCATCTCATTAAGGCCCGAGATCGTTTGTTCACCTTTCTCCGTCAGAATACGACTCTCAAGAGTGCTCAGGCAGCGTATATTGCTGCCGTCTCCGTTATCAAGAAAATCCAGAATCTGATCGAGGATTTCACCGGGTTTCATATCCTGGAAAAAACCGACATGACCGGTATTGACGCCGAGCACGGGATTCTCCGGGAGATTGAACTCATGGATGAGATGGAGAAACGCGCCGTCACCTCCTATACAAAGTATGGCATCTGTGTCCGCGCAGGGCGCGTCGTCTATGATGACGCCGCGTTTGCCGAGAGATGCCTTAAGTGACTCCGCAAGTTCCATTGACGGGCTTCTTGTGTTTGAAAATATAAAAACGTGCTTACTCATCGGCATCACCTTTTCATCATTCTGTCATGAGTTTGCGGAAAGTCGCAACGAGTTCCCTGAATGTATCCATGGCTGTATCAACGGGTTCTTCAGACGACATGTCGATGCCGGCGATTTTTAACAGTTCAACAGGATCGTCCGAGTTTCCCGTTCCGAGGAACTTAAGGTAGGCGTCACGGGCCGGCGCGCCTTCTGTAAGAATCTTTGTGACTATCGCGTTAGCGGCGGAATACCCCGTAGCATACTGATACACATAGTAACTTCTGTAAAAATGCGGGATCCTGGCCCATTCAAAGCGTATCATGTCATCCCGGTCGAGAGCGGGGCCGAAATACCGGTCATTGAGATCCTGATATGTGTCGGACAGCCATTCCGGTGTGAGAGCGTCTCCTTCCTCGACACGTACATGCGCGAGCTGCTCGAATTCAGCGAACATGGTCTGCCGGAACAGTGTGGTCCGGAATGCCTCGATATACATATTTAAGAGATATTTTTTCATTTCGGGATCTTCTGTAACCGAAATCAGGTGCTTCATAAGAAGAGTCTCGTTAACGGTCGACGCGACCTCCGCGGTGAATATGGAGTGGCCGCCGTATACGTACGGCTGTGTTCTCCTCGTATAGAGGGAGTTAAGGGAGTGGCCCATCTCATGGGCAATAGTGAACACATCGTTCAAAGTACCGTCATAGTTTAACAGTACAAAAGGCTTGCTGTCATACGATCCGAAACTGTATGCGCCTGATGTCTTTCCCTCATTCTCGTAAACATCGATCCACCTTTCGGCTATGCCCCTGCGGAAATCGGACAGATATTCCTCTCCGAGGGGGTAAAGTCCCTCGCAGGCCATATCGACAGCTTTTTCAAAGGTTATATTCTGTTCCTCAAGCGTCACGAGCGGAACATAGACATCATACATTTTCAGTTCGTCAAGTCCGAGCAGTTCTTTTCTGAGCGCCGTATATTCATGAAGGGAAGAAAGCGTGCCGTTAACGCTCGCTGTAAGATTATCGTAGACGGATTCGGGGATATTATCGCCGGAAAGCGCCGCGGCCCTTGAGGAGCTGTAATTTCGCAGACGGGAAATAATGACATCGGTTTTTACGTTAACGCTGTAGTTCGCGGCGATAGTATTTATGTGTCCCTTATAGGCGGAGTAACAGAGGTCATAGGCGTCTTTTCTGACTCTTCTGTCAAACGAACGCATAAAACGGATATAATTCCCGTGGGTCAGTTCCGTTTCGTTTCCCGCTTCATCCCTGATTTTTCCGAACTTCAAATCGGCGTCGTTCAGCATTCCGAATATCTCGTCCGGCGCGCCGAGTACCTCGCCGAGCTGAGCCAGTATATCCTCATTTTCAGGAGACAGCACATGAGCTTTTTCTCTCAGAGCCGTTTCAAGTATATGGCGGTAAACAGCAAGTCGGGGTTCCTCCTCAAGGAACCGGCGTATCTTTTCTTCCGGGACAGAGATGAGCTCAGGCATCATCCAGCTCGTAAGCGCGGAAATCTTCGCCGCGGCGGTTCCTGCCAGAGTGTTCATCTCAAGGCTTTCAGATACGCGGTTATCCTCGTCCGATTTCATTTTTGCGTAAACCAGGACGCGCTCAAGTTTCATGCTGAACGAAGACTCCGCGTCGAATGCGTCCGCGAGATTTATCGCGGAATCGGCGAGCGTTCCGCGGAACCGGCAGAATTCGCCCGCTTCTTCAACCGCGCTGTCAAGGTCTTTTCTCCAGGTTTCAACGTCACTGTAAACGGATGATATATCCCATTTATACTTCTCTTCAATCTCGTCTCTCTGACGAATCGTCTGTTCCGGCATATCTTCTCCTTTTCTTTTTACGCTTTACTCGCGGTGCTTTCACTTCCGCAGTCTGATATGCATTATAACATTATTACTCCGGTGTCAGAGTATATTTTTTATGAGACGTGTCAGTTAAACCGGTTACAATATTTTTAAAGGTTGCGCAGGTTAAGCGGGCCGGCATGGCAGATTCTGTCTGATTCTGTGATATAATATCAAAAACACAGAGAAATATTTTACAGGTCTGTGCAGACGGAAACAGGTTATGCCGTAATTCGGGCATACCGTATCCCGGCTGTGAACGGGTATTATCGGGATATATCGGATATATTTGAAAGAGGGGACCGGTTGTTATGGAAAAGGAAGAGTTTTACAGACTGCTTGACATAGAAAGCGGAAGGGATTTTAAATATTTTGAGAATGTGGCCGAGCTCTTCGAATCATCAGAGACCATAGGGCAGGATCTTATATACGGTCTCATGAAAGATGCGGACTGCGATATTTTCGCGGAGCTCGCGGACGGCTATTTTGACGAGATTGAGAATTATATCCCCGATAACGAAACAGATTTCTATATACTTGTCGATAATATAAAACGGGTTATGTGCGGCATTGCAGGAACCGTTTCGGTAACAGAAGACGAAACGGACCGGGACGGTCTTTTAACACAACTCTCGGATGAAATCGGTCGTTTCAGGGAATGGTACTCTCTCTCGGATAATGTGGAATGCGTAAGTCAGGCCGAACGGAGGGAAATGGCTCTTCCTGTGCGCGACGCTCTGACGCTTCTTCGCGAGGAGGCGCTCGGCGGTGATTCGTGGGATCTCGACTTCTCCGGGGCGCTTGATTACGATCTGAGCGATTTCGTGTATTCATTTGCCGATGCGTCCGAACACGATTGAATCTGCTTATATTTTTGAATTACGGGTATAAAAGCTACGGACCTTGCGGTCCGGCTTTTTTCATATTGATGTCCGTCGGATTTCTTCGTAATTTCATTTGGAGGACGGTTAATGAGGATATCGCAGGTAACGCTTTCAAACGGTGTGCGCATGGTCATGGAAGAGATGCCGGGGCTTTCATCCGTGACCATGGGAATATGGGTTAAGACAGGCTCTGTTGATGAGGAAAACAAATATTCCGGTATTTCCCACTTTGCGGAGCACATGATGTTCAAGGGAACACATAAACGGAGCGCGGCGGAGATTTCGGAACAGACTGACAGGATCGGAGCGGAGGTCAACGCTTATACGGGTAAAGAAGCAACCTGCTATTATGTGAAGGCTACTACCGAGCACTTTTTTGAAGCGGCGGATGTGATTTGCGATATCCTGGAGGATTCTGTCTTCCCTAAGGACGAGCTTGACAGAGAGCGCTGTGTGATTCTTGAGGAGCTCAAGGCGGGAGAGGACAGCCCTGAGGACGTGGCACATGATAATTTTGAAAAAGAGATTTTCAAAGGTACCGCTCTTGAGAAATCCGTGATCGGTACCCGCACGACTCTCGCCTGTATAACCCGTCCCGTTATGCGAAAATTTGTTGATGAAATGTATACACGGGATTCTATTCTGATATCGATTGCCGGTAATTTTGATCCTGATGAAGTCTGCTCATTCTTTGAAAAACGGCTGACGGAAATGCCCGCGTCAAGACCTGAAAGGAAACCGCGATCCGCTGTCTATACGCCCGGCCTTAAGTCGGCGGTGCGCGATATCCGGCAGTGCCATATATGTCTCGGGACGAAGTGCGTCGGTCTTAAAGATGAAAGGACTTACGCCTTCAGAATTCTGAGCGGCATCATGGGAGGCAGCATGAGCTCCAGACTTTTCAGAAGAATCAGAGAAGAACTGGGGCTGTGTTATACCATATATTCTTCACTCGGTACTTTCTCAGGTGACGGATATTTTGAAATCTATACTGGTGTAAGCCCGGAGAACGCCGGCAATGCCATCCTGGCGATAAAAGACGAACTCAGAAGACTGAGAGACGAACCGGTGCCGGAGAAAGAACTCGCGAGCGTGAGAGAACAGTTCAAGTCGTCGTATATCTTCAGTGAGGAGAACTCTTCGTCCCGCATGACGACAAACGGGAGAAACGCGCTTCTTCTGGGGGAAGTGCCGGGAATGGAAGAAGTAATAAGAAGATATGAGTCGGTAACCCCGGAGGATATCGGACAGGCCAAGGAAATGATATGTGATTTTGATACATACTCTGTATCCGTGGTTTCAGGAAACCGGATGAATCTCAGGAGACTTACCGGAAGATAGCGGGGTATTAAGATATGAGAATGAGAATAATAAGCAGAAGCGGCGCTGTTCCGGCCTATGAAACGGACGGATCCGCCGGATTCGATATACGAGCGTATCTTGAAGGGCCGGTAACGATAGCGCCCGGGAAGAGAGCGCTCGTGCCCACGGGACTTTTCTTTGAGGTTCCGGAAGGTTATGAGGCGGAAGTGCGGGCGAGAAGCGGTCTCGCGATTAAATACGGAATAGGTCTCGTCAACGGAATCGGAACTGTCGACAGTGATTACAGAGGGGAGATAAAGGTACCGCTTATCAACTGGGGCGAAGAGGATTTTATAATAAACAGCGGTGACAGGATCGCGCAGGTAGTGATACAGAAGACAGAGAAAGCGGAATTTGAAACGGTTGATGAGCTCTCGTCCACGGAACGCGGCGAGGGAGGATTCGGACATACGGGTGTCTAGGGAGAAAGAATGCAGAAGCGGGAAGACCTGGAGGCAAGGGAAAAAACTTATCTGAGTCCGTTCGCCGCTCTTGCGGAGAACAGTCTCGGAAGAGAAACTCCCGAGGAGCCCTGTATGTTCAGGACGGTCTATCAGCGCGACAGAGACAGAATCATTCATTCCAAGGCCTTTCGCCGTCTGATGCATAAAACGCAGGTTTTTCTCTCTCCCGAGGGGGATCACTACAGGACCAGACTGACTCATACTCTTGAAGTCACACAGGTTGCGAGAAGCATAGCGAGGGGTCTCGGCCTTAATGAAGACCTTACAGAGGCGATCGGCCTCGGTCACGATCTCGGGCATACACCTTTCGGACACAGCGGAGAGGCCGTCCTTGACAGGATACATCCGGGCGGATTCAGGCATAACGAACAGAGTCTCCGTGTCACTGACAGACTGGAATTCCATAACGGGCTGCGGGGGATGAATCTTACCCGCGAAGTGCGAGACGGGATACTCAATCATACCGGGGATCTTCCCGCAGCCACTCTTGAGGGGCAGGTTGTCAAAATAAGCGACCGGATAGCTTATATCAATCACGATATAGATGATGCCGTGAGGAGCGGCATACTAAGATCGGAAGAACTTCCGGAGAAACCTGTGGAACTGTTCGGAGAGAAACACGGCGACAGGATAAACAGCATGATAGAGAATGTCATCTTTTACAGCGACGGGAAGCCGCTTGTCAGTATGGATGAGGAACACGGCGCGATGCTCGATGAACTGAGACGGTTCATGTTCGATCGTGTATATCTGAGTGACTCTGTAAATAAAGAAATAGAAACGAATCACGTAGAAATCGTGATAACTTCGCTTTACGAATATTTTCTGAAACATACGGACGAGTTGCCGGAGGACATACGTATGCTGATACCGGAGGACGGTGTCAATGAGGCTGTCAAGGATTATATCGCCGGCATGACGGACAGATTCGCCGTAAATACGTGGGAGCGGATAACAGGTGAAAAAACGGCGGTTATATCTTACTGAAAGGGCGCTGTTATATGAGTTCGTTCACTAAGACTTCGATACAGAATCTTAAAGAACAGATAAATATAGTGGATGTGATAGGAAGGGACGTAAAACTTAGGAAAGCGGGCGCGAACTACAGCGGTCTCTGTCCTTTCCACAGCGAGAAGACACCGTCGTTTATGGTATCTGAAGAAAGACAGTATTTCACGTGCTTCGGCTGCGGCGCGAAAGGGGATGTGTTCGAGTTCGTACAGAAGTTTCACAATATAGGGTTTTCGGAGGCGGCGGAAAAACTCGCTGACGAGTACGGTGTGAAGCTTGAGAGGACGGGAACGGACCGTGAGGAAAAATTTAAAAAATACTATGAGGTAAACAGGCTGGCCGCTGATTTTTTTTATAAAAGCTTTACAAGAATTCCGAACCCCGGGTTTACCTATATGAGGGATAAGAGAGAGATAGAACCCAGAATTTTAAAGAAATTCGGAATAGGTTACGCTGACAGTTCCCCGGACAGTCTGTACCGTTACATGAGTTCCAAAGGCATAGATGAGAAGATACTCATCGATCTCGGACTCTGCAGCCGCGGCCGTGAAGGAATGTATGACTTTTTCAGAGACCGTGTTATGTTCCCGATTATCAGCACTACAGGCAAGGTCATCGGGTTCGGGGGAAGGGCGCTCGCGGATAACGCGAAGGCTAAATATCTCAATTCAAGGGATACTCCAGTATTTCAGAAGAGAAACAATCTCTACGGACTGAACATAACCAGAGGTTCGGCCGGCAAAGCCGGATTCATGATTATGGTAGAGGGGTATATGGATATGATCAGTCTGTTCCGGAGCGGGGTCGAAAATGTCTGCGCGACTCTCGGAACGGCGCTCACTGAGAACCAGGCAAGACTTCTCGGAAGATATACAAAAAACGTTGTTCTCTCCTATGACGCGGACAGCGCCGGGAGGAAAAACGCGCTGAGAGGCATAGAAATACTAAGAAAAGAGAATCTTAACGTTAAAGTGCTTCATGTTCCTGAAGGGAAGGACCCTGACGAGTATGTCAGAGCGAACAGCGGAGACGCTTTTCTCGGACTTGTCCGGGAAGCGCTGCCCTACGCGGAATATAAACTGGCCTCCGCCAGGGGAGAATTTAACCTCGGCACCAGCGAAGGAAGGATAGGATATCTTAAAAAGGCGGCCGTGATACTGTCCGGCCTTGAGCCCGTGGAAGAAGACGAATACATACGCAAAGTGTCCCGGGACATGAATATATCCGAAGAAGTTCTGAGGCGGGAAATCAGGCAGATAAGTGAAAAAACCGGAAGGGGGAACCGGCGCGGGCGTACTGACTCCCCGGCTTACGGGAGCGGAAACGCCGTATTCACCGGAAGAGCGGGCGAAAAGCGAGGTAACACGCGGACGGGTAACCGGCGCTTAAACGGAAAAACAGACGGATATGGCAGCGGTGACGATTCCGGGACGCTGAATGAAACGGCGACCAGAAGAGAGCGGACATTACTGAGGCTGCTTGTTGAAATGCCGGAATACCTGTATAAACTGTCAGACAGAGAGGATATCTTCATTACCGCGCATGCATCAGAATATTCCTCGCCGTGAAACGCGCTTCTGAAGACGGAGGCAGAGGCGGGGCCGCCCGGGTACGGGACGAACTTGAGGACCGCGATCTGGAGACATTTGACGGGATACTCGAGATGCCTCTGGACGGCGAAAAACCGGATGAAGTTTTCCGCGAATGTATTACTGACTGGGAAAAAGATGAGATGCTTGCCCGTGAGAAAGAGATACTCAATGTTCTTTCCATGGCGGGTGAGAACGAAAACGGCGAAACAGTAAGAAATCTTACGGAAGAACTGATTGATATCCAGAAAAAACTGGACGAATGCAACCGGTGAAATAATAAAAGACCCGTTTCCGCGATATCGCGGACATGCTTCAGGTAACAGGTAAGGAGAGTCGCGAATTATGACAGAAATGAACGCCATGAATCCGGTTCCGGATTTTGATGAGAGGGAAAGAGACGATTATGTGGACATGGTAGAAGACGCCGTTCCCGATGATTACGGTTATCTGAAACAGCCGCTCAGCGACGATCTGGAATCACTGAAGTATAAACTTGTCGATAAAGTCTGCCAGGCGGCGGAGGCCAAAGAGGGGCGCGACCATAATGTGATTTCGCAGACAGAACTGGAGGATATCCTGAACGCCTATCCCATAGATAAAGACGCCGTTGAAGATATCTACGACATGATAGTGAAAAAAGATATCGAGATAACATTTGATGACAGTCTTGAGGATGAAGACGAGCAGGACACTGTCGAAAGCGCGGTCCCCGGCAAAAATGATCTGATAGATCTCGACTCCTCGCTTTCTAAGGACATAGCGGTTGACGATCCTGTCAGGATGTATCTTAAAGACATCGGCAAGGTGCCGCTTCTTACTGCCGAGGAAGAGGTCGAGCTGGCCAAACGGATGGAGGCGGGGGACGAGGAGGCGAAGAAACGGCTGTGCGAGGCGAATCTGCGCCTTGTGGTATCAATAGCCAAGCGCTACGTCGGCCGGGGCATGCTGTTCCTCGATCTCATCCAGGAGGGCAACCTGGGGCTGATAAAAGCCGTCGATAAATTCGATTACCGCAAAGGATATAAATTCTCCACTTACGCCACATGGTGGATAAGACAGACGATAACACGCTCAATCGCGGATCAGGCGAGAACCATCAGAATTCCGGTCCATATGGTGGAAACGATAAACAAGCTTATAAGAGTGTCCAGGAGTCTTCTTCAGGAGCTCGGCCGCGAACCGACGCCTGAGGAGATATCCAAAGAGATGGGTATTCCTGTTTCCAAGGTCAGAGAAATACAGAAGATAGCGCAGGAGCCCGTTTCACTGGAGACACCCATAGGGGAGGAGGAGGACAGTCATCTGGGAGATTTTATCCCGGACGAGGATGTGCCGGCTCCCGCTGAGGCCGCGGCATCCTCTATGCTTAAAGAGCAGCTTGTGGAAGTGCTGAATACGCTTACCGACAGAGAGCAGAAAGTTCTGCGGCTGAGATTCGGGCTTGACGACGGGCGCCCCAGAACACTCGAGGAAGTGGGAAGGGAATTTGACGTTACCCGTGAAAGGATCCGCCAGATAGAGGCAAAAGCTCTCAGAAAACTGCGTCACCCGAGCAGGAGCCGGCTGCTTAAGGATTATTTGGAATGATAATTTAACGGAGAAGAGCGGATGAGGATGAGCGACAGGCTCCTCAGCATCACTGAAGAGATAAGAGAGGGGGAGACCGTGGCTGACATCGGAACAGACCACGGTCTTCTGCCGGCGTTTCTGCTGAAAGAAGGAATTTCACCGCGCGTCATACTTACGGATATAAGTCCTTTGTCCCTGGAAAAAGCAGGGAAAGAACTGGAAAGGAACGGATTGCTTTCCGGTGAACGGTTCTCTCTGAGGTGCGGCCATGGTCTCTCGGTGCTCGAACCTGATGAGGCGGATGCCGTGGTTATCGCCGGTATGGGCGGTATGCTCATAGCATCTTTAATGGGTGAAGATCCCGGAAAATCGCGGACATTCGGTAAATTTATTCTGCAGCCGCGCCGTCATACGGGAAGACTGCGCTGTTTCCTCTGGGAGAATCACTGGCTGATAAAAAAAGAAAAATTCGCGAGAGAGGGTAAATTCATATGGCCGGTTATCGTAGCGAAGCCCGACCGGGATATGACGGCGCCTGAAGAAGAGACGCCGGGTTATGCCTCAGAGATTGAGAACGGAATGAATGACGGAATTTATATCCGGGGAGTTTTTGAAAACTTTGCGGTAAAGACAGCGGCGGACATTCCGTGCGTGTCCCGTGAGTACGGTAAAGACCCGTATAAGACCGCTTGCGCCGATTATCCCGACACGCTGACAGGATTCAGTGAACCGCTTCTTTCCGAATATTTAAACAGGGAGATGGCAATACAGAAGAGGATTTTCAGCAGGATTCCGGACAGTTCACGGGATGACCGGGAATTTACAAAAGCGAGAATCAGGCAGATCGGAAAACTGTTAAAAGAAACAGGCTGCGCGGCCTCAGAAAAAGACAGTTAATCAGTACAGGTGGTGATATGATGGATAATGACGGACTCGAACGCCTGCTCGAGGAACTTCTGCCTCCGGAGTCGGCGGAGGAATGGGACAATTCCGGATGGCAGGTAAGGCTCGGGGAAAGTGAAATAGAGAGAGCGCTGCTCGCGCTGGAAGTAAATGAGGAAACGGCGCAGGAAGCGGCGGATTCGGACTGTCAGGTAATTGTATGCCATCATCCTCTCATTTTCGGAGGTATCATAAGTATAGACGAACGAATGCCTTCCGGGAGGACAATATCGCGTCTCATCAGAAACGGCATATCGGTATATGCCTGCCATACAACGTTCGATAAAGCTGAAGGCGGCATGAACGATTATTTCGGAAAGACTGCCGGATTTGAGAATATACGGCGTCCCGGAGAAGGCATGAACTTTTCGGAGTACATAAGAACGGGCGATCTCCCGCGTCCCGTGGAACTCGGAAAATTCATTGAAAAACTTGAGATGAGACTGGGACTCCCGCCGGGTACCGTAAAAACTACGGGTAAACGCGGGAAAACTGTCCGTACGGGATGCTGGTGCACCGGCGCGGGCATTGAATTCATGGAGGAAGCGATGAGATCCGGCGCCGATTTCTACATAACGGGAGATGTGAAATATCATGACGCGAGGCGGGCGAAGGATTCCGGCTTTACCGTTATAGACTGCGGACATTTCGGGTCTGAGCGGATATTTCCTCATGCCATGGCGGAGATGCTGGATACGGCGCCGGTAGATCTGGTACTTTCTTCTGTTGAACTGAATCCGTATGAGTGATAAAATTTGCGTTTGTGGGCAGGCCGGGCGGTCGCGTGCGTGAGCATGAGGAAAGTCCGGGCTCCGCAGGGCAGGGATGCCGTGATAACGTCCGGCGTAGGTAACTATAGGGAAAGTGCAACAGAAACATACCGCCGAAACGGATCATGCCGTGGCAAGGTTGAAATGGCGAGGTAAGAGCTCACCGGAGGCGCGGTGACGCGTCTGCCGTGTAAACCCCATCCGGAGCAAGGTCGGAGGCGATAAGGTGGCTGCCCGTCACCCGCCTGAACAGGGACCGCATGAGCCTGCCGAGAGGCACGGCCACAGATGGATGACCGCCTAATACAGAACCCGGCTTACAGACCTGCCCGCATATTGATTATATGATCCGTTTCTTTAAACAGGAGCGGTTAATTTTTAGCCGAAAATATCATAAGTGATCCGGAATCTTCTGAATTCCGTTTATCAACACATAATGACTGTTGTCCGGGATGTCCGGCTGACCTGAGCGTCTCCCGGATAATATTATAAAAAAGCATTCTGTTGATTTTGATAAGGTGATCGTATTGGCCGGAGAAAACAGTACAGCAAACAGAATGGGCACCGCGCCCGTAGGAAGACTCCTGCTTGAGATGTCCTGGCCCGCCATACTGTCCATGACTATCAACGCTTTGTATAACGTTGTGGACAGTATATTCGTGGGGCACGTCAGTCTGAGCGCCCTGACGGCTGTATCTTATGTACAGCCGCTCCAGATGCTCATGATATCTCTTCACGTCGGAAGCGGCGTGGGAGTCAATTCGCTGATTTCGAGAAGACTGGGGGAGGGCAGATACCGTGAGGCGGAACAGGCGGCGGGTACCGCTCTCAGGATAGCCGTGCTTAATTTTCTGATATTCTTCATGGTAGGAGCTTTTCTCGCGAAGAGGCTGATGTCTTTCTATACGTCTGATCGGGAGATTCTGGATTACAGCGTATCTTATTTTAAGATAGTTACAATGCTCTGCATTTTCAATTCCATAGACTTCCAGATACAGAAGGTCCTTCAGGCGACGGGGAATATGGTGGCGCCTATGATCATAAGTATGTCAGGTGCGATTACCAATATCATACTGGATCCGATATTTATATTCGGACTTTTCGGCGTTCCCAGAATGGAAGTCGCGGGGGCGGCGATAGCGACCGTTTTGGGACAGTTCGTCGCCATGTGTCTTTCTTTATATATAGGTTTCAGAAGAAATCATGTTTTGAAGATACAGGTTCGCGGTTTCAGAATCGACTGGCATGTTGTGAAAGATATTTACGCGGTGGGGCTTCCGTCTATATTCATGCAGTCCATCGGCTCTTTCATGCTCCTCGGATATAACAAGATCCTCGCTTCGGAAGAGGTCGCCGTAGCCGTGCTCGGGATTTATTTCAAGATCCAGTCTTTCGTTTTTATGCCTGTGTTCGGCATGAACCAGGGCGCCATGCCGATAATGGGTTACAACTACGGCGCGAAGAACAGGAAACGCCTGATGCGCACATATAAGCTGAGTCTTGCGGCCGCTTTCACCATAATGTTCGCGGGATTCCTTTTATTCCAGTTTTTCGCGAAGTATCTGATAATGCTGTTTAATTCCGATCCTGAGGTGATCCGGATCGGGATTCCGGCACTGAGGAGGATCAGTCTCTGTTTCATTCCTGCGAGTTTCGGGATAATAACGAGCACGCTTTTTCAGGGTACGGGCCACGGCTTATACAGCTTTTTCGCCTCGCTCATACGTCAGCTGCTCGGCATACTGCCGCTCGCGTATTTTATATTCCATAAGTTCGGCGTCATGGCTTCCTGGTACGCGTTCCCGCTTGCGGAGATACTTGGTATGGCCTACACCGTGGTAATGTTTATTCACCTGTACAGAACGGATATCAGGCGTCTCGGGTGAGAATGCTATGTTGAGATTAGGTATTGATATCGGGTCGACGACCGTGAAGCTCGTTCTCCTGAATGAGGAGAACCGTGTCGTATATAAGCGCTACGAGCGCCACATGTCGGATGTTTTCAATAAAGTGCGTGAGCTCATACAGGAAATGTATGAAGCTGAAGGCGATATTTCCGTTAAGGCCGTGATCACAGGTTCCGGCGGACTGTCTTTCGCGAAGCTTGTTGGGATTACTTTCGAGCAGGAAGTGATCACTTGCAGCAGGGCGGTGGAGACCGTCATTCCCGAAACCGATGTTGTCATTGAACTTGGTGGAGAAGACGCGAAGATCACCTTTTACGGTCAGACAATAGAACAGAGGATGAACGGTACCTGCGCCGGAGGGACAGGGGCGTTCATAGACCAGATGGCGATTCTTCTTAATACTGACGCCGCGGGGCTTAATGAAGCCGCTAAAGATTATAAGATAATCTATCCCATAGCGGCACGGTGCGGCGTGTTCGCCAAGACTGACATTCAGCCGCTCATTAATGACGGGGCGGCCGTTCCCGATCTTGCGGTTTCCATATTCCAGGCGGTAGTAAACCAGACGATTTCGGGACTCGCCTGCGGCCACCCGATAAAAGGCAGGGTCGCGTTTCTCGGGGGCCCGCTTACTTTTCTTCCGGAATTGAGAAAGCGGTTTCAGGATACTCTCCGGCTTAGTGATGATGATGTGATTTTCCCTGAGAACGCGGAGAATTTCGTCGCCATGGGGGCCGCCATGATGGCGGACAGGGAGTCTGAAATCAGTCTTTCACAGCTTATTTATAAGATAGAAAACGCCGATCAGAGCGCGCTCTCGGAAACAAGGCACATAGAAGCGCTATTTAAGAATCAGGCCGAATATGATGTTTTTAAAGCCCGCCATGACAGAGATAAGATAAAGAGAAAAGATATAAGTGAGGCTGAAGGTCCCGTATTTCTCGGAATAGACGCAGGTTCGACAACGACAAAGGCTACTCTTACGGATAAGGACAGGAATCTCTTATTCTCGGAATACAGGAGTAACGAGGGAAATCCCGCGGGCGTGGTCAGAGAGATACTGTCCGATCTTTATGACTGCCTGCCGGAGAAAGCGTTCATCGCGAACACATGCGTGACAGGCTACGGCGAGGGGCTTATAAAGGCGGGATTCCGGGCCGATACGGGTGAGATAGAGACTATGGCCCATTATAAGGCGGCGGCGTATTTTCTTCCGGGCGTTGATTTCATACTTGACATAGGCGGTCAGGATATGAAATGCATGAAGATAAAGGACGGTGCCATATACAGCATCATGCTGAACGAGGCATGCTCTTCGGGCTGCGGCTCTTTTCTCGAGACATACGCAAGGTCGGTAAACCTGGATACGGAAGCGTTCGCAAGGGAGGCGCTTTATTCCGCAAACCCCGTGGATCTCGGTACGCGCTGCACCGTATTCATGAATTCAAAAGTAAAGCAGGCACAGAAAGAGGGAGCGTCAATCGGGGATATTTCCGCGGGACTCTCGTATTCAGTGATAAAAAACGCGCTTTATAAAGTCATTAAACTCAGGAATCCTGACGAAACGGGAGATAAAATTGTTGTTCAGGGAGGAACATTCCTGAACGACGCGGTTTTAAGGAGTTTCGAGAAAATCGTCGGCAAGGATGTGATAAGGCCGGACATAGCGGGACTGATGGGCGCCTACGGCTGCAGTATTATAGCTCAGGAGAAATATGTGCCCGGTACTTGCTCTTCAGTGATAGGGAAAGATCAGCTTGACAGATTCAGTGTCGCGCATACCAATACCCGCTGCCGCGGCTGTGAGAATCAGTGTCTTCTCACTGTAAACAGGTTCAGCGGCGGAGAACGTTTCATAACCGGAAACCGCTGTGAAAAAGGCGCCGGGATAAAAGAAAACGGGGCAGGGGATCTTCCCGATCTTTACCGGTATAAGCTGAACAGACTTTTCGATTATGAACCGCTTCCGGAATCCGAAGCTTCCCGCGGAACGGTAGCGATACCGCGCGTTCTCAATATGTACGAGGATTATCCCTTCTGGTTTACACTGTTTACGGAACTTAAGTTCCGTGTCGCGCTCTCTCCCGTATCAACGCGGAAAATATATGAACTCGGAATAGAGACAATTCCCTCGGACACGGCCTGTTATCCCGCTAAACTTGTTCACGGACATATTCAATGGCTCGTGGACGCCGGATACAGGACGATATTTTACCCGAGTCTCAACTTTGAGAAGGAGGAGGACGGGACTGCGCCCAATCACTACAACTGTCCGATTGTCGCTACTTATCCTGAGGTCATTGCGAACAACATGGATGACGTATTCAGAGAGAACGGTGTCCGGTTTCTCCATCCTTTCCTTCCGTATGACGATGATAACAGACTCACCCGTGAACTTGTGAAGTTTTTCGGGCCGTTACATATAGGGAAACAGGAGATACGTGAAGCGGTCGCGAGGGCCCGCGCTGAGCAGGACCGATACCGTAAAGATGTCAGTGAACAGGGCTCTGCGGCTCTTGACTACGCCGAGAAAAATCACTTGAAGTGCATTATACTCTCCGGACGTCCGTATCACGCGGATCCCGAGATCAACCACGGAATGGACAAGATGATAAATTCATTCGGCTTTGTGGTGCTGTCGGAGGATTCTGTTTCGGATAAGGCTGAGCTTCCGAGGCCGATAAGGGTGCTCGATCAGTGGGTGTACCACTCGCGGCTGTATAAAGCCGCCGCCTTCGCCGGGAAAAGAACTGATGCCGAGATCGTTCAGCTGAATTCTTTCGGCTGCGGACTTGACGCCGTTACTACCGACCAGGTGCAGGAGATACTGGACGCGCATAACAAACTGTACACGGTTCTTAAGATAGACGAGGTTTCCAATCTCGGCGCGGCAAGAATCAGAATACGGTCGCTGAAAGCCGCGGTGGAAGAGCGTGACCGCAATCAGATACTCCCTGTTGACGGGGACGGTACATACGGAAGAAGACTGTTCACTGAGGAGATGAAGGATAATTACACCATTCTCATACCCCAGCTTTCTCCGATTCATTTCCGGTATCTCGAGCCGGTTGCGAGGGCCGCGGGATATAACGCCGTGCTGCTCCCCGAGGTCGACGGCAACGCCGTTGATGAGGGACTGAGGTATGTAAATAATGATGCCTGCTATCCGACAATCGTGACACTCGGTCAGGTAATCAGCGCCCTTAAATCCGGGAAGTACGATCCCGATAAACTGGCTGTTTTCATGTCCCAGACCGGCGGAGGCTGCCGCGCGAGCAATTATGTTTCACTTCTGAGAAAAGCGCTTAAAGATCTCAATATGGAGCAGATACCCGTCGTGAGTTTCAATCTTGTCGGTCTTGAAAAGAATCCGGGGTTTAAAATAACCGCCCGGCTTATAACGGGTCTCGCTTCGGCTGTTATCTACGGTGATCTTGCGATGAAACTTCTGTACGGAACGAGACCTTATGAACAGGAGCCGGGCGCGTCGGAGAAACTGCTTGACAGCTGGTATGACAGAATAGTGGACAACTGTCTTCACTTCAGCAGAAGCAGGTTTAAAAAAAATGTAAACGGAATGATCGATGAATTTGACCTGATTCCGAGAACCGGCGTCATAAAGCCGCGCGTAGGCGTCGTAGGGGAGATACTCGTTAAATATCATCCCAATGCCAATAATGACGTGGTGGGCGTGATAGAGCGTGAGGGGGGCGAGGCTGTCGTACTTGATATGATCGATTTCTTCCTTTACGGATTCTATAACAAAGAATACAACTATGAAAATCTTTCCGGAGACAGAAAATCGGCGCATCTGAACCGCGCCGCCATAGATATTGTAGAGTGGCTCAGAGAGCCTGTGCGAGAAGCCCTTAACAGGAGCGGACATTTTAAGGGACCGGAGAGAATCGAAAAAACGGCCGCTCTGGCCTCAAGGGTGCTTTCTCCCGGCAACCAGTGCGGTGAGGGATGGCTCCTTACGGGCGAGATGGTCGAACTCATTGAGAGCGGCGTAGAGAATATAGTCTGTCTTCAGCCTTTCGGATGTCTTCCGAATCACGTTGTCGGGAAGGGTATGCTGAAACAGGTCCGCCGCATGAATCCCAGGGCCAATATCGCGGCTATAGACTATGACCCCGGCGCGTCGACCGTGAACCAGCTGAACAGGATAAAACTGATGATGAGTACGGCAAGAAAGAATCTTGAGTATGACACGGGGAATGATGTTTCCTCTTGAACAAAACATTTCCGTGGTATATAACAAAAGAAAAGCTTGCGGCACAGTTAAATGTTTTTTAAATACTCACCGGGATTTGATATTAAGATTTTTTAAGGAGGAAGACCCATGGGCAGACACGGCACGATTGCGGGCAGGAAAGCGGCACAGGATTCTAAACGGGCGGCGCTTTTCACAAAATACGCGAAACAGATAACCGTCGCGGCTAAGGACGGCGGAGATCCCGATTATAACTCCGGCCTCAGGCTCGCGATTGAAAGGGCCAAATCCATCGGTATGCCTAATGATAACATAACGCGCGCGATTAAGAAGGGTACCGGTGAACTGGGCGGAGCGTCTTATGAAGAACTGACTTTTGAGGGTTACGGCGCCGGAGGAGTGGCCATGATCGTTGAATGTCTGACTGACAATACCAACAGGACCACTTCCGCCGTAAGGTCCATGTTCGACAAGCACGGCGGCAATGTCGGAACACCCGGATGTGTGTCATACATGTTCAACCGTCAGGGTGTCATTATAGTAGAGAAGACCGATAATACAGACGAAGATACAATCATGGAGGAGGCGCTTGAGGCCGGTGCCGATGACATGATAGTCAACGAGGACAATTTCGAGATCAGGACCGATCCGGCAGTTTACGGCGATGTGGACGAGGCTTTGCGCAAGGCGGGGTATAACGTCGTCGAGTCCGAAATAGAGCAGATTCCGTCCGTTGAAAGCACCCCGGACGAAAAAGATCTGAAGAAGCTCAAGAAACTGGTCGATCATCTTGAAGAGAATGACGATGTGCAGAATGTGCATACGAACTGCTCTGTAGATCTTGATGAAATAGAAGCATAGAGTTTAATTTTCATCGCAGAGTGTGTATAATTTAAATGCCTGGGGCATTCGTTAAGGACTCTTAATTGAACCTACATCACATAATCGGGAATCCGGCGTTCGGGAGCGGATGTGTGGCCGTTGACGGTGTCACGCCTTAACCGCGGTGGACAGAAACTTCCGACAGGATACCCACCTATCCTTCGGATAGGCGTCAATTAAGTCCTGACGGTGTTTCGGGTATTTTTTGTACTCGGGAGTAATCAAAGATCCGCACGGATGAGAATACCGGTGTATACGCTGTCCGGAGCGGAAACCGGCGCGCGGACGGGAATACAGACGAAAGGCGGATTCTCAGGTCACGCCGGGAATGATAAGACGCGGTAAGACACAGTCGGTTTTTGCCGACAAACTTTATTCAGAAAAGGGGAGTATGATTAAGTATCCTGTTAATCATACAATGAGATTATGGAAAGAACACTACTGATAATCGACGGCAACAGTCTGATAAACAGAGCGTATTACGCGATGAGAAATCCCATGATAACATCTGACGGCGTTTACACGCAGGGGATCTACGGTTTTCTTAATATGCTTTTGAAACTCTTGAAAGAATATGATCCCGGGTATGCAGCCGTCGCCTGGGACAGAAAGACTCCCACGTTCAGACACGAGGAATATGACGCCTATAAGGCGGGCAGAAAAAAGATGCCTCCGGAACTCGCGATGGAGATTCCCGTAATGAAAGACATTCTCACTGCCATGGGAATAAGTGTTCTGGAAACGGACCGGTATGAGGCGGATGATATCATCGGAACCGTAGCGGGGATGGGAGAAGAAGCGGATCTGGAGCCTCTGATAGTTACGGGCGACAGGGACGCTCTCCAGCTCTGCACGGATGTAACGAAAGTACTGATAACCAGGAAAGGCATATCAGAGTTCGATCTTTATGACCGAGAAAAGATGCTGGATGTGTACGGTATAACACCGGAACAGTTTGTCGATTTAAAGGGACTGATGGGCGACAGCTCAGATAATCTTCCCGGCATACCCGGAGTAGGAGAAAAAACAGGATTAAAGCTCATTAAGGAGTTCGGCTCTGTCGAAGAACTCTTGCGACGTTCCGACGAGATTAAACCGGACAGCCTGAGGAAAAAAGTGCAGGAGAATTACGCCGTCGCTCTGATGAGCAGAAAACTGGCGAAAATCATAACTGATGTTCCGCTCGGAAAGAATATAGAGGAATTAAAACGCGGACCGCAGGATGATGATGCTCTTATAGCCATACTTTCCCGCCTTCAGTTCAACTCTTTTCTGAAGCGCATGGATCTGAGACCGTCGGAACCCGGCGATAAATCACGTGAACATAAAAATACACCGCCGGAGTCCGGTACAGAACCGGAGCATGAAATAAAAGAAACCGGAAGTATCACCGGGAAGTACAGCTTTCACGGTAACGGTACGGAGGGAACTGTTTCCGGAGGGTCCGCGGGTCAGGCCGCGCGCGGAATCGTCACAAAGTCCGCGTTCGATATCGTTTGGAAAGATATTCTTATCGGACCCGGCGATGATATCGGACCTCTGGAAGAAATTCCGGCGCAGAGCGCCGTCGGTCTCATGGTGACGGGAAATGACGGTCACTCTGAGGAACCGGAGATATATTCGATCGTACTCCTCTGTCCGTCAGCGGAAAAATGCTTCTTCATTTCCGGTGCCGGCGAAAGAGCCGGAGAGATAACAAAGATCCTTAACGAAAAAAAACCGAAGTTTTTCGGAGCGGGACTTAAGCAGTCATACTATCTTCTTATGAGAAACGGGCTTGACAGAGCCGAGACACTGTTCGACTGTGAAATAGCGGCGTACTGTCTGGATCCGACAGTGACGGAGCACAGTATGAAAGTTCTCGGACTTAATTATCTCGGACGGAATATTCCGGACAGAAAAGAACTTGCCGCGCGCCCGGTTCAGTCAGATCCTTTTTCCGGAACGGACACGGAGGCACTTGAAAGATTGAGAGTTTTTCTTGCCGCTTCTATTGATATATGCCGGCTTCAGGATGAAGAACTGAGAAATTACGGACTGGATAAACTTGCGTATGAAATTGAATTTCCGCTAATAGAAGTTCTGGCTTCAATGGAAGTCTCCGGGATACGCGCGGACAGAGAAGTGCTTGAAAATATCGGCGAAAGTCTCGGAAGTGATATATCTTCTCTCGAGAAGGAAATATGGGATCTCTCCGGTACAGAATTTAACATCAACTCGACGGTACAGCTCGGAGAAGTTCTGTTCAAACGTCTCGGTCTTAAGCCGAAGAAAAAAAACAAGAAGGGCTACAGTACGAGTGCCGCTGTTCTGGAATCACTAAGGGATCAGCATCCGGCAGTGAATAAGATACTTGAGTACAGAACGGTCACAAAACTTAAGAGTACTTATGTCGACGGACTGAAGCCGCTGATAGGTCCGGACGGGCGCATACGGGCCCATTTCCGTCAGGATGTTACCGCGACCGGAAGGCTGTCATGCACATCGCCTAATCTTCAGAATATACCCGTAAGGATGCCGTCGGGAAGAAAGATAAGAAAGGCCTTCGTCGCCGGGGAAGGCCGCAGGTTCGTCGGCGCGGATTATTCACAGATAGAACTGAGGATACTGGCTTCCATGTCGGGTGATGAAAATCTTATAGCGGATTTCCGTGAAGGTAAGGATATACACAGAACGACGGCCGCGAGGGTTTTTAATGTACCATATGATGAAGTTACCCCGCTTCTCAGGAGCAGGGCCAAAGCCGTCAATTTCGGAGTGATTTACGGCATGAGCGGCTTCGGCCTTTCTGATGAAATCGATGTCTCAAGAAAAGAGGCAGAAAGTTACATCAGTGATTATTTTCAAAAACATCCCGGAGTTAAAAAATTCATGGATGATGCCGTGAAAAAGGCGGAGACTGAAGGTCATTCCGTCACGCTTTACGGCCGCGTAAGGAGTATTCCCGAACTCAGGGATTCTAAAAGCGTGACACGTAAGCTCGGGGAACGTCTCGCCATGAACAGTCCTGTACAGGGAACCGCGGCCGATATAATTAAAATAGCGATGATCAGGGTGTTCAGGGAACTGCGCGACAGGGGGCTTAAATCAAGGCTGATCCTTCAGATACATGATGAACTTATCATTGAAACCGCCGAAGATGAGCTTGAAACAGTAAAGGAGCTGCTGAAGCGGAATATGGAGAACGCTTCGGAACTCAGAGCGGATCTCGTTTGCGATCTTAATGACGCGTACTCCTGGTATGACCTGAAATAAAGAATGACTTAAGTACGGGCCGGGGCTGCGGCCGCGGTTATCCCGCAATTTGTGCGGTAAAGGCGCGGAATGCGATAAATATCATCGTGATCTTTACGCAAAATGAAGGAGACGTCCGTCCTGCACGCCGGAACCGGGAAAAGTAACCGGCCGATGAGGCAGAAATAAAAGAACAGGAGCGATGTTAATGAGGGTCATAGGAATCACGGGCGGAATCGGATCCGGTAAATCAGCTGTTTCTTCTTATCTTTCAGAAAAGGGATTTCGCGTGCTGGATGCCGACGCCATATCAAGGAAACTTACGGGAGACGGAAGTCCTGTCCTCCGTGAAATAGCGGACGCGTTCGGAAACGATCTCATAAAGGACGGTAACACACTGGACAGAAAGGCGCTTGCGGAAATTGTATTCTCCGACGCGGGGAAGAGGAAAACTCTCGAATCCATAGTAACTTCCAGAGTGCTGAAACTGATGGACGAAGAATTATCATCCGAAAGGTCAGCGGGTACTGAAGTTGTGTTTCTTGACGTTCCGCTTCTGTTTGAGACCGGATGTGATAATAAGTGCGACGAAGTATGGGTCGTAACCGCGGATCGTGAAGTCAGGATAAGCAGAGTATCACGGCGCGACGGAATGAACCGCGAGAAGGTCATCGCGCGTATGGACAGCCAGATGCCCGAGGAGGAAAAGACCGCGAGAGCGGACGAAATTATTGACAATTCCGGTACTCTCCGTGAGACGCGTGCCGTAATCGACAAACTTCTTTCGAAGAAATTTGCGCGAAAAAATTAAGTTGAATTTTAAAAAACAGTACAAAGCGGCGGCATAGCACCGTTGCGAAAAAAGGTCCTCGCTTCGCGCAGTTTCTGCGAATCGCTTGCCTCCTGCGGGGCGCGGGGTTAAACCGCT
>CAZTIY010000008.1:0-22408 GCA_964613765.1 uncultured Eubacterium sp.
CATGCAGTTTCACGCAGGAGCGAGGAAGTGAGCGGCAAGGCGCGGGGGTTTAAGCGCAGCGGTTTGCCCCCGCGCCCCGCAGGAGGCGAGCGACTCGTAGAAACTGCGCGAAGCGAGGACCTTTTTCCGAAGCGGTGCTATGCCGCCCGTCCATCAAATATATGTGTGAACAGTAACGCCGCCGTCGAAAGTCCGGCTTCAAAGGGTACACAGCCCGGATTTTTCCGCCGCAATGATCTTGTCAGCGTTTCTGTTTCAAAGGATTCAAAGACCCGGGTTCCGCCTTTTTACCGTGCTATTTTCGCCGTATTTCTCATATCGTGCTTGTGTGAGAGATTCTGCCGGTAGTTATGAGCCAGTTCAGAAGATCGAGGGGCCGGTCCAGGTGACGGGACAGCATACGGTACGCCTGTTCCGCTTCTCCGGCCTTAAGACTGTTTACAAGTGTCTCATGCTCGTGACTTCCCTGTTTGACATCCGTGACGTTTACGCCGGCCATTCTGTACAGATGAAGAGTGACGTCCATACAGTGTTCATTTCTGAATAGTCTGAGAAGTTCTTCTATCCCGCTCGTCTTTAGAAGAAGGGAGTGGAATTCTGTTTCAAGATCGATTGCCTCGTCGTAGGTTTCAGGAGAACGTTCCGCGAATTTTCTGGCCGCGATATGGAGAGTCTCGGCAGCCTCGAGGTCGAAGCTCATCGTGCGGATAATATGAGGAATCGCGTACAGTTCCAGCATCTTTCTGACTTCAAGTATGTCGTGGATTTCCTTAAGTGTCCTCTCCCTGACGTACACTCCCTGCTGAGGAACAGCCCTGGCCAGTCCTTCCGCGGCAAGTCTGTTCACCGCGACTATGACCGGTGTTCTGCTAACGTTGAATTTCGCCGCGAGATCCTTTGTGACGAGTTTTGTGCCCGGAGGATATACACCGGCAAGTATTTCGCTTTTTATCTCTTCATAAACATATTCGTTAAGTGAAAGCATATTCTCTGTAATGTTAGACGCGCTCATATACGCACTCCTTCCTGACAAGCAGGAAAATGATTCAATGAAACGGCACAGGATTTATTATAACACCCCGGCGCATGCTTACAATAAAAAGTATTCAATTTGTGAAAAAATACACTATTGTGAAAAAAGCGTTTATAGCGGGAAATTGAGTAATATTTGTATATAAAATCAAAATAGTGCAATTTAGCGTATTGTTGCCATGCGTAATCCCGGATAATACCGGGAAGACGCGACCGCATAACGGACACAGGATCCCGAATGCGCCCGCGCGGCGCGGGATAAAGTCCGACGGGGATAATGCATGCGGGAACTTCTGTCATAGACGCGTCCGCGCAGCCCGGGTTTAGAGTCCGACGGGTATAATGCGGACGTGACTGTCTGTCATAAATCCGCCCGCGCGGCCCGGGTTTAGAGTCCGACGGGTATAATGCGGGCTGAATCTTCTGTTATAAATCCGCCCGCGAGGCGCGGGATTAGAGTCAGACGTGTATAATGCGGGCGGGGACTTCTGTCATAGACGCGCACGCGCGGGAACGCGTTTAGAGTTCCGTTTTCGGAATACATATCAATATTCCGTTTATCTCTTATTTTCAAAAAGTATTCTTTACCTGCGCGGATAAAGTATGCAGCCGGTTTTATTGACAGCCGTTCATTGTAAAGATAAAATTTATATGTTTGTGTAAATAATCACCGCGACTGAACAGATAAAGAGTGCGGAAATTGCAATTTTGTTTCCGTAACGGGACATACAGGGGTGGACATATTGGAAAAGATTCCTGAAAAGTTACAGGCATGTTGTGACAGAAGCCGTCTGCTTTTCATTACAGGTCATTACGGAAGCGGCAAGACAGAATTCGCTGTTAACCTCGCGCTCGCGTTGCGGGCTTCCGGAAGAAACCTGACGCTTGTTGATATTGACATTGTAAATCCGTATTTCCGTTCGCGCGAGAAGGAGGATATATTCGCAAAGGAGGGCATCCGGCTTATAACAAGCTCCAACGCCGCAAGATACGCCGATGTACCCGCTCTTCCCGGAGAAATAAGCGCGACTTTCGACGATCCTGAGATGTTCAGCATATTCGATGTCGGAGGAGACCCCGCGGGCGCGCATGTGCTCGCGAGATACAATCACCGTATCCGGACTATACCTTATGATTTTCTGGTTGTGGTGAACGCTAACCGTCCGCAGACCGGAACGCCGGAGAAAGCGGCGGTCTACATCAGCGCGATAGAAGAATCCTGCGGTTTGAAAGCGACAGGAATTATAGACAATACACATCTTTGCGGGCTTACAGAGCCCGGTGATATTGAGGCGGGCATTGCTTTTTCGGAGGAAGTGTCCGCTTTGTCAGGTCTGGAAGTAGTGTGTCATACAGCCGAGACCCGGTTTCTTAACCAGATTCCGGATAAAGATATTTTCCCGATTGAGATTTACATGAAGAAACCATGGGAAATCTGAAAAATCGTTTTTTGTTGAGGAGGTGGACAACTAATGAAATCGCGAGTGACGTTCGACGTCGATCGCTGCAAGGGCTGCGGTCTTTGCACAACAGTGTGTCCCAAGCAGATCGTGGCGCTGGATGTGACAGTGACGAACCGCAAGGGATATCACCCGGCAGGAGTAACGGATATTTCCAGGTGCATCGCCTGTGCGAGCTGCGCGAAGATTTGTCCGGATTCAATTATTACCGTGGAGAAGGAATGAGAGGGGGTATTCGCTGTGGCAAAGAAAGAATTGTGGAAGGGCAATGAGGCAATGGCGGAGGCCGCTATCAGAGCCGGCTGCGACGCTTACTTCGGTTATCCTATCACGCCTCAGAGCGAACTTCCCGAGTACATGTCCGTTCACATGCCTGAGCACGGAAAAGTTTTTCTTCAGGCCGAGTCGGAAGTCGCCGCCATCAATTATCTGTACGGCGCCGGCGGAAGCGGTGTCCGTGTTATGACGAGTTCATCATCCCCCGGAATCTCGCTTATGCAGGAGGGTCTTTCATATCTTTGCTGCGCCGAGATCCCCTGTGTTGTCGTGAACTGCATGAGAGGCGGTCCCGGACTCGGGACCATCCAGCCCGGACAGGCTGACTATTATCTGATGACGCGCGGCGGCGAGAACGGTGATCACAGTTTCGTCTGCCTCGCTCCCGACAGCATACAGGAAGCCGTGGACATGATCCAGGAAGCGTTTGATATAGCCGATCAGTACAGGAATCCCTGCTTCGTGGTCGTCGACGGTCTCATCGGTCAGATGATGGAGCCGATTGAGTGGAGAGACATTCCCAAACGCGAACTCCCTGAAAAGACATGGGCCGCGGACGGAATGGACGGCAAGAGGCCGAGGAACGTTATCAAGACGCTGTCGATGGATCCGGAAGAGAATGATGCGTTTAATAAGAGGCTTAAGGCGAAGTTCCGCAGGATGCATGACGCGGAGATCCGTTATGAGACGGTACAGTGCGATGATGCCGATATCGTTATAGTGGCATACGGCACGCCGGCGCGTATCTCCCTTTCCGTTATTCACGATCTTCGTGAAAAGGGCGTTAAGGTCGGTCTTTTCCGCCCGAAGACGATCTGGCCGTATCCTGAAGCCGCTCTGCATGAAGTGGCAGCACAGGACTGCGTGAAGAAGCTTCTGTGCGTCGAGATGTGTGAAGGACAGATGATTGACGACGTGAAACTCGCTGTTCAGGGCATAAAGCCGATAGATTTCTTCGGCAAGGGCGGCGGTCTCATTCCGACGGCGGAGGATATTGCTGAACACGTTATGGAGTCGTTAGAGGAGGGTATACGATGACTGTTGTTTATCAGAAATCAAAGGGGCTCACAGACATTGAGCTGCATTACTGCCCGGGCTGCAATCACGGCATCGTACATAAACTCATTGCGGAGTCTCTGGAAGAGCTCAACGCGATTGACAACGCTATCGGTGTCTGCCCGGTGGGATGCTCGGTTTTCGCTGACAAATATTTCGCCTGCGACATGTTCAGCGCCGCTCACGGCCGCGCTCCCGCGGTTGCGACGGGCGTCAAGAGAACACATCCGAACCGGCTTGTGTTCTCATATCAGGGCGACGGGGATCTTGCCTCCATCGGCGCCGGCGAGATAGTGCACGCTGCGATGCGCGGTGAGAACATCACCGTTATTTTCATCAACAACGCTATTTACGGTATGACCGGAGGTCAGATGGCCCCGACCACTCTGATCGGTCAGAAGACGACCACATCCCAGAACGGCAGAACCGTGGAACAGGCGGGAATGCCCATGCGCGTTTCCGAAATGCTGTCCACTCTGGACGGCGTCGCTTACGCGGAGCGTGTATGCGTGACCGATATTCCGAACCTTAATAAGGCGAAGAAGGCGATCAAAAAGGCATTTCAGCTCCAGATGGAAGGAGCGGGATTCACATTTATCGAGGTGCTTTCGACGTGTCCGACCAACTGGGGTCTCTCACCGATTGACGCTATCAAGTGGCTGAAGGAGAACATGGTGCCGTATTATCCGCTCGGTGTCGTGAAAGATGTTACAAGTGAGGAGGCCAGGTAATGAAAAAGGAGATTTGTATTTCCGGATTCGGCGGCCAGGGCGTGCTCGCCATCGGCAAGTCTATAGTTGAAGCCGGCATGGATGAAGGGCTTTATGTTACATGGGCCCCTTCCTACGGTCCCGAGATGAGAGGAGGCACGGCGAACTGCAGTGTCGTGGTTTCGGATGAACCTGTAGGATCTCCGGTATTCCGTCATCCGACAGAGCTCATCGCCATGAACCTTCCTTCTCTCGATAAGTTCGAGCCGTTAGTGGTCGAGGGAGGTACTGTGCTCGTGAACAGTTCCATAGTCGACAAAAAAGTCACGAGGACCGACGTTAAAGCGTATTATGTGCCCTGCGTGGATATCGCCGCGGAACTCGGCAATCTGAAAGTCGCGAACATGGTCATGATGGGTGCTTATGTCAAGGCGACCGGAGATGTAGAAGTTTCTACCGTTGAGCAGATGATTAAGGAGATGTTCACCGGGAAGAAAGCCAAGCTGGTACCGCTTAATATCGAGGCGCTTTACAGAGGCATGGAATGCGTTAAATAGGCTGTCAGCGCCGGTGTTCCGTCCGCGTACACGTTAGTATTTTTGAACATTAAATAATAAAGAGCAGAGTGTCCCGGGAAGGAGCGCTCTGCTCTTCTGTTTCAATTAAATGTTTTTTACCTGTTCACATACATCCTGCCGTGTCAGCCGCCTCGGGCCTTCACAGTTTCAGTATCAGTACCGCGAAGCGGAAGTAGATAAGAAGGCTCAGCGCGTCTACGATAGTAGTAAGGAACGGAGAGCTCATGACCGCGGGATCAAGCCCTATCCTGTCCGCCAGAAGCGGAAGCGTGCAGCCCACGACTTTCGCGCAGATTACCGTGAACAGAAGAGTGACACAGACAACGGCGGCCACTGTCAGCGTCACGGCCGGATTATGAAACAGCATCCTGTCAACGAGCATGAGCTTAATGAAATTTGCCGCCGAAAGCGCCGCCCCGCAGGCGACAGCAACTCTGATCTCTTTCCACAGCACCCTGAAGAAGTCCGAGAATTTAATGTCGTCCAGCGAAAGAGCCCGGATCACGGTCACACTCGACTGGGCTCCGGAATTCCCGCCCGTATCCATAAGCATGGGTATATAAGCCGTAAGCACCGCCGCCGCGGCGAGGGAGCTCTCAAAGTTTGTTATGATCTGTCCCGTAAAAGTGGCGGAAATCATGAGAAGGAGAAGCCAGGGAAAACGGGCCTTGAATGTCTCCCATACAGACGTTTTGAAATAGGGTTTGTCGGACGGGGTGATTCCGCCCATTATCTCCACGTCTTCCGTAGTCTCGGTTTCCAGTACGTCTAACGCGTCGTCAACGGTTATTATACCGACAAGCCGGTTCTCGTTGTCAACTACGGGAACGACAGTAAGGTCGTATTTCGCGAATAGTGCCGTCGCGTCCTCCTGGTCCGTGAGAGTCCCGACGCTTATCACGTTGTTTTCCATGATTTCAGAGATGACATCGTCGTCTTCAGCAAGGATAAGCGTCCTTATGGACACGGTTCCGATGAGGTGCCTTCCCCGGTCGATAATATAACAGATGTTGATCGTTTCCTTGTCGGTTCCGGTGCGCCTTATTCTCTTTACGGCATCGGCGACAGTCATTGACGGGGACAGATCGACGAACTCGGTTGTCATCAGCGAACCGGCGCTGTCCTCGGGATACTTCAGAATATTGTTTATGAGTTTTCGCGTCTCGGGATCCGCCTGGCGCAGTATGCGCTTCACCACATTGGCGGGCATTTCCTCCACCAGGTCTACGGCGTCGTCCACGTAAAGCTCGTCTACGACTTCCTTGAGTTCGCTGTCGGAAAAGCCGTGAATCAGAAGTTCCTGCTGGTCAGGCTCCATCTCAACGAATGTTTCCGCCGCGTCGTCTTTCGGAAGCAGACGGAAAAGAAGGGGCAGGGCGTGTTCATCGTCGAGCTCCTCGAACAGTACGGCGATATCCGCCGGGTTCATGGTTACCAGAATGTCTCGTAAAGTGGGATATTTCTTCTGCCGGATCAGAGTTTCTACTGTCTCTTCCAGTTTCGGTACATGTTCAGTCATAGTCCCTCCTCCTCAGAATAAACGCTCCGGCCGGAGCCGGGCCTCAGCGGAAATAATCCGCGGGGGCAGGAGTAAGGCACAATAAGACCGGGGAAAGTCACATCATCCCTTGAAGCGGGCAAAGAACGCCCGCCGCGTTCGGCCTCGTTTAGTGCCGGTACTGTCACCTGCGTCCATTGCTTCGCTCCTTTCTCAGAAAATTAACCTGTGGCGTGAGCCCTGCGGTATAAGGACAGCGCCGTCCGGTTTAACAGCGGGCCGCCTTAAAAATTACTTAACAAAACGGCCCGTTTACCATGCTACTTCTATGTCCGCTGTTTGTCAACGTAAATTCCCGCTTAAATCCCGCATATCCCCGCTTAATTTCCGGGTAAATGTAAGTTCACACATGGTATTTGAGGGTCGGGCGGCATAGCACCGCTATGAAAAAAGGTCCCCGCTTCACGCAGTTTCTGCGGGTCGCCTGCCTCTTGCAGGGCGCTGGGTCAAACCGCTGCGCTTAAACCCCCGCGCCCTGCCGCTCACTTCTTCGCCCCTTCGTGAAACTGCATGCTCAGCTGCGGAAAATTTCCGCAGCGGCGTTAGCCGGCGTGATACCTGTTCTTACATCTTTCGCCGGACTGCCGGAGGCAGAAAAACCAGAAAAATTTGAATAAGCAGTCTTTTGTTCAACCAGTATTCCTGCACGTTATATGCGTAAACGTTGAAAAATCCAGTGGTTTATTTTCCCTTAAAAAATCCCGTCATCACCGGTGTGTAATTTCGCGGCATTTGTGCTATCATGGCAGTTAACCCCGGAAGGAACACGTAATAAAAACGGACCCCGGGGCAGGAGGGAAAATATGCGTTACAGAAGCCGTTATCAGGTGTTGAATCAGGATGTGGACGCTAACGGGAATATCCGTCCGTCCGGTCTTCTTACATATATGCAGGAAACCGCGAACCGGCAGATGCGCGACCGGAAACCGACATATGAGGAACTGTTCAGTCAGAATATCGCCTTTATCATCGCGAGAATGTCTCTGGAAATAAAAGCCGAGATACGCGAATTTGATGAAATAGATGTCGAGACATGGAAAGCGGGTACAAAGTTCGCGACATTCCTCAGGGGATATGAAGTGTCGAGAAAAGGTGAGGTTATGGCAACTGCTTTCGCAGAATGGACAACCGTGGATGTGGTCAGCCGTAATGTACTTCCGGCGGAATCCGTGGATCTCTCCAATTATGAGACCGATGAGCCCCCCGTACTTGATATCCCGAAGAGATACCGCTTCCCCCGGGGGATCGAAACGGAACAGGCCGGTACATATGATGTCATGTATAAAGATGTCGACAGGAACGCTCATATGAACAATACACGCTACGCGGATGTCATGTGGTCCCTGATACCCGGTGTAGAGAATAAGATTGTTACATCGGTGAACATCCGTTACCGCGAAGAGGGCCGGATAGGCTCAAGACTGAATATTTACAGGGCCCCTGTGGATAAGGAGATCCTGCACGACCCGAGAGCGGGGGAAGGCTGGGCCTTCCGATCGGAGACAGGAGGAAGCGTAAACGCGGAAATCATGTTCGGAATGAGAGACGAGGGTCTTGCGCCTGTCGCATTCTCTTCTCAGGAGAGAGGAAAGACGGAACAGGAATGAAAAATCCGTAAACAGCCTGTATATGAAGTGCGGAACAGAAAATGCCGGTGATAAATCGACGGGGCGGAACAGGGCGTGATGTGCCGGGAAGAAGGTAAGCGGACAGACAGTGAAATATCCCTGTATAGTGTCCGGGTGATATGATAATTCCTCAAAAGTGGGGGATCCGGGAAATCTTACAAAAAAAATAATAAAAATTTTTATTTATTATTTTTTCTCAGAAACGGCCGTTCAAGGTAATTAACGCCGCTGACAGCCTGTTACGTTTGCATATATAGTAGATTGCATAAAGAGAGCCACAAAATATAGCGGCTCTCTTTTTGTGTCCGGAAGGGCGCAGCTTCCCGCGAACAAGTGTTTGCAACGGTTTGAGGGATTTTTTGTCCCATAAAATGTTGAAAAGTGGTGGATAGTGGTGTAGAATGGGTCGCGTAATTATTCCTGACTGCAGGCGGGAGGGATTTTCCTTGTTCATGGGGACGTACTACAACTCAATAGACTCGAAGAACAGGGTAATCGTTCCCTCGCGGCACAGAGAGAAACTCGGCGCAAGCTGTATTCTCACCCGCGGACTTGACCCGTGTCTCGTCATTTATTCTGTTCCGGACTGGGAGAAACAGATGGAGAGAATATCGGAACTCCCGGAATCCGATCCCGCGATACGGGCGTTCATCCGTCACTTCTGCGCGAACGCGGCGGAGTGCGGGTTCGACAGGCAGGGAAGGATAATAATTCCGCAGGAGCTTAAGATTTACGCGAAGATAGAGAAAGATCTCGTTACGATGGGCGCCATGAAGAAGATAGAGATATGGGCCAGAGAAGTCTGGGAGACTCCGGACAATGAAGGAAAGATGGATACGGAGGAATTCGCGGGAGCTCTTGAAAAATATCACTTTTAGGTGAAGAAATGGATTACAGTCACACACCCGTTCTCCTTGAGCAGTGCCTTGAAGGCCTTTCGGTAAAACCGGACGGTATTTATGTAGACGGTACTGTCGGGGGCGGGGGCCACGCGGCTCATATCCTGGAAAAACTGAGTTCGGGGAGGCTCATCGGAATAGACCGCGACGCGGACGCCATTGAAGCGGCATCCGTGAGGCTGGGGCAGCTTGACGGAGATTTTAAGCTTGTCCGGGGGAATTACGCGGAGGCCGGCAGAATCCTGAAAGAACTGGGAATTGACGGCATTGACGGCGCTCTTCTCGATCTGGGGGTGTCATCATACCAGCTGGATAATCCTGAGAGGGGATTCTCATATATGCATGACGCGCCGCTTGATATGAGGATGGATCAGAGCGCGGGAATCACTGCGGAGGATGTAGTTAACAGTTACAGCGAAGAAGAACTGACGCGTGTGATACAGAAGTACGGTGAGGAGCGCTGGGCCTCCAGAATATCGGAATTTGTAGTCCGGGAGAGAAAAAAGAAAAGAATCGCTACCACGGGTGAACTTACTGAAATAATCAAGAAGGCGATACCCGCTTCAGCGAGGAGGACGGGGCCGCACCCTGCGAAGAGGACATTTCAGGCCATCCGTATCGAGGTGAATGACGAGCTTAACCGGCTTGAGAGGGCAGTAGAGGAATTTTGCGATCTGCTTAATCCGGGCGGCAGGATATGCGTTATAACATTCCACTCGCTTGAAGACAGGACTGTCAAACAGATTTTTCAGAGAAGAGAAAATCCGTGCATCTGCCCGCCGGAGTTTCCGGTCTGTGTATGCGGACGGAAGCCGGACATGAAAAGGATAAATAAGAAGCCGGTAACGGCGGATGAAGAGGAAATCAGGGATAATCCGAGGGCGAGGAGCGCCGGGCTGAGAATAGCGGAGAAACTCCCGCCGGCCGAACAGAACGCCCTTCGGAGATAAGTTAACGGAAGTCGCTTAATTAAAGGGGTCGGGGATGAAAGCGCAGGACAGAAGGAAATTACTTGCGGCAATCGGTGTTATTCTGCTGATACTTGTGGCGGATGTCATGCTCACGGCTCTTGCCGCCGAGATGCGTCAGGAGAACAATATACTTATGACGAGTAATGAGACCCTTCAGGGCGAAGTCGATACGCTTAACGTGAAGATCAAGACAGCGAGCAGCGTCGATCATATTGAGGAACTCGCGACGGAAAAATACGGAATGGTGCACCCGACGTCGGAGCAATGCGTCTATATCACTGGGGAGGACCGGCCTGAAGCCGATTTCGCGTCTGTCATACGAAGAGAGGCATACGACTGATTTATACGGAAATGCCGCAAACCTTTTTTTGATCATATTGATAAGACGAGAGGAACTTAATATTCTGCCGGACAACTGAATCAGGAAACCAGCTGTCCGGCTGTTTGTTAATGAGGATTACTATTCATGCGTAAGGTCGAGTATAAAAGTAAAGTGCGTATCATAGCAGCTTTCTTTATAATCGGCGCTCTTCTGACCGCGCTCATGTTCAGAACCGCCTGGATTCAGATCGTCCGGGCGGATGAATATACCGAAAAGGCGATAGAGCAGCAGACAAGCGATATACCGCTTGAAGCGAAGCGCGGCTCCGTTTATGACAGAAACGGCAAGGAACTCGCTACGAGCGCGACATGTTATTCCGTATGGATAAGACCCGCGGAAATAAGGAAGGCCTATCCGGGCGGAGAAAAGCAGAATGAGATAAGCGCGAAGCTCGCTTCCGCTCTCAACATGAATTCGGCGGTCATCAGGAAATATTTTGCCGCGGATGATGCGCTGATACAGATAGCGAAATACCTTGAAAAGGATCAGATTGACAGGGTGCGCGCGCTGGATATCACAGGACTTGAGACAGCGGAAGGTATGAGGAGATATTATCCTTTGAAGACTGAGGCCGCCCGGCTTCTCGGTTCCGTGAATGATGACAATGAAGGGAGAAGCGGCATCGAGGCGCAGTTCGACAGCTATCTCGCCGGTGTGCCGGGGAGATGGATAAAGGAAACAGATCTTAACGGGAACGCGCTTGCGTTCGGGAACCGGAAATTATACAGTGCGAGAGACGGGTATAATCTGACACTGACTATAGACGAGGTGCTTCAGCATTTCGCCGAGACAGCAATCGAAAAAGGAATGAAACAGACGAAGGCGAAGAGGATCATGTGTCTCGTAATGAACCCGAAGACGGGAGATGTGCTGGCAATGGCTACAGCACCTTCATTTGATCCGAACGACGCCACAGAGCCCGTGTCCGCGGCCGACAGAAATTATTATCAGAAACTTTCTTCAGAAGAAAAGAGCGCGTATCTCAGTTCGATGTGGAGGAATCCCGTTATAAGCGATGTTTACGAACCGGGCTCCACATTCAAACTGGTCACGACTTCAGCGGCGCTGGAGGAGGGCGTGACGACTCTTAAGAGCAGATACTATGATTCCGGATCGATCAATGTGAGCGGTATCACCCTGCACTGCTGGCAGAGCGGGGGACACGGATCCGAAAGTCTTATTGAGGCTGTCGGAAATTCCTGCAATCCCGTTCAGGTGCAGCTCGTGCAAAAGCTGGGAAAGGAAAAATATTACAACTATCTTGATATGTTCGGGATAACCGATCTGACAGACATAGACCTTCCGGGTGAAGCGAAGGCTCTCGTAAAGTCCAGGGAGACACTGGGTTCCGTGGATCTCGCGACAATGGCTTACGGTCAGGGAATAGCGGTAACGCCCATACAGCTTCTTACGGCGGTGAATGCCATCGGTAACGGCGGCGTAATCATGAAGCCGCGCATTGTCAGCAAAATGACGGACAGCAGCGGAAAGACAGTCGAGACATTTCCCGAGGAAAAGGTCCGTCAGGTGATATCGGAAAAAACCGCGTCTGAAATGAAGACGATAATGGAATATGTGGTTTCTGAAGGCGGCGCTACGACAGCGAAGATACCGGGATACCGTATAGGAGGGAAGACCGGTACCGCTAACAAGGCGTCCGGAGGCGGGTATTCTGTCAGCACCAATTCTTCGTTTGTGGGTATGGCGCCGATGGACGATCCCAGAATCACGGTGCTTGTAGTGGTGGATACGCCAAAGGGTGAAACATTCGGAAGTGTTGTTGCGGCACCTATTGCCAGGGACTTTTTTAATAAAGCGCTTCCGTATCTTAATGTCGAGAAGAACTACTCGGGCGATGATGTAAAACAGAGTTCGGGAAGCATGGTGCAGGTGCCGAAACTCACGGGAATGAGCTCGGAAAAAGCGGCGGCGGCAGCGAAAAACAGCGGACTTGAACCCGTGTATATGCCGGAGGGTACAAAGGGCGATTTCAAAGTGGCGGATCAGTATCCGAAGGCCGGGAAAGTGGTAAGAAAAAAAACGAAGGTGTATTTATATAAAGAATAGATTTGAGATCATGATCCGGGAGCGGATTTAAGAGAAGCAGGCCATGGAAAACGTAGTAAAAATAATTACAGTCGTGATTCTGGGATTTCTGACGTCAGTCATTTTCACCCGGGTCGAGATACCTGTCCTGAAGCGTAAACAGTACGGTCAGTTCATACGTGAAGAAGGTCCGAAGTCGCATTTGTCCAAGCAGGGAACGCCCACAATGGGCGGCCTCGCGATTTACGGAGCCGTTACCGTTTCCTCTCTTGCCGGGGCTTTTATTTTCCGGGAGCAGATCGGCCGTGTGGCGGTAATCGTGATTTCAGGCGCTCTTTTCGGTCTGATAGGCTTTATTGATGACCTGATAAAGGTAACGAAAAAACATAATCTGGGGCTCGGTGTCGCCCAGAAGTTTATACTCCAGATCGTGTTCTCGATCATACTCGCGGTATACGTAAGCAGATTCACGGATCTCGGTACGACTGTATGGATACCCTTCTTTGACCGTTATGTGGATTTCGGGGTGTTTTATGTGCCCTTTATCGCTTTTGTCATGGTTGCCATGACAAACAGTGTCAACCTTAATGACGGTCTTGACGGACTTTGCGCGGGCTGTACGGCTATAGTCTCGATATTTTTCATGATAACC
The DNA here is from genome assembly GCA_964613765.1 of uncultured Eubacterium sp. Taxonomy (GTDB): domain Bacteria; phylum Bacillota; class Clostridia; order Peptostreptococcales; family Anaerovoracaceae; genus Aminicella. Next base: position 13,249 of record CAZTIY010000008.1, read on the forward strand.
GCAATGATTTTCTCTTCCGGGGAAGGGACGGTATATTTAGCGGCGCTCGCTGGCTCATGCCTCGGCTTTCTGGTATTCAACCGGTATCCGGCGAAAATCTTCATGGGGGATACGGGTTCCATGGCGCTCGGGGCGGGTCTCACCGCTGCCGTAATCATGACAAGAACGGAGCTGCTTATACCGGTAGCGGGATTCGTTTTCGTCATGGAATCCGCCTCGGTCATAATCCAGGTGGTATCGTTCAAGACGCGCGGGAAGAGAGTGTTCAGAATGTCGCCTCTTCATCATCACTTTGAGATGGGCGGGATGAAAGAAACAAAAGTAGTGCACATGTTCTGGCTTATCACCGCTCTCTGTTCACTCGCGGCATTCGCGATTGTAATCATTTGAAAATATATATAAATATATAATAAAGGAAAACCGGGAAGGAAGCGGATATAGCTCCGGGCGCGTAAAATAAAAACATAATTTCACAAAAGACGGCAATAAAACGGAAAACCGGGAGCGGATAACCGGAAATCCCGGCTGTCTGTCCGGCAGGTCCTCCGGATCCGGATCAGAAGATGTCAGGAACTGAAATGATAAAGACAAATATAGATAATATAAAAGGGCGCAGAGTGCTCATAGTGGGGTTCGGAAGATCCGGACAGGCCGCCGCGAGGGTCCTGCTTCAGCTGGGCGCCTCTGTAAGTATCCAGGACAGTAAAGATGAAAAGGATCTGGACGCGGGACTTATATCGTTCTTCCGGTCAAGAGGCGCGCGGTTTTATTTAAATGAGCTTCCGGAGGATCTGTCTTCCGTTGATATGCTGCTTCTGAGTCCCGGTGTGGATCCCGGCCTTCCTTTCATCCGCGAGGCGCGGTCACTCGGCGCGGAAGTCGTGGGAGAGCTTGAGATAGCCTACAGGATATCAAAGGGAAATTTTGTGGCGGTTACCGGCACTAACGGAAAGACGACAACCACGGCACTTACGGGTGAGATATTCAAAGCTTCGGGAAGGCCGACATCTGTAGTGGGGAATATAGGTGTCGCTGTTATAAGCGAGTCCGCGAAGTCGGATGAGAATGACTGGCTTGTGACCGAGTGCAGCAGTTTCCAGCTTGAGACTACCCGGTATTTCAGGCCGAAAGTTTCCGCGCTCCTTAATTTAACGCCCGATCATCTGAACCGTCACCACTCAATGGAAGCCTACGCGGCGGCCAAGGCGAAGATTTTCGCGAACCAGAAGGGGAACGATTACTTCATAGCGAATTATGAGGACGAATGGTGCAGGAAACTTGCGGAGGACTGTAAAGCGAATGTTATCTGGTTCAGTTCACGGAGAACGCTGTCAGAAGGCGCTTTTATAAGGGACGGACGGCTGGTGTTCAGGACAGGAGACGGCAGGGAGGCAGACTTCTGCGCCCGTGACGAACTTAAGATAATAGGGGACCATAATGTGCAGAACGTTCTCGCCGCGGCCGCGATCTCTTATGTTTCCGGGATAGACCCCGGAGTTATCGGGAACGCGATCAGGACTTTCGGAGGTGTCCCCCACAGGATGGAATATTGCGGCGAAGTCGGGAAAGTGAGATACTTTAACGACTCCAAGGGAACGAACACGGATGCCGCAAAGACAGCCCTGAAAGCTATAGGTCACGATGTCATCCTTATCGCCGGCGGAGATGCCAAGGGACAGGATTTCACCGAATTTTCCAAAGAGCTTTCCGGCGTTGTCAAGGAGCTGATACTTCTCGGGAAGGACGGTCACCTGATAGGAGAGGCCGCTGAGAAAGCCGGATTCACTTCCGTGCGATACTGCAGGGATATGGATGAATGTGTCAGAACCGCGTTCGGGCTCGCCGAGCCGGGAGATTCCGTACTTCTTTCGCCCGCCTGCGCGAGTTGGGATATGTACACGGATTTCGAACAGCGGGGCGACCATTTCAGAGACTGTGTCAGAAGACTCGACAGATAAGACGGAAACACGTCACAGCAGCAGGAGAAACCTGATATGTCCGCTAAAAGGAAGAAAAAAAAGAAAGTGAACCCCTGCGATTTCACGGTTCTGATTCTGACCGTGATACTGGTCGTGATCGGGATCGTGGCGGTTTTCAGCGCCAGTTATTACAGGGCGCTGAACTCTGAAAGCGGTTCGCCGTTCACATTCCTTATAAGGCAGGTTCTGTTCGCCGTAATCGGAGCGGTGCTGATGTACGCCGCAAGTTATATAGAGTATCATTTCTGGCAAAGGTATTCGCTTTTGATACTCGCGGTTTCGATTGTTCTTCTCATACTCGTGCTCACGCCTGCAGGAACGGATGTGAACGGTTCGAGCCGCTGGATATACATAGGTCCCGTCAGTATTATGCCGGGTGAAATAGCGAAATTCGCCATGATCTGCTTCTGCGCCGCTTATTTTTCAGGCGGCAGTGACAGGGTCAGATTCCCGCGTCTTATCTTCATCGTGATACTTACGGCGGTCGTTGCGTTTCTGATAATAAAGCAGCCGAGTCTTTCCACCGCGATAACGGTATGCGGTATAGTTTTCGGCATAGCGTTCATAGCCGGACTGAACTGGGGATATGTTATCGCGGCCGTCGGGGCGGGCGTCGCCGGGTTCATGATCCTCGCGAAGACCGGCACCTACTGGGCCGGAAGGATTGCGAGCTTTACGGATCCGTTCAGGGATCCGAGAGGCGACGGATGGCAGGTCGTCCAGTCTCTTCTCGCACTCGGGACAGGAGGACTTACGGGTCTCGGGCTCGGTAAAAGCGTACAGAAGTATCTTTATCTTCCGGAAGCGCATAACGATTTCATACTTGCAATCATAGGGGAAGAGGTAGGATTTATCGGCATACTGGTAATCATACTGTTGTTTGTGTTTCTTATCTGGCGCTGCCTTCATATCGCGATGAACGCTCCCGACAGGTTCGGCATGTTCACGGCGGGGGGAATTGCCGTGATGATAGGAATACAGGTCGTTCTTAATGTGGCGGTCGTGACTTCCTCCATGCCGCCTACAGGCGTATCCCTGCCGTTCATAAGCTACGGCGGGAATTCTCTGTGGATACTGATGACTTCCATGGGCATAGTACTCAATATAAGCAGAAAAGAGTATAAGGAGCCGGAAGAGAGCGCGGCGAAGAAAAAGAGAAAATTAAGGCAGGAGACCCGGCAGACTGAACAGAGGAGTGCGGAAAGCATATGAGAGTGATCCTGACCGGCGGAGGAAGCGGAGGACATATTTATCCCGCCATCGCCATCGGTGACAAAATAAAAGAGATGGAGCCGGAAACGGAATTTCTTTATATCGGAAATGAGATAGGAATTGAGAAAGATATCGTTCCGGGAACCGGATATCCTTTCCGCATGGTTGAGGCGCGCTGGTTTGAGAGGAATCCTTCAGAAATTCTGAAAACGGGAATAGTCACATTAAGGGGCTCAAACGAGGCCCTGAGGATTATGAAAGAATTTCGTCCCGATGCGGTAATCGGCACGGGAGGATACGCATGCGTTCCCGTAATCCACGCGGGACACAGATATCACGCCAGATGTTTTCTGCATGAACAGAATGTCTATCCCGGTGTGGCGAACCGTTTTCTGGAAAGATACGCTGACAGGGTGTTTCTCGGATTTTCGGCGGCGTCGTCATATTTCAGACAGCCGGAGAAGCACAGAGTGGTGGGGAATCCGGTCAGATCGGCTTTCTTTGATGTCAGCAGGGAGGAAGCGAGAAAAAGGCTCGGTGTCAATCCCGGCGAGTTCATGGTATTCACGTTCGCGGGGAGTCAGGGCGCGGACGATATGACCGAAGTCTGCTATCATTTAATGAAATCGCTTAACGGGAGAGAAGGCATACGGATGGTGTTCGTCACAGGTACGATATATTACCCTGAGGTGACCGGACGGATAGAAGAAGAAGGATTGAAACTGGAAGAAAACATTTCCGTTAAGGATTATATACAGGATATGGAAAATTATCTCAACGCCGCCGATCTCGTCATAGGCCGCGCGGGCGCTCTGTCTGTAGCGGAGATCTGTGTTACGGGGACGCCTTCTGTTCTGGTGCCGTCGCCGAATGTCACGGGGAATCATCAGTATTACAACGCCAAAGAGATGTCCGACAGAGGCGCCGCAATCCTTATAGAAGAAAAGGATTTCACTCCGGAACTTGCGGAAGAGGAGATATACAGACTGATGAACGATCCGGAAAAAGTGCGCGGGATGGGAGAAGCTGCCCTGAATTGCGCACCCGTTGACACAACCGGAAAAATATACAGAGAGATTAAAGAAGTGCTTAACGGAGAAAAGTAAAAAATCGGAAATAACAGGAAAAACCGTTACAGTTCACACATGGTATTTGAGATCCGGGCGGCATAGCACCGCTACGGAAAAATGGCCTCGCTTCGCGCAGTTTCTGCGAGTCGCCTGCTTCGTGCGCGGCGCGGAGGATTCACTGCCGGAGTAAAACGGGGAAAGGGTAAGTTTCCGCCCTGCGGCGCGTTTACGGAACGTGCGGGAGTTAATATCAGAATGAAATTTTTGAAAATAAAATTCCGGAAAACCGAAACAGAAGAAAACGTGAATAAAGCCGCGCAGGGACAGGACACTTCCGATAACATACCCGCGGAGGAGGATCACGTGAAAAAGAGCGCCGGAGAAACGGGCGCCGGCGGCAAAATACACGCGAATACAGATGATACCGCCGATACTTCCGCCGGGGATAAAAATTCAAAAGGAACAGCCGCCGGGGCCGAAAAATCAGGCGGGTCCGGTGCCGGCGCCAAGGAACACCCGGGCGGAAGGACATCCGGAGAGGCTGACTTATCCGCTGAAAGCCGGGCCGGGGATAAAAATTCAAAAGGAACGGCCGCCGTGCCCGAAAAATCAGGCGGGTCCGGCGCCGGGTCCGGAGTCGGCACTAAGGAAAACTCCGGCGGCAGGGCAACTACGGACGGAAACGGCGCCGCCGGGAATAAGGCGGAGGAAACCCGGGAAAGCGGGTCCCCCGGAGACGATACCGGGGATAAGGGCGTGTTTACTTCCGCGAACGGATTTAAGGATATTCAGAGGCAGCGAAAAATTTACAGAAAGAAACATCCTTTCGCTGATCTTTTTATAATTATTGTGATTATCGCGGGGTGTATCGCGTTCCTTCTGTCGCCCGCACTTAATGTAAGGAAGATACGCGTCGAAGGCAACAGTTACTATTCTGACAGTGAAGTCGCGGATATCGCGAATGTCGGCACAGGGGTTAATATCTTCCGGGGCGTAAGTTCATCCGGAATAAAGAAAAGGCTTCTCGCGAATCCGTATTTTACGGAGGTTAGTGTAAGAAGGGCGCTTACGGGGACACTGACCATAAAGGTTAAAGAGAGAAAGCAGACCGCGTCTCTTAAGTACGGAGTAGAATATATAGTCATAGATAATGAGGGAACAGTCTTAAGAAAGACGGCGGTTTATCCCAAACTTACAATATTGAAAGGACTCACTCTGAGTGAAATAAAAACGGGCGAAAAGCTCCGGGTCGAACAGTCAGAGACATTGAAGGACACATTGTCCATGCTTGACACCATGGAAAAAGGGGATTTCTACTTCAAGGAAATCGAGATCGGTAAATTCCTGATGACGGCGAGCATCACCGACACTCTTAAGGTAGAGGGCAGTCCGGTGTATGTTGAAAGCGCGATAAAAAACGGGGATCTTCAGAAAGTAGTAAACAGATTGTTCAAAGAAGGTGTAAAAAGAGGGACGATTACGGTAAGCGACAGCAGGTACATGTCGTTTTCACCCGTGATTTAGCTGTTTTCAGCCATTTTTATCCTGTTTATCCATAAATATTATATGCAAAACGACTGTGTATATGTTAAAATAGAACATCTTTATGGAACGCTAAGGAGGCAATGCGATGTTGCAATTTGAAAATGAGAAGGTGAACTCAGCGGTTTTAAAGGTGATCGGCGTAGGCGGAGCCGGATGTAACGCGATAAACCGTATGATCGAGGCCGATCTTAAGGATGTCGATTATATCGCGATAAATACGGACAAACAGGCGCTGACCGGCTGTCAGGCCCGTACGCTGGTCCAGATCGGGCAGAAACTGACGAGAGGACTCGGAGCCGGAGGCAACCCGCAGGTAGGACAGCGCTCAGCCGAGGAAACCCTGGATGATATCGCGGATCTGATTGAAGGAAGCGATATGGTATTCATTACGGCCGGTATGGGAGGCGGAACCGGAACGGGAGCCGCGCCCGTGATCGCGAAGGCCGCGAAAGAAATGGGAATCCTCACGGTAGGCGTCGTTACGAAGCCTTTCTCATTCGAGGGAAGAAAGCGCATGGCGCAGGCGGAACAGGGGCTGACATTCCTGAAGAAGTATGTGGATTCACTTGTTGTCGTTCCTAACGACAAGCTGATCGCGAACAGTCAGAAGGAGACGACGATGATCGACGCTTTCCGTATGGCTGACGACGTTCTCCGCCAGGGCGTCCAGGGAATTTCAAGGCTGATTTCCACAACGGCAATGATCAATGTGGATTTCGCGGATGTGCGTTCGGTCATGACGGACCGCGGTGTCGCTCACATGGGAGTGGGACGCGGCGCCGGATCGGACAGGGCGACGCAGGCGGTCACAAACGCAATCGAAAGTCCGCTTCTTGAGACGAAAATCGACGGAGCGAAGGCTATACTGCTCTATATTGCGGGCGGTTATGATCTCGGCATGCAGGAAGTGAGCCAGATTGCCGGCGAGGTCGAGAAGAAGGCTTCGGATGACGCGATCCTGATTTTCGGCGCGTCCGTGGATGAAAACATGAAGGATGAGATAGAACTCACTGTCATCGCCACGGGTTTTGAGGATGTTAAGAGCGACCGGGGTTTTGAGCCGCCTATGGCTTCACGCGGTGAGGTCATAACGGATAACGGACTTCACGCCACAGAAGTGACCGTTGACGACATTCTTAAGAAGAACAGGAACGAAAAGTCGATTTTTGACATTCCTACCTTCCTCGATAAAAATTAAAATTTCAGGAGAGTGGATGATAGTAAGCCGGTGTTCGCTACCGGCTTTGCTGTTATGGAGAGAAAGATAATTTCGGACGCTAATCCGGTGTTCAGAAATGCTTTGCGTCTCACGAAAAGGAAATACAGAGACAGAACCGGAAGATACCTGATAGAAGGAGATCATACGGTAAGAGAAGCGTTCGGGACAGGACAGGAAACAGAAGGAATATTTCTCAGAGAGGGTGTTAACCGGGGTGATTTTGATTTTTTTCCGGAGAACCTTCCGCCGTTATACATACTTTCCGGGAATCTGTTTGAGAGACTGTCCGGCACGGAGAACAGCAGGGGGATTATCGCCGTCGTAAGAAAGCCGGACTCAGGTTCGGAGCGGCTTGTTTCTGTTGACAGGCCGGGCGGGAATCTCCTGGTAACCGACAGAATCCAGGATCCGGGCAACCTGGGAACTATAGTCAGGACGGCTGCCGCGTCCGGTTATGAGGCGGTAGTCATACTTCCCGGCACCGCGGATGTGTTTTCACAGAAAACGGTCCGGGCGGCATCGGGTTCCTTATTCAGGATACCGGTGATATTTCCGGGAGATAAATATGAATTTCTGACGCTTGCCGGGAAACTCGGGAAGAGAATCGCCGTAACCGTCGTTGAAGGCGGCGTTCCCTATTATGAAGCCGGTCTGTCGGAAGACACCGCGCTTATAATAGGAAATGAAGGCGGCGGGTGTGATCCTGATTTGATTGAATGTTCGGATATCAGAGTGACGGTTCCTATGGAGGCGGGCGTAGAATCGCTGAACGCTTCAGTCGCCGCGGGGATACTGATGTACGAGACCGTGAGAAATCTCCGTTAAAACGCCGCGGCCGGTCTTACAGCGGACCGTCTCATATTCATAATATCGCATGATTTTCCGGCGGCGGGAATGAAACCGGTAAGCATTTTTCATTTTTATATTTTTAATTCAGGGACAGAACAGTTTGGAGCGGGAAACAATGCAGGACGTCACAAAGATCATGGAAGAGGCTAAAGAGCAGCTGACCAGGATCTCAACATCTGAAGAGGCTGAGGAACTAAGGGTCAGGATGCTCGGGCGAAAAGGCCGGTTCACGGAAATGCTCCGCGGCATGAAAGACATGTCCGCGGAAGAGAGAAAAACGTTCGGAAGAGAAACGAACGAGGCAAAGGCCGAGTTTACAAGGCTTCTTGAAGAGAAGAAGGATCTCATTCAGAAGAAGACCAAGGAAGCGAAACTTGAGGCGGAAACCATTGATGTGACAGAACCGGGGAAAACCGTGAAATACGGTGTCATCCATCCCGTGACACAGACTATACAGGAGATTGTCGGAATCTTCAGGGATCTGGGATATTCCGTATATGAGAGCCCGGACGTGGATACGACTTTCAATACATTTGACGGACTGAACTCTCCTGAGACGCATCCCGCGAGGGACGTAACAGACACATTTTATCTGTCGGAGGATGTCTGTCTCCGCCCGCATACGTCTTCAGGCGAAGTGAGAGCGGAGCAGGAACTCGGTCTCCCTTATCAGATCGTAATTCCCGGACGCTGCTACAGGAGAGATACGCCGGACGCGACTCACTCCCATACATTCAATCAGGTCGAGATGATGGTAATAGGCGAAGGAGTCACCATGGCGGATCTGAAAGGCTCGCTCGATTATATGGCGAAGAAACTTTTCGGACCTGAAACAAAGACTAAGTTCAGGCCTCATCATTTCCCGTTCACGGAGCCGAGCGCGGAAATGGATGTCTCCTGTTTCAAATGCGGCGGCAAAGGATGCAGTGTCTGCAAGGGGAGCGGCTGGATAGAAATACTGGGCTGCGGCATGACCCATCCCCATGTCCACCGCGTCGCCGGGATCGATACGGAGAAATATACGGGATTCGCTGTCGGTATGGGCGTTGAGCGTATAGCCATGCTGAAATACGGCATAGACGATATACGTCTTCTCTATGAAAACGACATGAGATTCATCGAGCAGTTCAGATAGGAGGTCCGGCAGATGTTGCTGTCAGTAAACTGGCTGAAAGATTATGTGGATATAGATGTACCCGTCCGGGAGTTCGCAGACAGGATGATCATGAGCGGGTCTAACATAGAGACTGTTACAGAGACCGGAACAGGGATCTCCGGAGTGGTGA
>CAZTIY010000008.1:22418-26249 GCA_964613765.1 uncultured Eubacterium sp.
GTGGTGATAGGCAGGATCGAGAAGGTCGCAAGGCATCCCCACGCGGACCGTCTTATGATATGCAGCGTGGATATAGGTAGGGGAAGCGCTGTTCAGGAAGTCACGAGCGCGGAAAATGTCCGTGAGGGCGCGTTCGTTCCCGTGGCTCTTCCGGGAAGCGTTGTCCCTGCTCTTCACGGCGCCCCGCATAAAGACGGGGGTTATGAGATCAGTGAGGGGAGCATGCGCGGCATCGAGTGCGACGGCATGCTGTGCGGACCTCAGGAACTCGGTCTTGAAGACAAGGTGGCCCCTTATATTTCTAAAGACGGCATCTGGCTCCTTCCCGGGGACTGGTCGGAGCATCTCGGAGAGGATATTACGGAAGCGCTCGGACTTAAGGACTTTGTAATCGACTTTGAGATCACGCCGAACCGCCCCGACTGTCTGTCCATGCTCGGAATGGCCAGGGAAGCCGCCGCCACGTTCGGGAAAGTGATGAAGTACCCGGATATTTCCGTAGAGGGAGCAGACGAGTCGGCGGAGGACTATATCTCGGTAGAGGTGAGATCCGGCCTTTGCAAGCGTTTCACCGCCCATGTTATAAAGGATGTTAAGATAGAGCAGTCTCCGTGGTGGATTCAGAAAAGACTTATCGCGGCGGGAATGAGACCTATCAATAACATTGTGGATCTCACGAATTTTGTTATGCTGGAATACGGTCAGCCGCTGCACGCGTATGATATAGAAACGCTCGCGGGGCATAAGATTATAGTGGACACCGCGAATGACGGTGACACGTTCACGACTCTTGACGGGACGGTGAGGACACTCGACTGTGATATGCTTATGATAAATGACGCCGTGAGGCCGGTCGGACTCGCCGGCATCATGGGGGGACTTGATTCGGAGATCACGGAGAGTACGACCACCGTCGTGCTTGAAGCCGCGTCTTTCCTCGGTTCTAACATAAGGCTCACGGCGAAGCGTCTCGGAATGAGGACGGAGGCTTCGGGGCGCTTTGAAAAGGGTATCGATCCGAACAACTGTGAGGCCGCCGCGGACAGATTCTGTCATCTCGTCCGGGAACTCGGAGCCGGAACCGTATTGAACGGTTCCGTCGATATTTATAACAATCCTGAAGAAGCTCCTGTTGTAACCGCCCGTGTAAGCAGGATAAACAAAGTCCTCGGAACGGATATCTCCCGCGATGAAATGAAGAGATATCTTGAAGGCCTTGAAATGAAAGTTGAGGGGGACGGTGACGAACTCATAGTTACACCGCCGTCCGTACGCCAGGATCTCCTTGAGGAGGTCGATTACGTAGAGGAAATAGCGAGGATGTACGGATATGACAATCTTCCGATGACTCTCCCTGCTATTGCGTCCAGGCCTTCATTCAGTAAAAGCTGGACTCTCAGAGCGCTTACGAGAGATCTTTTGTCCGGTATGGGATATACGGAAGTTCAGACATATTCGTTCTCAAATCAGAAGATTCTCGACAGGGCCGGAATTCCGGAAGATACGATTGAAAGGGATCTTATCAGGATCACCAATCCCATGGGGGAGGATACGGAGTTCATGCGCACTGTTCTCTCTCCGGGCATGCTGGAAGTCCTCGGTACCAATTACGCGAAGAGAAACGCGGAGGTCAGGGCCTACGAGATCGGGATCACTTTCAGAAAGAATGTAATAGAAACGGAGCTTCCTAAAGAACAGTTCAGTCTGTGTCTCGGAACTTACGGCGGAGAAGAGGATTTCTTCACACTTAAAGGTGTCATATCCGAACTTTTAGACAGGCTCGGCGTTAAGTCCGTGCGTTTTGAGGCCGAAAAGGAATACGGTCTGTTCCATCCCGGAAGATGCGCCCGCATCTGTGTCAGAAAGGAGAACGGAGAAGATACGGAAATCGGCATCATGGGCGAAGTTCATCCGGAGGTTCAGGAGAATTTCGGAATAGGTGAGCGAACGTATATCGCCGAACTTTTCTTTAATATAATTACGGAGATTTCTGACAGGACGGTGCAGTATAAAAAGCCGCCGGTGTTCCCTTCAACGTCAAGGGATGTCGCGATGATAGTAAGAGAGGATACGGAGGTTCAGAAGATAGAGGACGCGATACTGGATATGGCGCCCGAACTTCTTGCGGAAGTCAGGCTGTTCGATGTTTACAGGGGTCTTCCCGTACCGCCGGGAAAGAAGAGCGTCGCGTACAGTTTTACGTACAGAAGCGATGAGCGGACGCTTACGGACGCGGAGGCGGACGAAGTCCATGCACGGATTCTGGATATGCTGAGAGAGAAATTCGACGCTGACATAAGAGAAAACTGAAAGACGCCCGCCGCACTTGAAGAAATGCTTGTAATCAGGTAAAATGCCTGTGTGTTTGAACGAGGACCTCACCGTTTTGACGGGGGCCTGACGGAATATCATAAAGGAGAGAATCTTATGGGTGTAAAGGTCAAGATTTTCGGTCAGGAATATAATATCGCCGGAGATAAATCTGCTGAGGATATTCAGAAACTGGCTGAATATGTCGATGAAAAAATGCGTCTCATAGCCAGAATGACGGACGCGAGCGGCGGCGGTGTGGTCCAGGTCATGACTGCTATTAATATCGCGGAAGAATATTTCGACGCCATGCAGAAGATCGAGGATCTTCAGGATGAAATCGCGAAGTCCGGGAAAGACAGCCAGAATTACGTAAAGATGCTTGAGGACAGCAAGAACGCGCAGTCAAAGGTAAAGGAAAGCATGGATCAGCTTCAGAAGGACAGAGAAGAAGAGCGTAAGGAATATAAGGAGCTTGAGAAGAAATGCACCGATTATGAGAATACGATCTTCGATCTGCAGATGGAGAATATCCAGCTTAAGAGTGAACTGGAAAAGATCAACAAGCACTGAGAATGGATCGGAAAGCGCTTAAGGTACTCGAATACCGTAAGATCACAGAGATGCTGGCGGACGAGACCGGAACGGAAATGTCGAGAGAATCGGCACTTAAGGTTCGTCCGTCAAAGGACAGGAATGTAATATCGGAACTACTCAGGTCAACCACGGAAGCGGTTGACCTTATTAAGATTAAGGGACCGCTTCCGACGTCGGGACTTTATGATATTTCCGGACCGTGCACCCTCGCGATGAAAGGGGGCACGCTTTCGCTGAGAGAGTTTCTTCATGTAAGAAGCGACATCGAGACCGCGGGACGTGTGGTCAGCTTTATGAAAGGCGAACTTCCGCCCCTTCCTGACATCAGGTCGCGCACGGATCTTATCGTGTATTTCAGGAATCTTTCGGAAGAAATAGGGCGTTCCGTACTGTCTGAAGACGAGGTGGCCGACACCGCCTCGCGGGAACTCGGGAGCATCAGGGAAAAAATCAGGAGGCAGCATCAGGCGCTCCGCAACAGACTGTCAGGAATGGCGGAAAGCCCGGAGAACAGACCGTTTCTTCAGGAGGCGCTCGTTACCGTAAGGAACGGACGTTATGTGCTTCCGGTCAAAGCGGAGCACAGATCGCGCTTTCCGGGTATCGTGCATGACCGGTCAAAGGGCGGGGCGACACTTTTCATAGAGCCTCAGGCGATAATAGATATGAACAACGGGCTTAAAGAGCTTGAACTTGCCGAAGAAGCCGAGATAGCCCGTATTCTCTCGGAACTTTCCGGTAAGGTAGCGGAACACGCCCGGGAACTTTTGAATAATCAGAAACTCATAGAAGAGCTGGATCTGATAATGGCGCGCGGGAAGCTCTAGGTCAGGATGAACGGTTCCGAACCGTCCCTGAATGAAGAAAGCTGTCTTTACCTTAAGGACGCAAGGCATCCTCTCCTGGACCCGGAGAAGGCTGTTC
>CAZTIY010000009.1:0-26161 GCA_964613765.1 uncultured Eubacterium sp.
CATTTAATATTTCTTCCGCTCACTTTACGGCTTCCCGTACAGTTGTAGTGAAAGTCACTTATATCATCCAGAGTCTCTATAGCCGCGGCTGAAGTAACGAGCTTGAAAATTGATCCCGGTGTCAGCCTGCCGGAAATAAATTTATTGAGATATGTCCCGTCCTCCGCATTATCGGGCGAGGGGGGATTCGCGGGATCGAACGCGGGTGACGACACCATGCAAATCACTTCGCCCGTTCTGTAATTATATACGGCTACGGTTCCGTCCCTTCCGTTGAGGGCCTGATAAGCCGTCTTATTGAGCTCGGCGTCTATGCTGAGATTTACACTGCCCCCGCTCCCGGTAAGACTGTATGTCCCCGTGAGAAGGTTGTATCCGACAAGTTTATCGCTGAAAGCGCTCGCCGCCCCGGTGGAAACAAAACCGGAAGCGTCCCCCACGGCGTGAACAGTGGAAATTCTTATGGCGCGATCCTGATTATAAAGAGGCTTTCCGCCCTTTCCGGCCCCGTTCTTTACGAGAGACACACCGTTCCTGTCGTAAATCTCCCCGACTTTCAGATATCCGTCGGAATATATATGGCTGTTTGCGGTGAACATGGCCCATTTGTGGCCGTTTCTTACAAAGCGTACACTTATGACGCAGAGACCGAAGAACAGAAACCCTGTCAGAATCAGACAGAGAACAGCCCGCTTTTCTATTTTTTTCATTCTCCGCCTCCTATATATCCTCTATATTCTCTGACTTTACCGCGGGAACGCTGCCGTCCGACGACTTAACCGCCATGCTGGCGTTCTGTCTCGTATCCGCCGCCTTAATATAGGCAAGAAGACACCATGAGGAAATCATTGAAGTCCCGCCTCCGGAAAGGAAGGGAAATGTTACTCCCGTAAGAGGGAGAATATCCATTGTACCGAAAACATTAAGAATCGTCTGGACAAGAAAAATCGTCGTTGCCGCGCAGCCCGCGATCGTATAGTACGTCGACCTGCCGGACCAGATGGATCTGTACGCGAAAACCGCGAGAGTCACTATGCAGAGCACGGCAAGAACGGCTATGATCATGCCCCATTCTTCCGCTACCATGCCGAATACCAGATCGGTCTGGGCGGCATCGAGAGTATGGAGCCACCCTTTTCCGGCCCCCACTCCGATGAGCCCTCCGCTCGCCGCCGCGGACATGCTTCTGGTCTGCTGATATCCGAAATTGTTCATATTATCCGCTTCCCAGACATGACCCCATACTGCGAATCTCTGCGATATGTAGGTTTTAAATCTCAGCACTATGATGCCGCCGACGAAAGCGACGCCCGCGACCGCTATAAGTTTGGTAAAATCACCGCTCCTCAGAAACTGTATAACAAGAAAAGTCGAAAAGAAAACGATGGCGGTTCCGAAATCACCCATCTTCGCGAGACACAGGAAACAGAAAAGCGAGAATCCGGTAAATACGAGCGAGCTTTTTCTCTCGAAAAGTTCATCCATGGTCGCGGCCCCGACCCATACAAAGGCGACCTTCACGAGTTCGGACGGCTGGATGGTGAGACCTCCGATCGAGATCCAGTTTGACTGCCCGTATATGTTCGTCGCGAACAGCATATTGATAATAAGCGCGACTGAAGCAAGTACATACATCACGGGCTTGAACAGTGTCGTCCGCCTTAAATCCCTCAGAAACGCGCACATAAAGAAGAAGAGAAATACGCCTATCGCTGTCGCGGCGAACTGTTTGAATACGGCATCTGGGTATTTACTCGCCATAACAGCGAAACTCAGCGAAGAAAGAAAGAAAGCGATCGTTTCTATCTCAAATCCGGTACGTTTAAGTCTCCTGAGGAGAATCACATAAATCCACATGATCACCGAAAGTCCGGCGAAAGAAACGGTTATGCCCGCCGTGTAGCGCTCCCCGAGGGCGAATCTCAGCTGAATGACAGTCAGAATCTGAAAAACGGTAATCGCGACGCAGGATGCCCAGGGCGACATGATTCTGCTTACTTTAGATCTCTTCCGGACATTTCTGATATGTTCACCCACACTCACGGGAAGCAGCGTACATATCTCACTTCCGAACAGCATCTCGTCTCCGGGCTCTAACTGTACGGGAACATCTCTTTCGGCGGGTACACCGTTTATAACAGTTCCGTTCATGGAACCGAGATCCGTATACGTCCAGCCGCCTTTACTGTCGCGGGAAAGTATGCCGTGGTTTCTGGAGACACTCATATCAGATATCTGAATATCGCAGCTCTTTGATCTCCCGACTACGTTCTCCCAGTGGGTTATGGGTATGTTCCCTCCGCTTTCAAAGTGCAGATAAGCCCATATCTCAGACGAGGAACGGCTCCTTAAAAGGGACATGATGGCGCGTATCAGTATGAACATGCCGAGAGCTATAAAAATCCAGCGCGCGAAACCGGTATAAAGCTCGGAAAGATCAAATCTTCCCCTGAGAAATAAAATGACACTTCTGAACAGGTCCGCGAAGAACTGTATCGTAGATAAAAGAATCTCTTTAATGACCTGCATGAACCCATCCTTATCTTTGAAAAGAAACCGGAAAAGACACTCTCACGGCAAACCGGAAAAATCAGTCAGAAGACCTTCCCGTAAGCAGCTCAATGTCCTGCTCATAATTTCCGAGTGTTTTTTCAATATCATCAGCAGGGAGAGTATAACCGCTGTCTGGATTTGCGACAAGCCAGTCCCTGACGAACTGCTTATCGTAAGAAGGCTGGGGCCTGCCCGGCTCATAACACTCAAGAGGCCAGAAACGCGAACTGTCCGGAGTCAGCATTTCATCACCCAGAATCACTTCGCCTTCCTCATTAAGACCGAATTCAAACTTGGTATCCGCTATGATAATGCCGCGTTCGGCCGCATATCCGGCACATACTTCATAGAGCCGAATCGAGGCGTCCCTGATCTTTTCCGCGTACTCCTTCCCGCGCCCGGGATAATCTCTTTCAAGGACTTCCGCGCAGCGTTCAAAAGAAATATTCTCGTCATGTTCGCCGAGATCCGCCTTAGTACTCGGAGTGAAAAGCGGTTCAGGAAGCTTCTGGGACTCTTTAAGTCCTTCCGGAAGCCGGATGCCGCAGACCGTTCCCGTCTTCTGATAACCGGTCCAGCCGGAGCCTGTGATATATCCGCGAACGATGCATTCCACAGGAAGCATCTCAAGCTTACCGCACATCATGCTCCTGCCTTCGAAATCAGGATTCCTGAAAAACTCCGGCATGTCGTTCACGTCGACGGAGATCATGTGATTGGGAACAATGTCCCTCGTATAATCAAACCAGAACTTTGACATCCGCGTAAGAATACGACCCTTGTTACTGATTTCATTTTTGAGAATATGGTCAAATGCCGATATTCTGTCGGTCGCAACCATGATGAGACTGTCGCCGTTATCGTAAATTTCCCGTACCTTGCCCTCTTTAACTGGCCTGAACTCCTTCATGCGCACCTCCTGACAGTAAACAGACAACCGGTTCTCCTGCCGTTCCGGACAATTATTCTTCTTTCTTATTTTAACACTATGAAACGGGAAATACACCAAAAGCTTTGAACGGAACAAGGCACTCGCGAAATTTCGCGTAAGCGGGAAAAGAACGGCAATTCCTTTACAGTATCGCTTTCCCGCAAAAACCGTACTGTTTATCGGCTTTTCACACGTTAACCGTTACGCCGCGGAACCCGGACATTCAGCGCCCGGACGGACAGTACGAAGAGGATGCTGCGGACAGTGCGGCTTCCTTTTTCAACTGTTCACAGAAGTGAAGCGCGTCCGCAGGCGAATAAACCATCTCTTATTCTGGAGAGACCGTACAACTCCCGCGAGGGGGAGCCCGAAGAGGTTTTTCACCTTAAGCTAAGGTTGAAAGCTTGCGGAAGTCCGCCGGAATACTGTTCTTCAGCCATTCGTCACCGGCATTTCCGATGAGGACCGGTATGTCTTTCCGGAACATCCTTCCGGAACAGGCCTCGTGAGGGAGCGGAATGAGTTTTGATTTCTCTTTCCCGGGAAGCAGGAAACCGTAAACGGGATCCGCTATGACGAGATCCGCCTCACGCATATACGCCGCTGTCTCCTCTTCAGAGCCGGTGCGTATGTCTCCCGGTCTCAGCGCCACGCCTGTGTCATCCAGAGGATCGATGATCCCGGTCTGTGCAATCCCGTATTGCTCAAGAAGAACGGAAAGACTGAGTGACAATACCGGTTCTCCGATAATAAGTGCGCTTAAACCCGTGCTCTTATGATTCTCTCCTGCCGCCTGACAGGATCCGAATATATCATGACAGACTCCGGAAGAAACCGGAACCGCTCCGTACACGGAAGAAACTTCCGTTTGTCCCGGACCGTTCTCCGTTAAGTCACGTTCGGGAGGGACGCGGAAACGATTACATTCAGCCGCATCTGTGACAGCGCGTCTCAGCCGCTCTCCCGCTCGTGTCCCGCACGGGAGTCCCGTGACATAAGGAATGCCGTATTCACTTTCGATATACTTTGCTGCGGGGAGAGCCATCGATGAACAGACGACATCAACATCCCCTTCGGGAGTGCGGTAAAGGTCGTCAAGCGAATTCCCCATGCACCATGTTGTCAGCACATCAAACCCGCGCGCGCAGAACCATTCTTTCAGTGCTTCCGCGTTCCCGGTCACTGAAAAATCAAGCGGCGTAACTCCGAGGAGATTGACGCGAATCTTTCTTCCGCCTTTATCGGAACTCCGCATTTCCCCGCGGCCGGCTCCGGTAATTTCAGGTTCAGGCAGAAATCTCTCAGCGACGGCAAGCATCGCCTGAGCGGCACCGCGATTATATGTGTGCATCCCCGACGTGTCAAATCCGAATGCCGGGATTCCGGTCTCTTTTTCTATGATCCGCGCGATACCGTGAAAGTCCGTACCGGTAATCATTGCGACCGGCGACCCGAAAACCGCTATGAACCGGGGATCGCGTTCCCGGGCAATCTCAAGGACATCATTTATGAACCCGTCGTCATTTCCGAGAACAGCGTCATATTCAGTGAGTCCCGAGATATAAATCATACTGTCGATATCATACCATCTCGGTTCGTCATGAGTGGCGTATGTCGAGTTGCAGCCGCTCGCGTCATGCATCACTATGAGGCCGCCGAGTTCATAAAGAAGCGAACATATTCCGAAGAGGTCAACAGAATAAACCGGCGTGACTGTTCTTACGCGGTCGCGGATACGGAAATCTTTCAAGGTCTGCACTCCTTAGCCTTTATCTGAATAACACTCCTCGTGTCCTGAGGCTCTTTTAGCGCGGTCTCAAGTTCATGCGCGAGTTTTTCTATCCCGGTGAACCCCCACAGTCCGTCGTTGGCCACCATATTTACGAAGCGATCCGTTCCGGAGAAATACGCGGCGCGCTGACCGACTGCTACAAACAGTTTTCCGTTTTCCGCAAGTTTCGCGGAAGTGTCACGCGGTCTCAGTCTCATACGAAAATTCACCGCAGCGCTCATTATTATCCCGGGATGCTCTCTCCTCAGGGCCTCAAACGAGGCTTCGTCTTCGGGGAAAACTGTGTCGGCGTATACGGTCCGGACCGTGAATCCGGTTTTCGTGAGGAGGCGCGCGAGGCCGAACGGCCTCGGCGTGGACACGGAGTCCACGCCGACTTCCGCGCCTGCGGCGCGGAAGCGCGCGCCGGCAGAGTAAAGCGCATCCATCGCCCTCTCCTCAAGCCCGTCAATGTCAGACGGAACCGGACAGTCAAATTCAGTCGCAGTCTTTCTAATTAACTCTCTTATCTCGTCAGGCTCCCAGGTATACGGAACATATACTGATTTCTGCCCGAGACGCTCCGAAAGATCCCTGCACGCCTCACGCGCGACGGGAAGATGATAAATGTTCCGCGCGCTCTTCTCCATAAGCCGGTATTCCCCGTATGTCCCGAGGCGCGCGGTATCAATCACGTTATAGCCGCCCGCTTTCAGCATTCCGATAAGCTCGGAATCACTGTCTGTCGGGAAATAACTCCCGATAATGTTTACCTGCCGCGTGTCCTTCGCGTCAGCCGGAGAGCCGTGAAGCCCCGCGTAATTCTGTCTCCACTGGACATCCTCGTAACTTAATTTCGACTTCCTCATGGTGCAGTTCATATATGACTCTATGAAATCCACCGACGGAAAGCGCTCCCTGAGCGCACTGAAAATGAGTTTCCTGTCCAGTCCCAGAAAATGATGTATGCACGCCGTGAATATAAAACATACTTTCGGGAGACTGTCACGCTTTCTCAGGATTTCACTCGCCCCTTCAATGAACAGGGCCTCCATGTCGCCCTGATAGAGATCCTCCTCCTTTACCGCTACCGCCGAGAACCTCTCCGTTCCGCCGCATTCCGCGGCGGAAAGCACTACTCCCCTCAGACATCCTTCCGGACACACGAATATTTCCAGACTGTCCGGAACGAGAAAAGGAGTATGTGCTATCGTCCACGTTCCCCGGGCCGGCGGCGAATATTCCGCGCCGCTTCCGAAAGGCGCAGAATCAACGACATCGCCGATTCTGACCTCCGCCTTATCATTTCCCGCGCGATATGTAACCGCAGTTTCTGTTTCCCCGCAAAAACCGCGATCCCCCTTACGGAGATCCGTTATCATAAGAGACCTCCCCCGGCGCGGAACCGTTCTATACCCTCGGGAGTACGGTAACTGTCACCTTCGGGATCCTCTTTCTTAAGTCTCTCGTTTTCCTCCGCCGCCCGGATCAGACTCGCGGCAAGTTCCCTGTACATCCCGGCCGCGGCGCTGTCAGGGAAAGCCTCGATCACGGTTTTTTTCATTCCGTCGGCCTCCTGCACGGTGCCGGAGAATTCAAGCGCGCCTGTAAGCGGAGCACCCGTATCCTCGCAGAGTTTCAGCACTTTCGCGTCCTCGTCGCGCACATTTCTCCTGTTAAGGATGATCCCTCCGAGAGAAGCGTATCCGCGCTTTCTGAAAGTATCAACCGCAACGGCTATATTCATTGCGGCGTGGCAGGACATCGCCTCTCCTGACGTCAGAATAAATACCTGGTCCGCGTAACCTTCCCTGATCGGCATGGAGAATCCCCCGCACACCACATCGCCCAGAACATCAAACAGGACAACATCAGGTTTATATACTTCGTAGGCCCGCTTCTCATCCAGAAGTTCGAGTGCCGCGATTATCCCGCGCCCCGCGCAGCCCTGACCCGGAGTCGGACCGCCCGCCTCCACGAGAAACACCCCGTTGAATCCCACCGTAACGAGTTCTTCAAGTTCCGCCGACCTGTTCTTTTCCCTGAGAAGCTGCATAACGGATTTTTTATGCGAGCCGCCTCTCAGATCCAGTGTGGAATCCGCCTTGGGATCGCAGCCTATCTGCATGACGCGGAGACCCCGCTCCGCGAGACACGCGGACACATTAGAAACTGTCGTTGATTTCCCTATGCCGCCCTTTCCGTAAAACGCCAATTTATACATAGACCCGCCTTTTTCAGATTAGCTTTCCTGATTCAGCATATTCTCGGAAGAAGTTCCCCCGCAGGCCTCGCGAGAATGCTGAGACCGCCGATCTCTGTCTCGACAACTACGCTTCCCGGCCGTTCCGCCGTCACCGTTCCTATCAAAGCCGCCGACTCTGTCTCGGGAAATTCCCTGAATTTTTCCAGCACCGCTTCAGCGTCTTCCGCCGGACAGATAACAACCATTCGTCCTTCACAGGCAAGATAAATCGGATCCATGCCGAGCATTCCCGTGACTCCTCTGACCCCGTCCATAACAGGTATGTCGGATCTCCTGATCCTTATTCCGACACCGCTTTCCCCGGCGATCTCATACAAGACGGTCCCGACTCCCCCTCGGGTAGCGTCGCGGATGACGTGAATATCCGCGGTGTCAAGCGCCGCCTCTACAGGCTCTCTGAGCGATGCGCAGTCGCTCTCAATACCCGCGTCGATGCCGAAATCGTTTCTGGCGAGGAGCACGGCGCAGCCGTGCCTTCCGACATCCCCTGTCACTATGACTGCGTCGCCGGGACGCGCGCGGCTCCCGGACGGGTTTGCCCCTTCTTTCAGTACGCCGAGTCCCGTTGCAGTTATAAAAATCCCGTCGGCCTGACCCTTTCCGGCCACCTTTGTATCCCCCGCCACAATGACGCATCCGGCACGCTCCGCCGTTTCCGCCATTGAGCGAACGATCCTCTCAAGATCATCATAAAGGAATCCTTCCTCTATTATGAACCCGCATGTCATATATAAAGGCGAAGCGCCCATGCACACGAGATCGTTCACAGTTCCGCACACGGCAAGTTTCCCTGTGTTTCCTCCGGGAAAGAACGCCGGGGACACTATGAACCCGTCGGTCGTCATCGCGATGTTACCTGACGGCCGCGGAAGGACAGCCGCGTCATCCTTAGTGAAATAAGGATTTCCGAAATATTTCTCAAAAAGTCCGCCTATGAGCTTTGACGTCTGTTCGCCGCCCGCCCCGTGCGCAAGTGTTATTCTGTCGTTCATTATTTCTGTCTCTCCTGTCAGCGGAACCCGTAAATCATCTTGCCCCGAACATATTACAGTCTGTATTTATAATACGCGGCGCAGGTCCCTTCACTCGAGACCATGCACGCCCCCGCCGGATTGTCCGGCGTGCATACTTTTCCGAACAAAGGACATTCCTCCGGTGTCGCTCCGCCTCTCAGTATATCGCCGCAGCGGCATGCCGGATTGGCCTTTCCCTCCATGCGCGGGACATTGAATCTGATTCTCGCGTCATAACAGGCATAACTGTCGCGGAGTCTCAGTCCGGATCCCGGGATTACTCCTATTCCGCGCCACTCCGCATCCGCGGGTTCCATGAATTTATCTACCGTCCTGCGCGCTGCGGGGCTTCCGTCATCGGTAACCACTCTCGGATAGGCATTCACGAAGAATGGAACTCCTTCCTTAAGTTTATTCAAAATAAGAGCTATGGCTGTCAGAATCTCCGGACCCCCGAAACCGGCTACCGCGCCCGAAATGCCTTCTTTCAGAAGTTCCTTATATACTGATGTACCCGTTATGGTGCTCACATGGCCGGGATAGAGAAAAGCGTCCGCGGAATCCTTCAGAGCTCGATAGGCGTTATCCATGGTCTTGTTCGCGGTGAGAAGAGAATAATTACGTATTCCTCTTTCCTCAGCCCCGCGCACGGTCAGAACGGAAGACGGCGTGGTCGTCTCAAAACCCACTGAGAGAAACACGACTTCTTTCTCGGGATTCTCCTCCGCCAATTTAAGAGCGTCGAGAGGCGAATAGACAGTCACGACATCCGCTCCGAGGGCTCTCGCTCCCGCGAGGCTCATGTCAGAACCGGGCACCCTTATCAGATCGCCGAATGTCGCTATAACGCAGCCTTTTTCTTTCGCAAGAAAGACCGCCTCATCTATGTATCCGGAAGGTGTGACGCATACGGGACAGCCGGGACCGGATATGAGTTTCACGTTCCGGGGAATACAGTCCCGTATTCCCTGCCTGAAAATCTCATGTGTGTGTGTTCCGCAGACTTCCATTATCCTGACCGGCGGCCCGTCATAGCTTCGGATAATGTCAAGACTTTTATCAAGAAGCTCCCGCCTCCTGACTTCGTCTTTTTTCCCCGTTTTTTCCCGTCTGTTTATATCATCTGCCGTTTTCATCAATACCCCTCAGAAGTTCCCCGACTTCTGCAGTTTCATCGGAACGTATTTTCGCTATAGCGGAGCCGGCGTGCACCATTACATAGTCGCCCGGCTCAAGATCGTCAAGAAACTCCGCGGAGACTTCTCTCAGCGCCCCGGTCGCGTCCACTACCGCCATTCCGTCTTTCACCGACCTCACTCTGGCCGGAAGCCCTACACACATATATAAATCCTTTCCCGTAATTTCTTTAAGTCCTTAAAAATCCAAATCATACACGTCCTGATATTCTCTTTTTTCAGATATCACATTTCATTCCGTACCACGCCTGACCGAGAGATATTCCTCCGTCGTTCGCGGGAACCAGACTGTGGGTTAATACGCTGAAACCCTCTTCCTCAAGACTCTTCCGCGTCATCTCCAGAAGAAGCAGATTCTGCATGACGCCTCCCGTTAGAACCACGCGGTCAAGTCCTGTTCCTCTGCGGCAGATCTTCGCGCCCTCCGTTATCATGGCCGCCGCCGCCTCATGAAACGCCAGCGCGAGCGCAGGCACGGACTCCCCCCGGAGGCGCCTCTCCGCAAGTTCCAGTATTACCGGAGCGCCGGGAATATAAAACATTCCGGATTCGTTAACTTTCTCCCCGTGCGCGCAGGCACTTCCGCCGGTCCGCGCCGCACTTTCGCCCGGAAAGCCGGATCTCTCCCCGTCTGTCAGTTCCTCGCGCGCCGCGGCACCGCAGCCTTTCCGTGACAGGCCGGGCGCCGGATTTTCATAATGACCGTTTACTCTTCCCGCCGCGATATATTCCGGCTCCGGAATCACGGGCATTTTCACGGTTTCATTTTTTGCCGCCGCCGTTTCCGCGTAATACTGAAGCACCATCGCGGCTTCACCCTCGCATGTGGATATGCTTCTCAATCCCAGAACCGCGGAGGCCGCGTCGAAAAATCTCCCGAAACTGCTGGACCGGACAGTATTTACACCGTTTTCCGCCATTCTGACAAGCATACGGATTGACTCTTTATCACCGAGGCCGAGTCTAAGGCATAATTCTTCCGTTTCTCCGGCATCGCCTGTCGCCTGCAGGAGAAATCCCGCGGCGGGGCGCCGGCATTCCACGGCAGCGAGGTCGCCTCCCGCCTGAAGAAACGGTTTAAGACACCCGAGCCTGCTGTATCCCCGCCTGTCCGCTTTCAGAAACTCTCCGCCCCAGACTGTGCCGTCATCGCCGTAACCCGTCCCGTCAAGGGCGATCCCTATCACGGGTCCTTCTTCACCGTGCTCCGCGAGACACGACAGTACATGAGCGAAATGATGCTGAATCCTTATCACGGGAAGCCCCTGTCTTTCCGCCTCCTCTGAAGAATGATACCCGGGATGAAGGTCACAGACAACCTTTTCCGGAGAAAATTCAAGAAGCTCCTCCATTCTCCCGAGTGCCGCGCGGAACGAGTCCGCTGTCCTGACGTCCTCCATGTCTCCGATATACGGTGAAAGATAGTACAGACCGTCCTTTGCGAGGCAAAATGTATTCTTAAGATCGCTCCCGGTTCCGAGCGCCGTTCCGGTCTCATCAAAGGGAGAAGTGAACGGGAGCGGGGAGTACCCTCTCGACCTTCTTATCAGAAAAATGTTTCCGCGGTGAACTGAAGCGACCGAATCGTCAGACCTGAGCAGTATCTCTCTGTCGTGGTCCACTACGAGATCGCAGAGAGAAGAAAGATTATCCTCCACATCCTCCGCTGTCCTGCATATGGGAGCGCCTTTCGGGTTGGCGCTCGTCATAATGAACGCATCCGTCATACCCTTTCCGTCGGGATATCTGAACAGAAGGTGATGGAGAGGCGTGTACGGCAGAAATATTCCGAGTCTTGACTCTTCGGGCGCCGCAGCATCACAAACCTTTCCTCCCTTCTTCTTCGGGAGAAGCATTATCGGCTTTTCGGGGCCGGTGAGCAGGCTTTCGGCGCCCGCTGTCACGCACTCGCGAGAAGCTGTCTCCATGTCTTTCACCATGACGGCGAACGGCTTGAAAGGTCTCGCTTTCAGCGTTCGCAGTCTTTCCACGATGTCCCGGTCCCGCGCGTCACAAGCGAGATGAAACCCTCCTATTCCTTTAACGGCTATTATTCCTCCGCCCCGTAAAGTTTCACGGGCAAGTTTTATGACCTCCGCATCCCCTTCGATCCTGACACCCTGATCTCCGGGTCTGAACGCCGACAGCCGCGGACCGCACTCAGGGCAGCAGACAGGCTGCGCGTGATATCTCCTGCTCTCAGGATCGGTATATTCCCTTTCACAGTCCGGACACATCGGAAATTTTCCCATACTCGTCCGGACACGGTCATACGGCATACCTTTAAGTATCGTAAGTCTCGGACCGCAGGCCGTGCAGTTTATGAACGGATGCAGGTATCTCCTGTCCGCCGGGTCAAAAAGCTCCCTTTCGCAGTCAGGGCATACCGCTATGTCAGGGGAGACAAATACGCTTCCTCTTACTTTTTCACTCCGGATTATCCTGAATTCACTCTCTCCCGGAACCGGCGGGACCTCCTCTGTCTCCATCTTCAGAACAGCCGCCCTGGCAGGAGCTTCCGACCGGATTATCTCGCAGTAATTCCGTACTCCGGAATCGCTTCCCTGGACAAATATTTCCACGTACGGTCCCATATTGCAGACCGTACCTGTAACACCCGACTTCGCCGCCGCCCTGGCCGCGTGCGGACGGAATCCCACTCCCTGCACGATTCCGTATATATGAAGTTTCTTCCTGATGATTCTGTCCATGAATTATTCAATTAAATTCATCTATATCCGGCGCGCCCGGTTTCTGAGGCTTATTTCCGGAGTATCAGCACACTTTATCCGGTCTTATCAGGTCTTTCAAAACTCCTTCTTATTATCAAATACTCTGCCCGGATGCGCCTTATATATTATTTATATGCCGATTAAATGCGGCTTACGCCTTCAAATATTCCGCCTGAATCTCATATCCCAGAAAGCGGCATCGCTTTCCGGTCTGTACATGCTTCCGGAAACGGCATAATGAGGAAGAGGAATCTTTATTATATCCATCCCTTTGAGCGCTCTGAAATAAACGGGGTCCGCCATTACCGCGCCGAAATCGTTATCGCGTATGAAACGTATAAATTCATCCTCACCGGAGATCCGGACATCCTCCGGGAGTCCGAGGCCCCCGCCCTCCGCGGTTTCCCGGTCTGTAAGCTCCGCGTCCATTGTAAAAAACGAAGCGACCGTAATCTGAAGATCCGGTCTCCTCTCCATGAGTTTCTCCCTCAATGCGGACGCGAGCGCCTGCTGGTGCAGTACCGCTACACGTGTTCCGGGCGGGATCCCGTCAGCAAGATGAACCGCTTCCTCCGGCACCGGAAAATATACTTCCGCGGGAATTCCGTACATCTTCTCAAGTCTTTTCGCCGCGGCAAGACCTGACGGAGCGCATACTATATTCTTCCGGGCGCGGAAGATGCCGTTAAGTTCATCGAGCGTGCTGTCCATGCCGACCGTAATGACTCTTTCTTCAGGAATCCCCTCTCTGTCCGCGACGCGCCTCCTCAGAAGAACCGCGCTGTCCTCCGCGGGAAGATCGAGAGGAGTCGCTCCCCACACATATACCGCTCCTTTTTCCGCATGTCCCGCATCCGTGCTTTCCAGAAGATCTGTGAGCGCGAGGCAGGCTCTTGAAGCCCCTTTTTCATAACTGTCAATTCCCGAGGTATCGACATAAATTACCGGAAGACCGTATCGTTTCGACGCGATCCTGCAGAGCGCCCTGTAATCCGTCCCTATAACAGAAGGCACCGGCGTGCCGATAAGAGCGATGAACCGCGCGTCCTCAACAGTTTCCACTGCGCCGGAAAGTTTATCTATCAGTCTGTCGTCACGCCCGAGGATGGCGTCCATATCCCTTATCCCCGCGGAGTAAACGGCGCTCTTCCTCAGAAACCACCTCGGTTCGTCAAAGCCGCAAATATTCCCCGTGCAGCCGCCGGCGTCAAGCACAACAATGATTCCCCCGAGCTCGAACAGGACAGATACCGCGCCGGACTGATCGGGGGCTGCGGGACTGATATAACGGTAAAGTCCTTTCACAGGAACACCCCTTTCCTGCCTGCGGAAACGGGACTCCGCATAACATCCGACACCGCGCGGAGAAAGTCTGAAACTCCCTGAAATCCGTACGGCTGCAGTTCGTCATACCATTCAAGGTTTCTCGCGGATGGTATATACCCCGCAGCGTCCTTTCCGACGGTGAGATCTATTCCCTTTTCCTCTTCATAGTGAATCATCGTCGGCGAAATGCCCGGGTAGACCTTCGTATCGGGAGAAACTTCCGAAAGTCTGCGTATAAACGGAAAACGGTCGCGTGTCACATTGGCGAAAATGCTCTTCACCCGTACCCCCGTTACGGAAAGCGACAATGAAAGCTCAAACGGATCCGCGTTCGTCATCTCCCCTACGGCGCACGTAAGACCGCCGAATTCGGCGCCGAACCGCTCCGTGTCCCTTAACGCCTTATCGTACCACCTTCCGTCATCCGCCCGCCGGCCAAGAGCCGCGCCGAGAAGTTCATACTGGGCGTGTATGCGATCCGGTCTGTAAAGCCGGGGAAATTCAATATACGGAAGACCGATCCTCTTCATGAGTTCATCCGCGGCATAAACAGATTCAGGGCTTAGTACAAGGTTGAAATTCGCGCGTCCCATCTCACTGTAGGAATCCAGATCGCTGTATTCCGGAAGCTGGTTGATCTTCTTAATTCCCATGCCGTGAAGTACGGCGAACAGTTCGCTCTCCGGATCAACCCGGGTGAAAAAACCCATGAGATTCACCATGTCCGGCTCTTTTTCACCTTTTTCAAGAAGTGAATAGACGGTGCTCCGGACGGCATCCATCGGTGGCTTCCTTCCTTCGCGCTCGAGGGCGTACATATAAGCCGGGACAACTCTAACTCCCGTGTCGGCCTCTGCTTTCCTGCAGACCCTCTCGAGATCCGTCCCGAGGAGGGCGTCAGCGCAGGTTATACAAATCACGACGACCTTCGGCGCGGGTACAGCCGTATCCGCGATCTCCCGGACAGCCTCGGACACTTTAGCGAGATGTCTCCCTGTCACGAGATCCGTTTCCTGCATGAGAAGATAGAACATCCTGTCGGCGTATCCCTCTTCACTTGATAAAATCGTCGAATTCCGTCCGCAGCACGCCGGTGATATGAGGAGCATCACGGATTCCGGGATGAGAAGCGCCGCGCGCTTTACACCGAAACCGATCGCCCCGGGAGAATTATATGCGAGTGTCGCCGGTGAACTGTATATCAGATGGCATCCCGGAATGAACGGGTCCGGAATATTATCCGGGCCCGCCTCATAAAGTTCCCTGACCGTTATGCTGTAAGGCCCGTTTATCATATTTGCATGTCCTCCGTCTGCCGCCGGTCCTCATTAAGAAGTTCCTCCGCGAGGCTGAAGAAGCATCTGCTCACCGGGAGTCCCGGATTCCCTTCTATCACCGTCATGCCCCGGTCCTCGAATCTGTTAATTTCATCACTTCGCGGTATGTCCGCGATTACGGGGAGATTCCGTGATTCCGCAAATTCTCTCACTTTCTCTTCCTCATCCGGCACATTTCTTCTGTTAAGCACTATACCGCGGACACGCGCGTAACTTCTGTCTTTGAAATTACTGACCGCGTCGCTTATGTTCCCGGCGGCGTAAAGAGCCATTTTCTCTCCTGATGTCACAATCAGAATCTCTTCGGCGTATCCTTCCCGTATCGGAGCCGCGAAGCCGCCGCATACCACA
This sequence comes from uncultured Eubacterium sp., assembly GCA_964613765.1. GTDB lineage: Bacteria > Bacillota > Clostridia > Peptostreptococcales > Anaerovoracaceae > Aminicella. The sequence continues at coordinate 15,477 of CAZTIY010000009.1, forward strand.
TCCCCCAGCACATCGTACAGCACGACGCCGGGATTCTCTTTCAGAAAAAGTTCTTTATCATCAAGGAGCGAAAATGTTGCTATTATTCCCCTTCCGGCGCAGCCGAGACCCGGCGTGGGACCGCCTGTCTCTATGCACCTTACGCCGCGGAAACCGGTCCTCACAATCTCGTCAAGCTCCGGCTCTCTGTCATGTTCTCTCATAAAATCCATGACGGGCACAGCCGGTGACCCTCCGAGAAGACTGACCGTGGAATCCGCCTTGGGATCACAGCCTATCTGGATCACTTTCTGGCCCATGACCGCGAAAGCGGCCGAAAGATTGGATGTGACTGTCGATTTTCCTATACCGCCTTTTCCGTAGACAGCGATTTTCCTCATTCTGATTACCTGCCCGGTCCGCCTGAAAACATCCGCATCATATAAAAATATTCCTTCCCGTTATAACGGGGAGGAATAAAGCCGGGTTCTATCCGAATATCTCCCTCATTTCCGGGAATGCTTCTGTCGAGCGCTTAAGTATGCCGTTAGTATAAGCTATTAACACTCCGTAATTTGTCATCGGCACGCCGGCTTCAAAAGAATGCGTCAGTCTGTATTTCATTTCTCTCTCATTAAGCATACATCCCCCGCAGTGGACGACCAGCCTGTACCGCGAAAGATCCTCGGGAAATTCGCTGCCGGAGACGATGTCAAACGGGATGTCGGCGCCCGTGCGCTTCTTAATCAGTTCCGGTATGACGACCGTCCCTATATCGCCGCACTGCCTGTGGTGTGTGCAGCCTTCCGCTATCAGTATCCTGTCAGATTCAGTCAGTCTGTCTATCGTCAGGGCGCCTCTCACCATGTCGGTAAGATTCCCTTTATATCTGGCATAGAGTATCGAAAAAGAAGTAAGATATATGTCATCAGGGACGAGAGGCCTGACATCTTTGAATACACGTGAATCCGTGATAACAGCTTTCGGAGGCTCTTTGAACGAGTCCAGCGTTCCGGCGAGCGTCTCTACCGTCGCTCCGACGGGAACCGCGAAAAGTTAGAGAATCTCCCTTATCACCTGCTGCTGCGGAAGTATCAGCCTTCCCTTCGGCGCCGCGCTGTCGACCGGCATAACGAGAACCGCGACGTCGCCCTTTTCTATGAGGTCCTCCGTTATCCTTTTAGCGGATCCGGCCGCACCGCTGACATGAGCGATGTCTTCCTCAAGCTCATAGATTCCCTGCCCCGTCACGGAACTCACGGCTCTGAAATGCGCTCCGCTTACTTCTATTGTACGTTCAGGATACAGATCGGCTTTCGTTCCCGCGATTATAAAAGGAACCTCCCGCGCTCTGAACTCTGTTATAAGCTCCCGGTCGGTTTCCGTAAGTCCTTCTTCCAGCGAGACCACGAGAACGGCGATGTCTATGCTCCTGAGTATCTTCCTCGTCTGTTTGACTCTTTCCTCTCCTATTTTACCGAAATCATCAAATCCCGGCGTATCTACTATCACTACCGGTCCTATAGGGAGTATCTCCATGGATTTTTTTACGGGGTCTGTAGTCGTCCCCGGTACGTCTGAAACGACCGCGAGTCTCTGGTTCGTCACGCGATTCACCAGACTGGATTTGCCCGCGTTCCTTTTCCCGAAAAAGCCTATCTGTACGCGGTCTGCGGATACCACATCATTAAGTCCCATATTCCGCCTCCTGACGGTAAATATTCAAAAAGCTGTCCGCAGCATAAATTTCACGTGTCCGAGTGCCGGGCAAAACCCGCCGCGGGACCTGCCGCTTTTTAAGCCGCATTATATCACACATATTCCGGCGCCGCCCTTACAGACCCGCGGCGCTTCCGTACCCTTTAATAAAAATGTTTTTACGTTTTTTATACTCCTGAAATAAATCCTTGACTCTCCGCCCGGGAGCAGACACATCTCATCCCCGAGACGTTCTCCGGACCGTCCCGTTTACGTCTTTTCTCACGTCGCCTCTGTCTGTGACGATCCTGTATCCGGTGCTGTATATTCTGAGATTCAGACATTCTCTGCAGTCCGACGGCTCATCATCCATGCAGATCTTGTTATCGTACAGTTCATAATCATGCCTGACACGGGAAGGCGAAATGTTAGGCATCACAACGTTCGCCCCTGCCCTGATCCCTTTTTCGCGGCCGGCGGGATCTATTGTCCCGAGCGCCGTCGTCGCCGGAAGAAGAACTTCCGGACATATAAGCCTGATGAGTGATAACAGATATACCGTTTCCTCGCAGGTTCCCGGCTTTTCACCGCGAAAAGGCGTGTCCCGGTGAGGTATGAACGGACCTGTACCGCACATGTCCGGCCGGAAGATTTCAATGAATTTAAGGTCCTCCGCGAGATCGCGCACTGTCTGCCCCGGAGAGCCGACCATCATGCCGCAGCCGACGTCATATCCTGTATCACGGAGAAACAGAAGAGACAGCATCCTGTTCTCCCATGACATGTAATCCGGGTGAAGTTTACGGTAATGCGCCCTGTCAGCTGTCTCGTGCCTCAGAAGATATCTGTCGGCGCCGGCGTCATACATTCTCTTATAACTGTCCCGGGAACGCTCCCCGAGGGAAAGCGTGACTGCAGAATCAGGGAATTCCTTCTTAAGTGACTTAATTATTCCGCACATTATCTCATCACTGAACCATACGTCCTCCCCTCCCTGAAGGACGAAAGTCCTGATGCCGGTCCCGTGTGCCTGTTCACAGCATGAAAGTATTTCTTCTTCTTTCAGTCTGTACCGTCTGATATTGCCGTTTCCGCTCCTTATCCCGCAATAATAGCAGTTGTTCCGGCAGTAGTTGGTGAATTCCACAATCCCGCGGATAAAAACATCCTTTCCGTATATGCGCTCCCGGACCGCTCTCGCTTTTACGGCCGCGTACTCTCTGACATCACGGCCGTCCCCGCCCCTTCCCGCGAGGATAAGCTCTTCATATTCCCGCACGGAAAGGCTCCGCCCGCTTTCCAGTTTATCTATTAAACTTTCACATATTTCTTTTCCCGCCATGCTATATATATAACCCGATAGTAAAAAATAAAACAGCTGCCGCGGACGATCCCGCGCGGGCCTGACGGGTTACAGTTCACACATGTTACTTGAGGGTCGGACGGCATAACACCGCTGCGTAAAAAGTTCTCGTTTCGCGCAGTTTCTACGGGTCGCCTGCCTCCTGCGGGGCGCGGGGCCCCGCCGCCTTTTCCCTTTGCTCCGCCCGGGCGTCTTTATTCCGTTCCTACTCCCGCGCCTTGAGGGATTCAGCCATCTTTATCTTGTTCAGGCTCCGCTTAAGGAATGATATTATGACAGCGCTGAAAACTATCGTAAGAATGAACGCGGCGGGGTAAGATAAAGGCTTGATAACAGGCGGATAGACTACCATTGATATGTGGATCCTCGCTATGACGAGCCTGTGCAACACCACCCCGAGGGGAATGCCTATGACCGCCCCCAGAAATGACAGTATGAAGCTTTCACGAAGCGCGTAGCGCGCTGTCTCTTTCTTCGTGAAACCGAGCACCATGACTGTGGCAATCTCGCGTTTCCTCTCAGCAAGGTTTATGCCCGTGAGATCGAAGATCACAACAAACGCGAGTATCGCTGAGAAAAACACGACGACCCATATAATTATATTAAGGCTCTTAGTGACATTATCTATTTCGTCTCTTGTGGTTTCAAGCCTCGTGCACGACAGCACGTCATCAATCCCTGTAAGCTCTGATGCCGCTTCGGCCGGATTCCCGGGTACCGAAACAAGAAGAGCGTTTTTCTCTCCTCCCTCTTCCAGAAGTTCACTGTCCTCCGAAGAAAATATCACATGGTTCGCGACATAATTTTTGAATACGCCGGCGACTTTCATTTCCGTTCTGTCTCCGCTGTCGCCGACCATAACGGTTCCGCCGGGTTTTACGCCGGTCTCCTCCGCTATCTTCTCACAAATCAGGACTTCACCCTTCCCGGGAAGTCTCAGATCCTCTCCTGAGGTCGTTCGTAATATCCAGAAATCCCTGAGTCTCTCATCGTCAATTCCCGGAAAAGAAATACACTCAACCTGATCGAGAGTCTTTCCGTCTTTTTCGACCTCGCTCGTTTTTGAGACCGCGGTAATCGCTGAAATATCCTCTATCTTCTCCCTTGCCTTTCCGAGCACGGCATCCGCCTGACCGGGTTCAGTTCCGAGTTTGATATCATATTTCTGAAGACCTCCGAACTGTTTCACTCCTATACCGGTCATAGAGTCCCGGATTCCGAACGCCATAAGCATGAGAGCTGTGCAGAATGATATCCCGACGAGCATCATCATAAAACGTTTCTTATATCTGAACGTATTTCTTAATGTTACTTTTTGCAGGAATGACAGTCTCCGCCACAGCGGTCCGAATCTTTCCAGCAGTATTCTCTTCCCGGGTTTCGGAGACGGAGGTATAAGAAGATCGGCGGGGGCCTCGCGAAGCGTCGCACGGCAGGAAAACCAGGTTACCACAAGAAGAAGCCCCAGATCCGCGAAAAGAGATATCAGAGCGAGGGGGAGACTGAAATAATAACTAATCGGATAGAAATCATAAACGACGCTGTACGCCCACCAGAAAAGTTTAGGGAGAAAACTCGTCCCGAAGAAGAATCCGATTACCCAGCCCAGAGCGCCAGCGATTCCGGCGTAAATAAGATACCCGGAAGTAATGAAAAACCGTGAATATCCGAGGGCCTTCAGCGTTCCCGCCTGCTCCCTCTCTTCCTCTACAAGACGGCTGACAGATGTCATACAAACGAGTATGGCGACAAGAATGAATATCACCGGGAATATATCCGCTATGCCCGCTATAATCCCCGAGTCGCTTTCGAAAGATCTGTATCCCGCGTTTTCATAACGGCCGAGCACATACACATCCGGCTTCTCCAGCCCCTGCATTTTAAGTAGGTCTTCCGGTGAAGCCAGAACTGTGAGAGGAGATGTCTCTCTCACCTCGTCCAGAATATCATTCCACCGCGCTTCCGCGAGTTCTTCCGCTTTTTTCTCTAAAGAGGGACGGATATCATCGACGAGTTTCTCATACTCATCAGAATACGGGACCCCGCTTTCTTCAAGTCTTAACATGACTGATGTGAACGGCTGGTCCTCACTGAACGCGCCGGAGGGAACCATGATGTATCCTTTAAGCTGTCCGTCACCGACATCCGCCGTCCCCCTTCGTATTCCTATATACTGCGGGTTGTCACAGATCCCTGTCAGTTTGAAGCTTTTTTCCGAAAAAGCGTCGCGGGAAGTCTTCTCATTTTCACCCGAAATCGAAATTGTCTTCCCTATATCTTCGGACGTGAAAAATCTGCTGTCTCCTATACATTCGGAAGAAGTTTCGGGAAGTCTTCCGTCCCGTACAACAGGAAGATCGGTCTTTTTCGTAATTTCAAGAACAGTAAACGCATCCTGCCTTCCGTCAAAAGACAGAAGCAGATTCGACTGGCGGCTTCCCTCGGCGTCTGATACGCCTTTTACTTCCCTGAAAGCATTTACGGCGGAATCGGTGAATCCGACAGTTGAAATTATCTGAAAATCATGGAAATGTGTCTCGTCCGCGTAGTCCTGGAGCGTTTTTATCATCGCGGGCTGCGTTACTTTAAGTCCGGCGAAAAACGTTGTACCGAGAGCCGTTATGAGCATTATCGCGAAGAATCTTCCCGCGTGGGTTCTTATCCGCCTCAGGGCGATCTTTACGAGTCCTCTCATCGTTCACCACACTATCTCGTCCACGGGCGCAGGATCCGGATTGATGTCATTAGACGCTATCTCTCCGCTCCTTATGCGTATGACGCGGTCCGCCATAGGAGCTATTGCCTGATTATGGGTAATAATGAACGTGGTTATGCCTTCACTCTGCCCCGCCTCATAAAGCATCTTCAGCACCGCCTTGCCTGTATTCGCGTCAAGTGCGCCCGTCGGCTCGTCGCAGAGGAGAAGCGCCGGGCGTTTGGCCAGAGCACGCGCTATGGCGACCCTCTGCTGCTCTCCGCCGGAAAGCTGTGCCGGAAAGTTCTTCGCTCTTTCAGAAAGCCCGACCCTGTCAAGGGCTTCGAGAGCGGGCATCGCGTTCGGACTCAGCATGGCGGCTATCTCAACGTTTTCCTCGGCCGTCAGATTGGGAATAAGGTTATAGAACTGGAACACGAAGCCCACGTCCGTCCGTCTGTACATGACAAGGTCATTCTCCGACAGCGCGGAAATTTCTCTACCCTCCAGAAAAATCTTTCCCGACGTTATCTGATCCATTCCTCCGAGCATATTAAGGAGGGTGGTCTTTCCCGCGCCGGAGGCTCCGAGTATAACACAGAATTCCTTCTTTTCCGTACTGAAGCTCACGTCCTTCAGGGCGTTTATCTCAACATCGCCCGTCCGGTAAGTCTTCCAGACATGTTCAAAAACGATATAGCCGGCCAAAGTTTTTCCTTTCTCTCAGAGATTCCCCGCGGGCGCGTTATCCCGCTTTCCGGGGCCGTAAGTAAATCCCGTGTTTAAGTCCGGGCGTCCGTTCGCCGAAGGTTGATTCCGGGCTCCCGATTTAACGGACCGGTCACGGGCGGTTCACCGCGCGGACAATTTACTGCGCGGACGCGTTACCGCAGGCTGCCGCGCCAAAACCTCATTCCGCGCTCCGTAAGATCCTCGCCACGCGCAGTTTCTACGAGTCGCTTGCCTCCGACGCGGCGCGGACGACACCGTGCCCGTATCACACGGGGTACGGACCGATCTTACCCGCTTATTATAAACCAGTTTTGACCGGCTGAAAGCCTTATGATTTCTTTTTTTCGATTAAAAGACCGATGACTGCCTCAAGAGCGAGTGTCGCGAGCATGTCCGGGAATGTGCTGCCGCACGGGAGGTCGACCCGCATTAGAATCCGGTACAGTATGAAGCCTGCGAGCCATACGCCGAGGCTCATCCGTCCGAAACTTTTTTCGCTTCTGTCTTTCTTCAGAATAAAATAATCGGCGATGAGAACGGAGATCATCGGCGCGAACACGGAACCTATCAAATAAAGGAATTCCGTGATGTCGTCCATCGGGAGGAACATCGCGAGCACGGTCCCGGCAGCCGTTATCACGAGCGCCGCTTTCCTGCCGTCTATCTTTGATGTGATCGACTCTGAAGATATACCCGCGGAATAAGCGTCGAGAAACGTGGTCGTTACCGTAGAGAGCACAATTATCACGAGTCCGGCTATGCCGAGCCCCGCCTTCAGCATGATTTCCGCCAAATCGGTTGTCCCCGCGAAAATGGATGCCCCCATTCCGATTATGAACATCCAGGTGCTCACGATGCCGTAGCTGAGAGTGCTCGCTAAAGTCGCCGCGAACGGTTTCTCCGCCGTTCTCGTATAATCCGATATGAGAGGCATCCATGACAGGGGCATGGAGACCGCGAGTTCAACGGCGGCGCCGAAGCTCATGGCATCATCCGGAGGAGTCCCTCCGCCGTTACTCGTGAATATAACCCTGCTGAGTATGACGGTAAGTATGAAAAGTGCCGCCATGGTAACGGTATTGACTTTCCCGAGATTGGTGATTCCTATCAATATCCATACCAGAATCAGAACCCCGATAACAAGCGCCCAGACCCACTTCCCCGTATGGAAGATCGCGTCTGCCGTGAGAGAACCGTCATATATCATAATAGCGGTCCAGCCGACGAGCTGAAGTACATTAAGGGCCGCGAAAAGGAGACCGCCCCTGTAGCCGAAACTCATTTTCACGGTCTCCATGGCGCTCTTACGGGCCTGAGCCCCGATATATCCCGCGAAGAACAGAAGTACGCAGCCTATGACGTGTCCGAGTATTATCGCGGCGAGACCCCTGTTAAATCCGAGAGAGCCGATATATGTGCCTGTCAGTATTTCCGCTATCGATACTCCGGCCCCGAACCATATAAGACTGTTTTCGAATACGGATGTCCTTTTCTCCCCCATCAGTATTCTCCCTTCACGGCGAAGGCGTGATCCATCGGGCCTCTGCCTTTTCCGAGATCAAGCATGGCGCCGAGAGCGCCTGAAATGAATGCCTTTGCTTTTTCAACAGCCTTTTCTGTTTCCATGCCTTTGGCAAGGTTGGAGGCGATGGCGCTTGAAAGCGTGCAGCCCGTTCCGTGAGTGTTGGGATTGTCGATTCTTCTCCCGCAGAACCAGCGGGCCTTCCCGTCAGCGATAAGAAGGTCATTTGCGTCGTTCATATTGTGGCCGCCCTTGCAAAGAACCGCGCAGCCGTACTTCTCATAAATCTCACGGGCGGCAGTTTCCATATCCTCCGGGGATTTAACCTCATGTCCCGCGAGAACCTCAGTCTCGGGAATATTCGGCGTTATCAGACAAGCGAGCGGAAGAAGCTCCTCACACAGCGTGACAACCGCCTCCTCCGAGATGAGACGGGAGCCGCTCGTAGCGACCATAACCGGGTCGACCACGATGTTCCGGGGTCCGTACTCCCTGAGTTTTTCCGCTATACAGCAGATAAGCCCTCCGGAGGATACCATGCCGATCTTTACGGCATCCGGGAATATATCCGTAAAAACAGCGTCGAGCTCCTTCCCGAGAAATTCCGGTGTCACTTCCATGATGTCTGTCACGCCGGTCGTATTCTGGGCGGTAAGGGCCGTGACCGCGCTCATGGCATATACGCCGTTTACGGTCATGGTCTTGATATCAGCCTGGATACCGGCGCCTCCGCAGGAATCGCTTCCCGCGATTGTCAATGCGGTTTTCTTTTTCATAAATTACCTCCTGAAAACGCATGATTTTATATAGCGGCGGAAGGTGGTGCCCCCGGTCCGCCGCTTTGAAACAACGGATTAACTGAGTATTCGATTCATGACTGACATATATTCAATCATTAAAGATCCGTGCGGACGTTAACCGGGGTGACATTACAGCCTGCCTCTGTCGCTGACCTTATCGCGAACTCTGAGTCCTCGTACACCATCGTGTCTTCAGGCCTCACGCCTTCGAGTTCACATACCTTAAGGAAGATTTCCGGTCCGTCCTTTCCCTCGCCGAGTTCCGCCGAAGTGTAGATTTTACTGAAGTACCCGAGAATATCGAGCCTCCGGAATGCCGCCCGCAGAAGTTCCCCGTCCGAAGTGGAAAGTATCACGAGATTTCCGCCCTCAGAGGCCGCCTCTTCCAGAAGGGCGGAAGCCCACGGGAACGCTTTGACTTCTTCACGGTAGCCCCGCTCTATCATGGCAAGCATTTCTTTCCGGATTTTCCGCGGACTTTCGCCGACCCCTAACTCCGAGAAAAACCATTCCGAAGACTCCTCAAGCGTCATTGTCTCGAGTCTTTCGTCAAGATCATCCGGAACATTCACTCCCTTTGAGGTCAGATAATCCCGGCCGAGATTCTCCCACATCGGCATGGAATCAAGCAGCGTTCCGTCCGCGTCAAAAATATGAAGCTTTATCACCTGACTATTTCCTCCGCCTCTTTTCTGAGCGCCTTTGTCGCCCCGGCCGGATCGTCCGCGCCGAAAATCGCGGAAATCACGCATATCCCGTCAAGGCCGAGTCCGCGGAGTTCTCCGGCGTTCCCCGGATTGATTCCCCCAATCGCGACAACAGGGATGGAAACGGCATCTATGATTTCTTTGAGATCCTCCCTTGAGATCGTTCCGTCCACAGCCTTTGTATCGGTGTTGAACACCGCTCCGACTCCTATGTAATCGGCCCCGGCTTTTTCCGCCGCAATCGCCTCTTCAAGATTACCCGCCGAGATTCCGATTATCTTATCCGGGCCCAGAATCCTTCTCGCCTCGCTGTATTCCATGTCGCTCTGCCCTACGTGTACGCCGTCCGTGTCAGCCGCTTCAGCCACCCTGACATTGTCATCTATGACAAAAGGAACGTGATATTTCGCCGCGATCTCCTTTAACTCAAGAGCCTCTTTAAGAACTGTTTCATCGTCCGCGTCCTTTTCTCTCAACTGAAGGAATGTAGCTCCCGCGGCAAGGACTTCCTCAGTCTGCTCCGCGAGGGTTTTGTCAGTCAGCCATCTCCTGTCAGTGATGGCGTAAAGAAGAAGTGATTTCCTGTCCATTTCCTGCCTCCCGTGTCTTTAACTGTGATATATTCCGGCCGTATGATTTTTGCCGGTTCTGCAAGATATTCTTTCTCCAGATGCCGTTCAAACACCGGCATCAGAATATGTTGACCGTATTCCCGTTATATCCGTAAAACACCGGCACCATAATACGGCGATCCTGTTCCCGTTATGTTCATAAATAATGACGGCGGGTATAAGTTGAATTTATATCAAACGCCTTTCCGTCATTTTCAGAAATCAAAGCCGAAAAAACGCGCCACCCGGATCTCTCCGGAAAGCGCGTTCCTGTTTCTTATTCAGTCGGAACTAATTTCACTACGCCGGCATGATCCGGATCAGTTTCTGCGGGTCGCGGCTAAGCCGCCTCTCAGCCCGGAGGCTCCCCGTTCCTCGATTAAATTTACACGGACGATTATACTGACCGCGCACGGTTTTGTCAAACCGCAAGGCGGACTCCTCCTTCCGAGTGCAAAACGGCGGGGGTACAGTTCACACATGGTATTTGAGGGTCGGGCGGCATAGCACCGCTGCGAAAAAAGTCCTCGCTTCGCGCAGTTTCTACGAGTCGCTCGTCGTTTGCGGGGCGCGGGGTT
>CAZTIY010000010.1:0-26047 GCA_964613765.1 uncultured Eubacterium sp.
TCACGCAGGAGCGAGGAAGTGAGCGGCAAGGCGCGGGGTTTAAGCGCAGCGGTTTGACCCCGCGCCCCGCAGGAGGCAAGCGACTCGTAGAAACTGCGCGAAGCGAGGACCTTTTTCGCAACGATGTTATGCCGCCTGTCCCTCAAATACCATGTGTGAACTGTAATTCCCGTCCGTTCCGCTCCTTCCCTGATCGGCCTGACAGGATAATGAAAAGGAAAAGGGAATTACCGCCCGGATAATCCGCCGCTAAAACGGGGCGGATGTGTCAAAGGAACAAATGAAACGAAAGGAGAAGCGGTAATTCCCGTGTATGTAATTCCGGCTCCCGGAACCGGTCAGGTGAATTTGAATATATATGCCGGGGCAGTCCCCGTCAGAGAGTAACGGGAATTATCTCGCATTCACTTTTAATTTTTCTGATATCGACTGCCGAAAGGAGCTTCTTTTTCGCGAGGGTTCCCGCGACTTTTTCAAGGAAATCCCTGTTAAGAGAGATTATCTCTTTAGCCTTTCTGTAATATCTCTCGACCTCGGCGGACACTGCCTTCTCCTGAGCAGACCACAGTTCCTGGGAATCTTCATACATATTCTGATGGAGATGGAAACCGCAGACGCATTTATTGACAACGAGATCCTTAGCGGTGCTGAAAGCGAAATCAAGATCCTTTTCGCAGCCCGCGTCAAATATTCCGAATTTCTGCTCTACAGCCGCGGCGCCTCCCAGAGCACCCACGATGCGGTTCCTGATCCAGTTTAAGGGCAGCGTGCTGTGATCATTATAGTAATTTGTGAATCCGCCGTTCTCCCCGCCCCGGTTATGAGCGGAGACAAGGGTTACGCTTTCGGGACAGAGCACTTCAAACACGGTCACATGACCTGCTTCATGATATACGATCTGGGAGAATAGGCTGTCAGATGCGGATAACCGTTCGCTGACTGATTTCGCTTCGCCGCCGGCGCTTCCGTCATCATATTCATCATATTCATCATAGTCGTCAAAGTCATCGTCAAAATCGTCATCATCCTCATCGTAACACCTGCCCGCGGGGACATCAAAAATCGTTCTCAGACAGGCTTCAGTGAAATGCTCCATGGTGATTTTCCCGGCACGTTCGTACCCGGCGTAAAGCCCCGCCTCGTTTATCACGGTCTCAAGCTCCGCGCAGGATCTTCCGTCCATGATCCTCGCGATAGTCCTTGCGTCCACCTCATCGACAAATTTCTTGTTTCTCAGATAGTGCGCTATAATTTTCTCCGCGTCTTCGCCGTGCGGGGCTCTTACTTCAATCTTGCGGTCGAATCTTCCGGCGCGTCTGAGAGAAGTCGGAAGACATCTGATGTTGTTTGCTGTAGCAAGAACGAATACTTCCCTTCCTTTTACGGCATCGATACATGTCTGCACGGTGACATACTCCTCCGCGTCGGGATGCCTTTCATCACCGTTCGTAAACTTGTCGAGATCGTCTAAATAAACGATGGACGGAGCGTTCGCGACAGCGTTGTCAAATGTCGTTTTAATCTCTTTTACAAAATCGCCGTTCGGTCTGTCTTTACGACAGGGAAACACTTTCCGTCCGCTCTCTTCTATTACGGCGGATGCCATCAGCGACTTACCGACACCGGGTTCTCCGTAGAGGAGAAGTCCGCTGGGCGTTGTTACTCCGAGATTCTCATATACATCTTTGTTTCTGAGAATATCGCTTATCTGCCGGAGTTCCCTCTTAATCTGTGAATAACCGATGATTTTATTAAATGCGCTCATATAAGTCACCTCTCTCATTAAATCGTGAGCAGCTTTATTGTTTATTCCGCGGAATTTCAGCGGAAATTTACGCTGAAGTTATTCCGGGCGGAATTTAATAAACGTTAATGCCTGACATTAAGCTGAATAAACGGGAAAATAATTTCCGCCGGTCTTATCCGGATATTAACCGATATAAATTAACGGTTACTCTGAGTATTAAATTTTCAATTACGTCTGATATAGGCCGGATTAAACGGAATTAAATCTGATTTAGCCTGATACGGGAATTTCTGTTCGGGATTTTTTTGAATGATTACTTATTAACTTCACTTACGGAGCGGTGTCTCCCCGACCCGCGGGTCAATTATATCGCACACCGTGTACCACAAACGGTACTTATTGACACTCACCCGATGCTAAAATTTTGCGGTTTTACGGCCCGAATATAAAGGCTGTTCCCGGAGCATCACCGGCGAACTTATTATGACCGCGCCTGCGGTTATACTTATATCACATTCAATGTACCAGAAATGAACCACTATATGAACCATTTTATGAGCTACTTTGCGGGCCGCTTTGTGATATACTGCCTTTGCGGGAATGCCGGCCGTTATTTAAGCGCCGGAAAATCTCCGCAAAAAAATACCGCCGCGCTTCTTACGCAATAAACGGTTATTACCGGACGGTGCCGGGATGAGGCGCGGGGGCAGGCAACTGTTGCCGGACTCACAGCCGAAAAACGTATTTTTTCGAAAAAGGAGGAAAAAATGAACGCGAGTGTCGCGATCCAGGTTTTACCCGCAACTCTTGACGATGACGAAGTCGTCCGTATCGTGGATGAAGTCATCGCGTATATCAAAAGCACGGGCCTTCACTGCTATGTGGGGCCGTATGAAACGGTCATAGAGGGAAACGATTATAACGAGCTCATGGATATAGTAAAAGAATGCGGCCTCGTCGCTCTGAGAGCGGGCGCCCCGAAAGTCTCGTCCTACATCAAGGTTGAATATAAGCCGGACGGCGATATTCTCTCCATCGATAAAAAGGTCACAAAGCACCATGCGGAAGATGGCAGATGAACGGCGGACCTGCAGGATAAAATGCAGTTCTGACACATATTTCAAGATAATAATCAGCAGATTGCAGGTAATTGATGACAGAAAGATATAACAGATATAACAGATATAACAGATAATAAAGATGAACAGGACAGTTCCCCATGACCCGGAAACCGAAAAAATGACCGATCTCGGAATATATATCCATATACCGTTCTGCGTTAAGAAGTGTAATTACTGCGCGTTTTATTCCTTGGAAACCGGCGCGGACAGCGCGTTAAACTCCGGAGAATGCATTAGAACGGGCGCGCCCGGCGTCCGCGGTTCAGCTGAAGAAGGGCGTGGTTTTTCCGTTGTTCCGAACAGTCCCGGTCAGTCGGGCGCCTCCGGCGCGAAAAAAAAAGAACGTGTAGCCGGGCCGTTCACGGGCGCCGCGGGGCAGATAATTGCACACTGCACTTACGGGACCGGACGCGAATATGAACATCCTCGGTTCAGAAAGTACATTGCCGAACAGGCTGAGAAAATCAGAAGTTACGGCCCAGTATACAGCGAAGGCCGTATAGTCGACAGCATCTTTTTCGGAGGCGGCACTCCGTCCATACTCCCCGCCGGTTTGATCGGAGAACTTCTGACGGCTGTCAAAGAATCATTCACAGTCGCTCCGGACGCTGAAATCACGCTGGAGTCAAATCCCGGAACGCTGAGCCGGGATAAACTTAACGCTTACATCGATATGGGAGTGAACAGACTTTCCATAGGCATCCAGTCTCTCGACGACGCGGTACTGAGAACGCTCGGCAGGATACATGGCTCGGAAGAAGCCATAGAAGCTTTTGCCATGGCCCGCGACGCCGGATTCCGGAATATAAACACGGACGTAATGTTCGGAATCCCCGGGCAGTCCTATGTGAGCTGGACAGATACACTGAAAAAAATAACCGGACTCGCGCCCGAACACATCTCATTCTACAGTCTGCAGCTTGAGGAAGGGACGCCGTTATATGAAAGTTACAGAAGAGGTGAACTTCCGGAGATAAACAATGAACTCGAACGGAGGATGTATCACGACGCTATAAGTATGATGAAAGCCGCAGGTTATGAGCACTACGAGATATCGAACGCGGCGAAACCCGGATTCCGCTGCCGGCACAATCAGAAATACTGGCGTTTCCGCGAGTATCTCGGCATAGGCGACAGCGCGAGCTCGTTCATGGAAGGCATCAGATTCAAAGAGGAACCTGAAGGCGAATACCATGTGAACAGCTTCACGGACAGCGCGTCAGAATATGTATTTACCGGGCTGAGGATGCTTGACGGCATAAGTAAAAAGGCCTTCTCTGAAACGTTCGGGAGAGAGTTCCGCGACGTGTTCGGGGACCGCGCCGGGGTTCTCAAAACCTATATAGATAAAGGGTATCTGATTGAGGACGGCGATATTCTCAGGATCACGGAGGAAGGGATAGACTGTTCCAACGATATAATGGCGGAATTTGTGTGATGAGGCAGTGTGAATACTGATAATGTGACAGGGAGCCGGATTCAGCGCCCGGCTCCCTGCTTTTTCCTCATTGTTAACCTAAGTCGTTTATCATCATTTATCTTCATCGTACTTCAGAACCGCGGTGAACGCCTCCTGCGGCACCTCAACGGTGCCGAACTTTCTCATGCGCTTCTTCCCCTCTTTCTGTTTCTCCAGAAGCTTTTTCTTCCGGGAGATGTCGCCGCCGTAACATTTCGCGATAACATCCTTGCGGTAGGCTCTTACCGTTTCTCTCGCGATGACCTTTTGTCCTATCGCGGCCTGCACGGGTATCTCGAACTGGTGCATTGGTATAACCTCTTTGAGCTTACGGCACACGAACCTTCCCCGCGCGTACGCCTCCGACCTGTGGACTATCATGGAGAACGCGTCCACGATTTCCCTGTTGAGAAGCACGTCAAGTTTTACGAGATCCGATTTCTCATATCTTTCAAATTCATAATCGAGCGATCCGTAGCCCCGCGTCCTTGACTTAAGCGCGTCGAAAAAGTCATATATCACCTCGTTAAGCGGAAGTTCATAATGCAGATCGACGCGTTCCGGAGTGATATATTCCATGCTCTTCATGTTCCCGCGCCTTTGCTGGCAAAGTTCCATGACAGATCCCACGTATTCTTTAGGAACTATGAGGTCGGCTCGGACGATCGGTTCCTCTATGTGATTTATTTCGTTCGGATCGGGAAGATTGGTCGGGTTCTGAATCATGATCTCAGTCCCGTCCGATTTGACAACTTTATATACCACACTGGGTGACGTGGTTATAACCGCAAGCCCGAATTCCCGTTCAAGACGCTCCACCACTATCTCCATGTGAAGGAGACCGAGAAAACCGCAGCGGAAGCCGTAACCCAGCGCCGCCGACGTCTCCGGTTCATACATAAGCGCCGCGTCGTTCACCTGCAGCTTCCCGAGCGCGTCCTGAACTGACTCATATTTCTCGCCCTCGGCGGGATAGATCCCGCTGTAGACCATGGGCTGCACCTTTTTATATCCCGGAAGGGCCTCCGCGGCTTCTCTCACGGCGAGCGTGACAGTATCGCCTACCCTGGCATCGCTCACGGTCTTTATCGCCGCGCAGATATATCCTACATCACCCGCTCTCAGGTATTTAGCCGGGACATGACCCGGAGCCATGACGCCGACCTCCGTCACTTCGTAATTTTTCCCGGACGCCATGAGGCGCATCATGTCCCCGACTTTAACGATTCCGTCAAACACCCTGACATAGATTACAACGCCTTTATAATTATCATAGACCGAGTCAAAAATTAACGCTTTAAGCGGCGCGTTCGCGTCGCCGTGAGGACACGGGACATATTTCACGATTGCCTCAAGAAGTCCGTCTATGCCGTCTCCTGTCTTCGCGGAGACGAGAGGGGCGTCAGAACAGTCCACCCCGATCATTTCCTCAATCTCCTCTTTGGTCTCTTCAGGCCTGGCACTCGCTAAATCCATCTTGTTAAGGCACGGCAGAATCTCCAGGTTCTCGTCAAGAGCGAGGTAAACGTTTCCCATCGTCTGCGCCTCTACGCCCTGGGTCGCGTCCACCACAAGGATCGCTCCCTCACAGGCCGCGAGACTTCTTGACACTTCATAAGTGAAATCGACATGACCCGGGGTGTCTATCAGATTAAAGATATATTCCTCGCCGTCCTTTGCCTTATACACGAGACGGGTAGTCTGAAGTTTGATGGTAATTCCGCGCTCGCGCTCAAGCTCCATATTATCGAGGAACTGTTCTCTCATATCACGGCGTGAAACGAGTCCGGTATTCTCTATCAGCCTGTCCGCGAGAGTGGATTTCCCGTGGTCTATATGGGCTATGATGCTGAAATTCCTTATATATTTCTGATAATCATTGTCTGACATTTACCTGAATGCTCCTGAGAAACCGGCGTCGCCGTATCTCCCGAAACTGATACATCACTTTAAGGGCGGATATGCTCCGGAAACAGTCTGCCTGACATAAATTGACACAGGACCGTAAAATGTATGCTGTCCGCGCCCCGAATGTCCGCGGCGGGAATTTCCTGCCCCCGGCACCTGACGCGTCCGCGTCTATCTTCCGGTCCGTTATCTTCCCAGATCATTTCTTCCCGCGAATGTGTTATATTCATCCGGAATCCAGCGAGGGCCGACAGAACGCGTAAGATCTCCAAGCGGGAGAATTCTGTCGTCATTATCGATGTCGACAAGAACATAACGGTCGTTTCCGAGGCCGAGTTCTTTCATATATGTAAGCTGGCGCAGACCGTGACGGGATTCTATTCTCTCAATCAGCGCGTGACCGCTTCCGCCGGGCAGGTTATATACGATGTCAACACAGGCCTGATCGAGCGCCAGAATATCATGAGACGCGAGAATACCCACATCGGGTGTTATAACCGGTTCAGCCTCAACGCCCTCACAGTCACAGGAAACAGACATATTCCTCATTACGTTTATGAAAGTGATGCTGCCCGAGAAATAATCTGTTACGGAATGCGTGCTTTCGGTTATCTTCTCCATCAATTCTTCGTTATTTACACCCCAGAGATCTCCGGAACCCGGTTCCGAGTGAATTTCGCGTTTTCCGATCCTGCCGTCCGCGCAGCCGATACCGATGTTCTTGTTCGAGCCCCCGAAGCCGCCCTTGACATGCCCCTTAAAATGTGCGAGGGAAAGAAATGAATCATAATTCAAAAGATTGGCCCCGACATGCATCTCGCTGAACCATTTCCCGCCGTTCACGGGAAGCGTCGTGACTCCGCCGGCGTCCAGTATATCCACGGGGCAGAACGTCCAACCGTTTGTCCGGAGCGTTTTTCTGTGTTCTTCAGTAGTGTAGCGGCCGCCTTCATACAGCGTGTTCGTCTCCACAATCGCCGCGTTCTCCGAGAGGCGCTCGCGAAAGAGTGATTCCACCCAGGGACGCGGTATTATATTCGGGCCTTCAGGTTCACCGGTATGAAGCTTAACGGCGACTTTCCCTTTAAGAACGCCGCTTACTCTGTCAAAGATGCGGATTAATCCTTCCGGGCTGAGATTCCGCGTGAAATAGACTGTCGATTCACTTCCGCTCCTGTTCTCAAACGGAATATAAATATCGCCGCCTGTACCCGGTTTCTTTTCTTTCATCAGTTGATTTCTCCCTTCTTTACTGCCATAAAAACCTGCTAAGAAAAGTCAAGTTCAAATTTGACATTTTACAGATGATTTTTCTGCATCACAAATAGTCCGCAGAAGTTTTTCGGACTTCCGCGGACATATTATTGCACATCAAAATGAGACTGTACAGACCGGCGGTTCCGGAATTATCCGGTGAAGGGATCAGACAATCAGGAATCCCCGGACGACAGTACTTCGGAAATGTTGACAGTCGAGAGCCGGGTTCAACAATCAGGGTTACCCCGCCACGGACGACAGTACTTCGTAAGTATTAACAGTCGAGAGTCGGGTTCAATAATCGGGATACCCCGCCCCGGGCGACAGTAACGGCAACCCGGTCGGGCGGGATAATCATAAACTCCGAAGGGAATTTACTTTTACGATGCACCGGCGGATGTTCCTGTTCAAATGATTTCACCTTTTTCACGCATTTCCGCGATTTCTTCAGCCGTGAAGCCGTATTCCCCCAGAACCTCGTCAGTATGCTGCCCGATACCTCCGAGTGAAACTGTCTCTCTCTGCTCATAGCCGCTTAAATGAAGAGGCGGCCGGCAGACAGCATTTGTAATTCCGTTCTTCCACGTAATTTCCTGCAAATAGTCATTAGCCCATGCCTGTTCGTCCTTCGCCACGTCCTCAAAATGATTCAAACGTGAGTATACCAGATCCGCCTTCTTAAATATCTCCTCCCATTCATAGGATGTCTTTTCCTTCATGCGGGCTCTTACCTTCATGGTAAGTTCGTAGATGTAGTCACTGTCAGCCAGTGTTTTCTCATTCTGACAGCGGGGATCATCTATCTCTTCCTCCATACCGAGGGCCCGGCAATAGCGCGCGAAATTCTTTTCATAGCCTATGCCGACAAGCGCAAGCCATTCTCCGTCCTTGCACACATAATCATAAACCATAGGACTTCCCGGCCGGTCGACATCCTCCGGAAAAGTATGATTATACGGCGGCTGGGCGCAGACTATCGACTGCGCGTTTACCCACATACTCGTACCATAAAGAGAATTCGATACAAATGTTCCTCTGCCCGTCTTCTCACGTCCGATCAGCGCCGTAAGCATGCCCCCGAAAATAAGCAACCCGGTAACCATATCACCATATCCGCCGGACGCTCTTACAGGGAATGTCCCCTCTTCAACCCATCCTACACGAGCTCCTACCCGTGACCAGAACGACGCGATATCAAACCCGGGAGCATCGGCATCGGGTCCTCTGTGGCCGTAGCCGGTAAAATGAACATATATCAGTCCCGGAAATTTTTCTTTCAGGCTGTCGTAGTCCAGACCCATTTTCGCAAGGCCCTTCAGACGTACATTCGTGCAGAATATATCGCTGTCCTCAAGAAGTTTCATGAATACTTTTTTGCCGCCCTCTGTTTTTAAATCCAGACTGATAAGACGCTTGCCGTTATTCTGCACCGTAAACACCGGGCACGAAAAATCTTCTATGGGAAGACCCACATTAAGACCTGAATATCTCCACGGATCACCGGCAGCCGTCTCAATCTTTATTACATCTGCGCCGTATTCAGCCATAAGTCTGCAGGCCGAGGGCACCGCGACATGTGTGCCGAGTTCCAGAACTTTGATTCCGCTTAATGGTGCGTTCATAAACTGTAGTCCTTCTTTCTACAATAAAAACAATAAATTCACATATCAGAATATTCAGAGTGCGGTGCGGGCGTGCGCGGACACTGTTATAAGATACGGTCACTGATTTACAGGGAAGATTCCCAAGACCCGCACACTTATTCAATACCGATGCAGCGGTCGTCGGTTCGCATGGTTATAAACATCGCAAGAATGCTGCAGAAACCGGCGATGAGATAACTCGCCACATATCCTCCGGTTATATTGGAAATCACGCCTATCACGGCATAACCCGCCGAACGGAGTCCGCAAACTATCATATATATCAGTCCGAAAGCCTGAGAATAACCGTAGCGGCCGAATACGGTCGATGTAAACGATCCCAGATAATTGGAGGAAACCCCGAGAATACTGCCTACAATAAATGCGCTTATTGTCGGGATAACTTTTCCGGGAACAATCTGACTCGCGGCGAGAGCGAATAAAAATCCTGCCAGAGCGTGGCTTATGCACATCAGTATAGAGGCTTTTTTTACGCCGATCTTTTGATCAAGGACGCCCCACAGATAACTTCCCACACCGCCGACAACAGATGCTATGGAATAAATCAGAGTCGCTCTGTCCGGCGTAAATCCGCAGTTAATCAGATTGGGAATAAACTGCGCCACTAACACCGTTACGGCCATCTGTACGAGTCCGTTCAGTATTCCGATCTGCCACAGCTGCTTTGTCTTAAGAAGATCTAACGTACTCTTATGGTAGCGCTTCTCCTCTTCGATTTTCTGTTCGTGCAACAGCCGGTATTCTTCTATTGATAAAGAATCGTCATTATCAGGCGAACATCCTCTCTCCTCGGGATTGCTTTTAACAAAGAGAATACAGATGATCATTAACAGGAACAGACAGATTCCGACAGCGCGAAACGCGACTTTCAAATTAAAATGATTCATCAGGGAACTGAAAGCGGGAAGAAGCAGAACCGCCGAGGCCTGAAAGCCAATAGTTGCCCAGCCCATTGCGAGCCCTTTTTTCTTAGGAAACCAGTTGGCCAGAATAGCGGTTCCGCCTACAAAACCGAAGCCGTTTCCGAAAATGTTTACCAGAATCAAAATCAGGACATACTGCCAGATCTGTGTCACACTTCCCCATACCATGCAGCACGCGCCTACAATCGCGAGACAGCAGACATATACCTTCTTAACGCCGAATCTGGCTACACAGTGACTCAGCCAGCCGCACCCGGCTATGGCGATCAGCCCCGCAACTGTGGAATATGTCAGCAGCACTCCGCTGTTCCACCCGTTCAATGATGAAAATGCGGCAACAGTAAGGTTCAGACTGTCTATGATAAGATTGCCCGCGAACATAAAGGAAACGAACGCAAAGATGATAATAAACCAGCCCCAGCCCCCGAAATTGCTTCGGGTGGACCTTTCTATCGGTGTTTCTTTATTGTGTTCCATTTCTTAATTCCTCACATATGAATGTCGCTTAATCACAGCGGCAGCGATTTAAATAAAACCAGCCGACTATGTTTCACAATCGACTGGTTCCATATTTCTAACACCAACATTCAGTCAAAAACGATTTACGCCCAGTCAATATCCTGTCAAGCATTGTGACCAAGTTCATCGTCAGAAGCCGTCCCTCATTAAACCGTCTGCGGATTATCTTTGGTTTTCTTATGCTGCACGACGCATAGCGCCAACATAACTACGGCGCAGACAGCAAGTCCCGGAATGCTGAGCATCCAGTCGCTCTTTACATTCGCGCCGAATATGGCACCGGAGACCGCCGGCGTCACGATACCCGCGAGGAACGATCCGAGGTTGATAAATGCGTACATTAAACCGAGAAGGAATGAAGCGGCGGACGGCACTGAAGTCTGCGGCAGCACCTGGCAAAGGTGGGAGTTGTTCATTTCAAAGCCGAATCCGAAAACAAGGGTGCCGGCATAAATCATAAGCATATTCTGCATGCCTATCGACAGATAGTTGAGACCGAGTCCCAGCATCATCAGGGCGACGCCCACACCTGTAGTCATGTGCTTAAACAGAGGAATCCAGACGCGCGGATACAGAAGGCCGCTTAAAGCGATCGCTATAGTAAACATGGACAGTATATTGGCCGCCGTCGCGGCATCCGCGCCCATGCCGCCCTCCGCCGTAGGCGTAGCGCAGATAATCGCCACATTCGTCATGAAAGAATAAGCAAACAGCAGCGTTACGAACTCAGTAAGCAGGAACGCCATCGTAAGAGGCTGAATACGCTTTTCTTTCGGCTTTTCCTCCTTAGGCTTTCTCGCCATTTCACGGTTGTAATCCTCAACCGGAGAGCTCTTCGGCATCTTGAACAGGATAAGCAGGAAAATGGGGATAAGCACAAGGCAAATCATAAAGCTGCGCTGGTAACTTCCCGTCGCGTCGGCCAGACGGCCGCTGAGCTGCTGGTAGATAATTCCCATAACAGCGCCGACGGTGCTCCTGAGACCGAGCAAATTGCCGGCTTCCTTCTCATCGAACATGTCGACCGCGAAAGACGCGGCGAACGAGAACATAAAACCGATACCGAAACCTGCTATGGAGCGGCAGATGAACAGCGGCCAGAACCCCGGCACTACCGCCGGTATAAACTGGACAAAAGAAAGCGCCGTACCGAACAGAAGCAGTTGCTTCTTATAGAAGTATTTCATCAGGGGATCTATCAATAATGAAATAATTACGGCCGCAAAAGTCGGAATCGTCTCCAGCAATTTGACCATGCCGGCATGCTCCGGATAAATATTGGTAATCGTACCTAAAATCGGTGAAGTAATAGTGACGGTATACTGGATTGCAATGATGGATACAACCGCGAGCTTCACCCAAAACCCGTACTTTTCTTTCTGAATCATAGAGAGCCTCCTCTCATGAAAGTAAGCCGGCACGCATGATCAGGTTAAATCTGTCCCCGGCTTCCGCATAGTTCAGTTTCCGGCAGCAATTGTTTAACCGGGGACAGTTTAATCAACGACACATAAACTTAAGCGTGCGGCATCTCATGTAAAAACGGTTAATGCCCGTATATTAAGCTAAATAGCCCAGTCCCTGGCACATGGCGAATCTGCGGAGTCTCGTAAATGTATTCGGAGTAGTGAAGCCTTCTCCCGTAGAAACCGCGATGGTCGGTGAACCGTAACCTGTTCCCATCATTCCGGTGGCACCAACTGTCGGACCGTTCATCGCGAATACAGTGCATCCGAGCGCTTTGCCGAGTGCCGTGGCACGCTCCAGAGACGCTGTCCACACACAGGCGGAGTGATGGCAGCCGTTTTCCGCCTTAACAGCCGCGGCAACGGCCTCATCCCAGTCTTTTACCTTACAGACGGGGAAAATCGGCATCATCTGTTCGCAAAGGACGTAAGGATGATCAGTATCATCGGTCAGAATCACCGCCAGCTGTAAATCCACGGATTCATCAACCTCAACACCCGCCGCTTTCAGTATGACGTTGGCATCCTTGCCCACATATCTCTTATTAGGCATAAGTTTCCCCTCTGCGTTCGGTGCGATGCAGAGATCTATCACTTTCTGCGCCTCATCATCCGTCAGCACACGGGCGCCGCACTCTTTCAAAGCGTCTACGAACTCGTCATATACACTTTCAACAACAAACGCTTCTTTTTCTGTTATGCAAAGCATGTTATTCTCAAACGGCACCTGGGCATACAGGACCTGCGCGGCCTGTTTTACATCGGCTGTCTCGTCAACTACAGCGGGAGGATTGCCGGGACCCGCCGCGATAACTTTCTTGCTGGAACTCATCAGTTTAGCGACCATTCCCTCACCGCCGGTTCCGATCAATAACTTTATCTTGTCGGATGCCATGATTACATCCAGCGTTTCATAAGTAGGATCGGCAATCATCGTACATACGTTGTCAGGACCGCCGGCGTCGATAATAGCGCGGTTTACAAGATCACACGCTTTAGCCGCGGATTCCTTGCCAGCCGGATGGGCGTTGAATACGATAGTGTTTCCTGCCGCAAGCATTGACAGAGTATTGCATACAACAGTGACGAGGCCGTTCGTGACGGGTGTAAGAGCTCCGACAGTCCCGTAAGGCGCCGCGAAATCTATAGTGACGCCCTTGCCGGAGGCCATCACTTTATGCTTAAGATCCTCAACACCGGGGTTATCGGCGATTGAGCCGTAATTCTTCATCAGTTTCTGGTCCAGTCTTCCGTATCCGGTTTCCTCAAATTCTTTAATGGTTTCCTGATTTACCACCTTAAGAGCCTCGGTCTTAACGTTGTCAATGAATTTTTGACGGTCTTCGGTTGTAAAATCGGACTCCAGTTTGCGCTGAGTCTCATAAGCGGCATCGATGGCATCTTCAATCTTCTCGAAAACGCCGTGCAGATTGTTGTACATGATTCAGTACCTCCTTAATTTATCTGGTGAAAATTTATGACATGGAAGAAACCGCCCGTAACCGGGTCCGCATCAGCCGACGGAATAATCGTACATCTCGCCGATAAGTCCCCTGTATTCATCCATTGTCAGCGGACGGCAGACATCCTCATACTGCATCGGGTTATGGGCGACGGAATCCTCCGCGATGGCTACGCATGCCTCTCTCGTAACGCCTTTATCCGCCAGGGTGGGAACTTTATATTTTTTCATCATGCTTACGATAACGCCCGCCATTTCCTGACCGAGCGCCTTGGGATCCAGTGTCGCGAATCCTTCAATGCCCATTGCCTCCGCGATTTTCCTGGCGCGTTCGGTGTTATTCTCAGCGTTCCACCTGAGAGTAACGGGAATACTGTATGAGCAGGCCAGACCGTGGCCGATATGGAAAGCGGCACCGATTTCATGCCCGGCGCAGTGTCCGAAAGAAACTCCGGTATTACTGAACGCGATACCGGCAAGATTGGCCGCCATGGAAAGCCTCGCGCGCGCTTCAATATTGCTGCCGTCGTTATAGGCGGTGTCAAGATTAGCCATGATCAGCCGGATAGCCTCCAGCGCGAGGCAGTCGCTGAACGGATCGACATCAGCCGCAGTAATCGCCTCGGCCGCGTGAGCGAAAGCATCCATTGCGCTTGTTACGGTGTTCAGCGGCGGGCATGTTACTGTCATCTCCGGGTCAACAATCGCGATGGAAGGAGGCGCAAGCACGCCGTCCTTGGCGTGGTTCACATACGAGAACACAGCCACAATGCTGACTTCCGAGCCGGTCCCGCTGGAAGTCGGAACCATGATTGAAGGCACATGATCATTAGGATGCGGGGCCCCGTAAAGCTCTACCTGCTTTGCTATAGCCCAGTCTGCCACTTTCCCGCCCTGTTTCAGAAGAACAGAAACAATCTTGGCGGTATCCATAGGTGAACCCCCGCCGAGGCCGAGTACGCTGTCGCATTCCGCGGCCTTTGCTACCTCATAAGCCTTTTCCACCACATCTTCAACGGGTTCTGCCGTGATATCATCATACGTAACGTAATCCACACCCTGCTCATCGAGAGAAGCCGTAACCCTGTCCGCAAGACCGGAAAGTTTCACGCCCTGATCATAAACGACAAACAACTTTTTTGTTCCGAGCGTCGTCATTGCTTCTTTTACTTTTGAAATGCATCCGATTCCAAAGTTTACAGGACACAATAACGCGTAATTACAGAATTTTTCATACGCTCTTTTCATCAAACACACCTCCTGGACTTTTTGAAATTCCGTTAAAAATAATTAAATTTTTCACTATCTGCTGCTTTCGTAAGTTTAATCCTCTTAAAGTTTTTAAGTAATATTATTAATTCTGTTTATTCTGACAATTTAGTTCCTGTTTTTTCTGATTCATATTGTAAAATCTTTGCTTTATTTCCGGTTTTAATGTCAGTTTTTTGCATTATTTAATAATCAAAAATAGAAACGGCTTTCCGAAATAAGAAAATAAAAAAACAGCCGTGCCGAAATAAAATATTAAGGCACGGCTGAATCCCGTCTCCGCTGATTCTCTTAAGTTGAATTTCTTTTAAAAACAGCAGAAGCAGAAATGTTCCGACGGCGCAGGCGGAATTACGGATACAATCCGAAGTGCATTTTGCCGACGCGGTACAGAAAATCAGGTAATTATCGTTTTCCTGTCTTCCCTCTTAAACAGGGCCCGCGGTATCCGAATTTATTTTAAAAACAGGACAAAAATATTAAAAAAACAGCGTTACCCCCCCCTTCAAAAAATAAACCGGACGCGGTAAAATACCAAAACTGATTTGATACTGAATCAGCCCAAAAATGTTTCCGGAATGCCGGGAAGGATTACTTAAGGCGGGGCGCCGGGGACAACGCGTTTTTGAATACAGAGAAAATTCCGTACCTTTCCGAAAAAGTATAAAAGTATCTGTTGACATTTCTTCCTGAAAGGCTAACGGGAAGTGCGGAAATTTTCCCGGACTTGTCAGGGTATTTATCCGTGACTCTGTCTGTACCACATCGGGATCATTTTACTGAGTGATATTTTAATTTGTTTCTCGTTATGTCATACCAGAAAGTCGACGGGACAGCTCATGAAATTGTCAATTGAAAATATACGAAATATGCTTCCGGACAGCGCGCGGAGCATCTGCCACCGGCCTACAGCCAAAATACTCGGACTTAAGAAATTCACACCCGATATTACCGCGCCGAATTTGGAATATCTTTATCTTGATGAACATGCCGGTCTCAATGAATTTAATTCCGTTACTCAGGGAAATTTCCTGGTTCATTCTCCGGATGATTTCCCTGATGAATCGGTAGGCACCAACTGCAATTTATTTGTGATAAAGAACTTGGAAGACTACATTGATCTCATCACGAGAATATCTGATCAGCTGTCCGTCTACTCCAAGTTGGACGATATCGCCGATACCATAGTCGATATTATCCGCCTCGGCGGAGATGTGCAGAGTGTGATGAAATATGCCTATGAACTGCTGAACAATCCGCTGATGCTTGTTGATGTATCATTCAACCTGATTGCGCATGTCGGAACAAGCGCGTTAAATAATGAGGACGCATGGGATTACGCAATTAAGAACAAAGTGTTTTCGGCAGATTACATAAATCATGTCATCAGTAATTCTTCGAATACCGACAATGATCATCTTGTCAAAGGGACTATCCGGGTAGAAATGCCGAAGGAAATCACTTCCGCCAGACAGTATTCTGTCCGGATTACGCAGAACAATGCCGTTATCGGTTATCTCAAAATGCTCGATACCAATCATCCGGTATCGGATTATGAGCTTGAGATATTAAAGATTCTCGGCAACTATCTTCCTTTCGCTGTTTCCAACATAAAAACAAATTTCAGCGACAATAATTCGCTCGCCGATGAATTGCTGTTATCTCTTCTGGAACTCCGCGTTACGGACAAACAGGAAATCATATCCCGTCAGGAGTTATACAATCTTAAATTTTATCCGTATCTTTACGTCATCTCCATTCACTATACCGGTTCACTTTCCACAAGGGACATTCAGGATTTTACCTATCGGAAAGTCCGCTCCTATTTTCGAAATCAGCTGGTTACGAGAACGGACGGCGACTTCGTCATTCTGTATGATTCAAATGACAGTGATATCGCGGACTCGTCCGTATGGACAAGCGCGTTCTCAACCTTTCTCGAAAAGGAGAACTGTATCGCAAACATCAGTATGCCTTTTACGAAGCTTTATGAAATTAACAATTATTATAAGCAGACGAAATTCTGCGCTGAATTCCGTCTGCTATCCAAAAATTCAACAAGCACAACCCGGAAACGGCTCCTTTTCTACCGCGATATTTTTGAATATCATATGATTCTCCTGCTGGCGCGGGAGATGAATATCGCTGATCTCCTTCATCCCGCTGTCAAAATATTAAGAAACGAAAAGAACTCGGGCGGCGAACTTTTGACCACCTTATTCACGTATACCCGCAATCACTGCAGCATTTCCGATACGGCGAAGATATTGTGTCTTCATTACAATACGCTGAAGAACAGGATCAACCGTATTGAAATGCTCACTGGTTTTACCGGGGAGGACAGCCGCGACTGTTTCCGGATAGAACTGTCGGAAAAGATTCTGGAAGTATTGAATTTTCCCGGAGATGATGCTGAATGGCTTATATGACATGCCCGGTGTGCGGGGGCAGACTGACGGACGCACGCAGCGGCTCGTTTATATGTCCCGAATGCGGCATATCCTTCACCGGGGAACAGATACGGCTTATGATGTCAGGACAGACGGAGGATTCTTTATGGGACTTTCAGCTCAGGGATGACGGCGCGGCACTTTGCGCCTGTTATGATGACAGTCCGGAAGTGATTGTCCCGCCCGCTTACCGGGGCCGGCCGGTTACATGCCTGGAGTCAGGCGCGTTTTACTATAAAAAGAAATTGCGTCATGTTTCGCTTCCGGATACTGTTCACACTATCGGAAGTCTCGCGTTCTGTAAGTGTTATCAATTAGAGAAAATCAATATGCCTGAGTGTCTCCGCACTATCGGGCGCGATGCTTTCTCTCACTGTCTTAAGCTGGAAAATCCGGATTTGCCCGGGACATTAGAAAATATCATGGAGTCGGCATTCAGCGGCTGCGGTTCGCTGAGTGAGCTGCACATTCCCGATTCTGTCCGTACACTGCATCTTCTGAGTTTTTACGATTGCAGAAAACTGAGTACGCTGACGCTTCCGTCACGCCTTGATATCATTGAGGACAGCGCGCTGTGCAACTGCTCCGCGCTCACTGAGCTTGAACTTCCCGGCACGCTGACTTCTATCGGAACTATGGCTTTCTGGGGCTGCACTAATTTAAAGCGATTGAGAATTCCGCCGTCCGTTAAGTCGATAGGTCAGTTGGCGTTCGGCGCTCCCGGAGCTCCTAAACCGCTTCTTCTGGTTGAACGTGATTCATTTGCCGAGCGATGGGCCGCGGAAAACAACTGTACATACCGGCCTGTAAATTAAAAGGATGAGAGGACGGTGATGCTCCCGGCAACTCGATTTCATATCAGAAGCTTTCCGCGTATTAAATGTTCACTGCCTGACACTTATTGCAACTCTTTAAAGAAAGGAGACAGATTTTGGAAAATTTACTCAATACCGGCTGCAAAATCGGATCGCTGAACATTAAGAACCGCGTCATCATGGAGGCTATGGGAAACGCGTTATCCGAGCTTGACGGTTCAGTGAGCGAGGCCGACATAGCCTTCTATACGGAACGGGCAAAGGGCGGTGTCGGACTCATCATGAGCGAGGCAACCTCTGTCGATTCCGTTACCGGCCGCGCCAATCCGAGAAATTTATGCATCGACAGGGATGAACTCATTCCCGGCTACCGTAAACTGACGGATTCACTGCATAAGTATAACTGCGCCTTTTTCGTTGAACTTTATCACCCCGGCAGACAGGGTGACAGTGAACTCAACGGCGGAAGAAAAATGTTCGCTCCGAGCGAGATCGAGTGCAAATTAACACGCCAGCCTGTCACGGCAATGACAAAAGACGAAATTCAGTATATTGAGCGAAAGTTCACCGACGGAGCCGTCCGCTGTCTTAAAGCGGGTGTAGACGGTGTACTGATTCACGCTGCTCACGGCTACCTGATAAATCAGTTCCTCAGCCCCTACACCAATAAACGCGATGATGAGTATGGCGGCACCCCGGAAAACCGCGCGCGTTTCGCTCTTGAAATCATAAGAGGAATCCGTGAAAACTGCGGTCCCGGATACCCGATCGGTATTCGTATCAGTGCATGTGAATATCTGGATTACGCCGGTCTCAGCAGGGATGAAGGCATAACTCCGGATCTCGCGAAAATCTACGCAAAAATGTTTGAGGAAGCCGGCGTGGACTTACTGGATGTCAGTTCCGGTATTTACGAAACCATGAACACCGCCTGGGAGCCGACGGGGTTTGACCAGGGATGGAAAACAGAACTTGCGGGAGAACTGAAAAAAACGGTAAAAGTGCCGGTGGTATGTACATCCGTTATACGCGAGCCCGCCTTCGCCGAAAAACTTTTACAGGACGGCGTATGCGATTTTATCGGCTCGGCGCGCGCCCACTTAGCCGATCCGGAGTGGGCGGACAAGGCCTTCAGCGGACTCGCGAATGATATCCGTCCGTGTATATCCTGCCTGAACTGCATGAAGACCATGGCTGCGGGAAATATGAGCTGCGCGGTGAATGCCCGTGCCTGCCATGAAGCCGAACGTTCTGATATCCGGAAAAACGGCGGGGGAAGACCGGTCGTTGTCATAGGCGGAGGTCCCGCGGGTATGGAAGCTGCCCGTATATTATCAATGCGCGGATTCAGGGTCACACTGTTAGAAAAAGAAAACGAACTCGGCGGCTCTCTGCTGCTTGCGGCTAAACCTCCTCACAAGGAAAAAATCACAAAGTTTATTGAATACCAGAAAGATCAGCTTGCGGCGGATAATGTAACCGTTCGCCTGAACACTGCCGCTACGCCGGAAACCGTTTCAGAGTTGAATCCGTATGCAGTGTTTGTGGCGACCGGCGCCTCTCCCGTAATACCGAAGAGCATACCGGGAATTATGAGCGATTATGTTTATACCGCGCATGATGTTCTGACAGGCAAAGTTTCACCGGAAAACGAGAATATCGTCCTGATCGGCGGAGGTATGACGGGACTTGAAACCGCCGAGTATCTGGTAAGCACCGGTAACCGTGTAAGTGTATATGAGATGCTGCCAGAAGTCGCCGCAGGCGAACACTTCCAGAATATCATCGATGTGGAAAAACGCCTCGGCTCCGTCCCGCAGCACACAGGTCATAAGCTGGTGGAAATCAAGGATCATAACTGTATTTTCACAACAGATCAGGGTGAACAGGTCATTGCCCCCTGCGATACGGTGGTGCTGTCTATGGGAATGCGTCCCAATCTCAGTTACGCCGAACAGTTTTCTGAATTCCCGAATTACCGTGTTCTTGGAACAAACGCTGTTTACAGCAGCATAGGTCCGGCGGTCGAAAGCGGCTTTATGGCCGCATATCAGCTTGACTGATTCATAAGTTTCTTCAGCCCGGTATAAGCATGTTCGATTTGCAGGCTGTTTCCGGCGGCATCAGCCTGCTTAATTCACAGGCATTCATGGGGCCTCAGCCTGTTTATTTCACGGGCGGCTTCAGAGACCTTCAGCCTGTTTAATTCACGGGCGGCTTAAGGGGATCTCAACCTGTTTAATTCTCAGGCGGCTTCAGAGACCTTCAACCTGTTTATTTCATGTGCGGCTTCACCCGCGCAGATTATCATTTTTGAAATTCGTTATAGCGGTTACAGAAAGCCGCCTGCCCGGTTTATGTGAATTCATTCTCCGGAAAGGCGGCTTTTGTTTTTTAATACTCTTCGCTCTCTTTATTCACCGGAGTTTTACGGGTTTCGCACGATGCGCACGGTGTTTTTATCCGCATGTAGTGTATCTTAATATCCGCGCGGGACAGGGTGAATAAAACCGTTGCGGTCCGTTATGAATAATCCTATAATTCCCTTATGAGATCCGACATGTCGCGCGTTATGACAGGACGTGCCTTCAGGCCGGACATATTGTTAACCTCAGGGGTCAGCGAACACAGATTGATTATATCAGGAAGAAACTATGTACAGATTTTCGAATATCATTCTGGCGTCTAAATCTCCCAGAAGGCAGGAAATACTTACTCAGCACGGAATAGAGCCGGTGATAAGACCCGCGGAAACGGACGAAACGATTCCCGAAGGAACGGATGTCAGGGACGCGGTCATGTATCTTGCGCTTAAAAAGGCTCTGGCCTGCCGTGATGAGATCATGGCGGAATCCGGACATGAGGATGACGCGGACAGCCTGATCATCGCGGCGGATACGGTCGTCTTTAAGGATGAGATACTCGGAAAGCCTTCTGACAGGGACGATGCAGAACGTATGATCCGTCTTCTCTCCGGTGACAGTCACGACGTCGCTACAGGCGTCGCGCTCGTTCCGCTGCGCCTTCCGGAGAAGCGGGTCTTCTGCGAGACCACCCGTGTCTTCGTAAAGGAACTCACGGATAAACAGATAAATGACTATCTCGAAACCGGAGAACCTTACGACAAGGCCGGCGCTTACGCCATACAGGGGATTTTCGGACGGTATATCGACCGAATTGAAGGCGATTATGAGAACGTCATCGGCCTTCCGTATATAAGACTTAGATCGGAGATGAGAAGACTGTCACATGACATAGAGACAGAGGACTGAAACAGAGAAACAGTTAACCGGAGAAGTGAGTAATTCGCGGTTTCACCGCGGGCCGTTCGTCAGTCATGTGCATCGTAGCGGGCCGTCCGCGTTCTCTTAACCGGACGGAAAGTCACAACACCGGTCATCCACGGATTATTTTTACTTCTTCAGACCCGATCGCGCGTTCCGTAAGTCCTTTTACATCTATGAGTGACTCGGAATGAAGTATCCTTTCTAACTTCGGCCTCGTCACGGGATGCTTCGGAAGAAAAACCGTGCAGCAGTCTTCGTAAGGCTCGATTGAAGTTTCAAAAGTGCCGATTTCCCGGGCCTTCTCCATAATGTCCGTTTTATCCATCCCGATGAGCGGTCTCATGACCGGCATGCTCACACATTCATCTGTGACGACGAGAGCGTCGGAGGTCTGGGAGGCAACCTGTCCGAGATTTTCCCCGGTGACGAGCATCTGACACTCCGCTTTCTCCGCGGTTTTTTCAGCTATCCTCATCATGAAACGGCGGACGAGCACGGTGGTCTCCTCTTCCGGACAGTTCTTTATAATCTCTTCCTGCACCGGCAGAATGTTTATTATATGCAGCCTGATTCTCCCGGTATATGATGCTATGATTCCGCACAGCCTCTCAACTTTTTCCTGCGCCCTCATGCTCGTATAGGGATAACTGTGAAAATGCACGGCCTCCATAACCATGCCTCTCCTCGCCATCATCCATGTCGCGACGGGACTGTCGATTCCGCCGGAGAAAAGCGCGAGACCTTTACCGTTGGTCCCGAGTGGTAGTCCGCCTATCCCGGAAACTTTGCTGTCGTAGAGAAATGTCCCGTCATGACGGAGATCTATGAACAGTTTCACGTCCGGATCACGGACATCGACCTTAAGCGTCCCGCATCCGGCAAGCACCCTGGCTCCGATTATACGTGATATCTCGGGTGACTTAACCGGAAATGTCTTATCCGCGCGCTTCGTCTCCACTTTAAATGTTCTGACGCCCCGCTTCCCGATCTGCGCTTTCATAAACGCGACCGCGGCGTCCCCGATACTGTCAAGATCGCTCGCGCACGCCGTCGCGGGACTTACGGACTGCACGCCGAAGACCCGCGAAACCGCGGCAATCAGTTTATCCTCCGGGATATCCGGGGAACTTTTCACGAATATCAGACCTTCATGCCGCTTTACTTCTATATTCGCCGGCTCTCCGGATTCCGCGGCGACAGGTCTCACAGCCGTTCTGATTCTGTCCGCGAGTTTCTTCTCAAACCAGGGTCTGTTCATACCCTTAAGGGCGACCTCCCCGGTTCGCACGATGTATATACGTTCTTTTTCACTTTCCATATCGATCTTATATCTTTCCGTCCGCTACGGTTTCCGAAGCGCCTGATACTTATGTATGAATCCCGGGCCTTATAGGAATATCCGCCTTTTCATGCCGGTTTCCGTTTACTGCGGCGGTTGAAACTTACGCGAAACTCAACGAAGGAGCGGAGTTCGTTATGTCTTACCTGC
Source organism: uncultured Eubacterium sp. (assembly GCA_964613765.1). GTDB lineage: Bacteria > Bacillota > Clostridia > Peptostreptococcales > Anaerovoracaceae > Aminicella. Next base: position 22,837 of record CAZTIY010000010.1, read on the forward strand.
TTCTTTTATCTGCCCCGGCGCCTCAAATCCCCGAGTTTTCTGAAAGAAGAAACGGCGTCCTTTATGATTTCCGCCGCCTCCCGGGCCTCCTCAACGGTATTGTACCTGCTGAAACTGAATCTCACCGCGCTCTCCGTTTCTTCGTCGGTGAGTCCCATTGCCGTAAGAACGGGACTCAGGCCTTTCTTATGCGAAGAGCAGGCAGAACCTGTGGAAACATAGAGCCCTCTCTGTTCCAGCATATGAAGTATAACCTCACCGCGTGTCCCGGTAAAACTCACATTGAGCACTGACGGGGCCCCGTCTTCCGGACTGTTCACGCGTACACCGGGAATCCCCGAGAGGATGCCCGATAAAAGCTCCTCCCTCACTTCCCTTATGCGCCTGTCCGCGGCGTTCTCTTCCTGTACGGCGAGTCTTACCGCTTCGCCGAAGCCCGCGATTCCGGGGACATTCTCCGTTCCGGAACGGAGCCCCCGCTCCTGGCCGCCGCCGAGGATTAACGGGGGCAGACTTATTCCTTTCTTCACATACATCGCTCCCGTTCCCATGGGTCCGTGGAATTTATGTCCGCTTACCGTTATGAAATCGGCTCCTGTATCTTTCAGACTCATTTTACCGAATGCCTGAACGGCGTCGGTGTGAAACAGAGCCCCGCATGAGTGGGCGATCTCCGCCGCCTCACGGACCGGCATGACGGCTCCTGTCTCATTATTTACCGTCATCATGGAAACAAGGGCCGTATCCTCTCCGGCGGCGCGTCTGAGCGCCTCCATATCAGGTCTCCCTTTTCCGTCCACCCCGATAAGGACAACGTCCCAGCCGTCCTGCTCAAGCCTCTTCAGCGGTTCCAGAACTGCGGGATGTTCAACCTTCGTGGAAATCATCTTTTTCCTGGTTTTTCTGAACATCCGCGCGACTCCGGAAATTACGGCGTTGTCACCCTCTGTTCCGCCTGAATTAAAAAAAATCTCCTCCGGGAGCGCTCCGACGGCCGAAGCGAATATTTTTCTCGCTTCAGAAACCTTTTTCTCGGCCCGAAGACCGGCTTCGTGGAGTGACGAAGGATTGCCGATTATCTCCGATGCTGTCTCAGAAACCGTTTTTATTACTTCCGGAGCTTCCGGCGTGGTAGAACTGTTGTCAAAATAAATCAATTTTTTCTCCAAAAAGCCGTTAAGCCGGGCCCTCCGGCAATACCCGGAAGAGCCCGGCGCTATGTTCAAGCTTACTTCGCGTATTCGACCGCCCTCGTCTCCCGCACCACATTGACTTTTATCTGTCCGGGATATTCAAGCTCCGACTCTATCCTCTTCGAAACATCCCTCGCGAGTATCGTCATCTCATCGTCTCTCACGGATTCCGGATTGACTATGATTCTGATCTCACGGCCCGCCTGGATAGCGTATGAATTCGCAACTCCCGGTGTCGTGTTCGCAATCTCCTCAAGCTTCTCAAGCCGTTTGACATAAATATCAAGCGACTCTCTGCGGGCGCCCGGTCTCGCGGCGGAAAGCGCGTCAGCCGCGGCTATAAGCACGGCCTCCGGCGACTTAGGCTCGTAATCGCCGTGATGTGCCGCCATGGCGCTGATGACAGCCTCGGATTCTTTATACTTTCTTAGTATCTGTATGCCTATATCGACATGCGTACCCTCATACTCATGATCGAGAGCCTTTCCTATATCGTGAAGTATGCCGGCGCGTTTGGCCAGTTTCACATCCATCCCGAGTTCACCCGCCATGAGCCCCGCAAGATGAGAAACCTCGATAGAATGCTGAAGAACATTCTGTCCGTAGGATGTCCTGTAATGCAGTCGTCCGAGAAGCTTGACAAGTTCGGGATGAAGATTGTGAATATCAACTTCGAATGTGGCCCTCTCGCCTTCTTCTTTAATTACGCGGTTGACCTCCTTGCGCGCCTTGTCTACCATCTCTTCAATCTTCGCGGGATGGATGCGGCCGTCGACAATGAGTTTCTCCAGCGCGATCCTCGCCACCTCCCGGCGCACGGGATCAAATCCTGATATTATTACAGCTTCAGGCGTGTCATCTATTATGAGGTCGATGCCTGTAAGCGTTTCTATCGCTCTTATATTGCGTCCCTCTCTTCCGATGATACGGCCTTTCATATCATCGTTGGGCAGATTCACTACCGACAAAGTGCTCTCGGAAACCTGGTCGGCCGCACAGCGCTGTATGGCGCCTACTATGATCTCCTTGGCCGCGGTATCCGCCTCCTCTTTCGCCTTCGTCTTAATATCCTGTATCATCAGAGAAGCCTCGCGGCGGCAGTCCTTCTCGACGCTTTCAAGAATCATCGCTTTTGCGTCATCGACGGACAGTCCGGAAATCCTCTCAAGTTCCGCGACATGCTTATTCAGGATGTTCTGGGCCTCCTGGTTCTTCCTTTCGGCCTCCTTCTCCATCTGAGCTATTTTCTTTTCTCTTCTGTCTATTTGCTCCAGCTTCCGGTCGGCGCTTTCCTCCTTCTGCTGAACGCGGTTCTCCTGTCTCTGAATGTCGCTTCTGCGCTCCCGTATATCCCGGTCAGCCTCGCTCCTTATCCTGTGGGCTTCCTCTTTAGCTTCTATTTCTATCTCTTTTCTGATGGTTTCCGCCCGGTTCTCCGCGTCCAGAATCATATTACGGGCCTGCTGCTCGGCACTTCCCATCGCTTTTTCCGCCACCGATTTACGCCAAATATATCCGATCAGGCATCCTGCCGCGATTCCGGCGGCGACCAATAAAATTATAATAATTGGAGACATCTGACACCTCCCTTCGTAATGTTCCGGTATTTAAAAAATTTCCTGCCGGAATACTACCCTCTACCCTGAAAATCCCCTTTTGATTAATCCGGACCATGCAATATCCGACCGGAGAAAGGCCCGGTTCTCCGGCGGTTCCGTGTAAAATTATCCGCCCTGAAAACATGAGACCGGAGAACGGTTCCGAACTCCGAAAGTCCCCTTGACGTTATCTAAAGTCTGTGAAATTATACGTATCTTTAATAATTTACAACTTTAAATTATAAATGTGTTTTCCGCAAACTGTCAAGAATTAACACGATCTCAAACGCGCCACGTCCGTTTTCTGTTACAGTTCACACGTGTTATTTGAGGGACGGGCGGCATAGCACCGCTGCGAAAAAAGTTCCTCGCTTCGCGCAGTTTCTACGAGTCGCTTGCCTCCTGCGGGGCGCGGGGTAA